>NZ_JASPJU010000018.1:0-14868 GCF_030232435.1 Corynebacterium sp. MSK012
AGCTATTCTTTG
Source organism: Corynebacterium sp. MSK012 (assembly GCF_030232435.1). Taxonomy (NCBI): domain Bacteria; kingdom Bacillati; phylum Actinomycetota; class Actinomycetes; order Mycobacteriales; family Corynebacteriaceae; genus Corynebacterium; species Corynebacterium sp. MSK012. Next base: position 13 of record NZ_JASPJU010000018.1, read on the forward strand.
GTGATTTGTGGTGTGTGGTCTGGGGTTATGGTGGCATGCGGACACACTTTTCTTTACTTAACCCGGATTTGCAGTATATGCCGGGGGCTGCGGGGAGGCGGGGAACTGTCATGAATGCTGTCATGAATGCTGTCACGAAACTGGTGACGAATCCGTGGTGGCAGCGCGCTGATTAGTGTGGCAGTTCTTCGCTGAACGGTGCGGCGAGCGCTAGCAGTGTGACTTTTTGCGTGGGCCTGTAGTAGGCTGTCTTCACGGATCCCATGCGGCGTCCATCTCGTGAACTCCCCCAGGGCAGGAATGCAGCAAGGGTCAGCGAGCTCTGACGGGTGCGTGGGGTCCCCTTTTTTTATCCCCGGCGTTCTTCTGGCACTTATGGCTAGGTTTCGGGCACTTGTCGGCGGTTTCCTGTGACCTATCGATGTTTTTTCGGCACTTATCCCCGCGAAATTGGCCAGGCCATTTCACCTATCGATGAGCTATTCACTTATGGCCACGCTGCAGCGCATCGATAGGTGAATACCTTGGCCACAAGTGGTCGCGTTCGCTGGTCTGGAAGAATACTGTGCATGAGCGATGCAGACGACACGCGAGTGCCACCACAGACAACACGAGAACCGCTAGAAACTCCAGGACCACCAGAAACCCGAGAAACCCCAGCGCCAATGGGCGTGTGGGACTCCTTCCGGTTCGCAGTTTCTTCACCGAAGCGCCTGCGCACCGAGCTGCTGGCCGGTGCTGCGGTGTCGTTCGCGCTAATCCCCGAGGTCATCTCGTTTTCCATCCTGGCGGGCGTGGACCCGGCGGTGGGGCTGTTTAGCTCGGTGATTATGGCCATTGTGATTGCCTTTACGGGTGGCCGCCCGGCCATGATTACTGCTGCCGCTGGTTCGGTTGCGCTCGTCGTCGCGCCGTTGTCGCGGACGTACGGGATGGATTACCTCATTCCAACGGTGCTGCTCGCGGGTGTGTTGCAGATTGCTTTTGCGGCGCTGGGTATCGCTAAGCTGCAGCGTTTCATTCCGCGCGCGGTCATGATTGGCTTTGTTAACGCGCTGGGTATCCTCATTTTCACCGCGCAGCTGGAACATCTCATCGATGTGTCGTGGTTGGTGTACCCGCTGGTCGCCTTGGGTATTGCGATTATGGTGTTCCTGCCCCGTGTGTTCACCGCGATTCCGGCTCCGCTGGTAACGGTGCTCGTCGTCACGCTTGTTGCGGTGTTGGCGGATTGGCGCGTGCCGAACGTGAGCGATATGGGTGAGCTCCCGGAATCCCTCCCGCAGCTGCTGATTCCGAATGTGCCGCTGACCTGGGAGACTCTGCAGCTGATTGCGCCGTATTCGGTTGGCGTGGCGATCGTCGGCATTATGGAATCACTGATGACGGCGAAACTCGTCGACGACATCACGGACACGCATTCGGACAAGACCCGCGAGACGTGGGGGCTCGGTGTCGCGAATATCGCGGGCGGTTTCTTCGGCGGTATCGCTGGCTGCGCGATGATTGGTCAGACGATGGTGGGTGTGAAGGAATCGTCGGGACGCACTCGCTTGACGACGCTCTTTTCCGGCGTCTTCCTGCTCATTCTGGTCCTTCTGCTCAGTTCCGCAGTCGGTGCGATTCCGATGGCGGCGCTAGTTGCGGTGATGGTTGTGGTGGCGGTGGACACGGTCGATTGGCGCTCGATTTCCCCGCGGACATTGCGCCTGATGCCGCGTTCGGAGACGGCGGTGATGCTGGTGACGGTCATCGCCACGCTGGCGACGGATAACCTTGCCATCGGTGTGGTGTCGGGCGTGGTCGTGGCGTCGCTGATGTTCGCGCGCCGTGTCGCTCACCTGGTCAGGATCGAAGTGCTTGACGACGACCCCAGCGCCCACTCCCGGACGTACAAGGTGCGGGGTCAGTTGTTCTTCGCCTCCAGTAACGACCTGGTGTACCAATTCGACTACACCGATCCTGCGCAGCGGATTGTCATCGATATGTCGGAGGCTGAGATTTGGGATGCCTCCACGGTGGCGGCGCTGGATTCGGTGCGGGTCAAGTTTGCTGACCGGGGCAAAGAGGTAGAAATTATCGGCTTGGAGGGGCCGAGTAAGCAGCGTCTGGATGCGCTGTCGGGGAAGTTGTAGAAATCCCAATCCGGGGTATGCCTTACACTTGGTTGCAAAGCCGGATGCGGCGCGGGGAAAAAAGCTTTCCGTGCCAGTTTTGTCAGGTTTTAACTTATGTCCGATACCTGGGAGGGTGCGTACACCATGGCCGTGGATTCCTTCGATGTTCAGCAGTTGGCGGCACACAAGGATGAGTTTGCGAAGGCATATGAGGAACTGAAGTCCCGTAATCTCGCACTGAATTTGACTCGTGGTAAGCCGTCGTCGGAGCAGCTTGATTTCGCAAACGCCCTGCTGGGTCTCCCAGCGCCGGATTACATTTCGGCTTCTGGGGAGGACGTCCGCAATTACGGCAACGCCAAAGGCATTACTGATATCCGCGCTATCTGGGCGGAACTGATGGATCTGCCGGTGGAAAACGTCCTGGCGCAGGATGCTTCCAGCCTGAACATCCAGTTTGACCTGATTTCGTGGGCCATGCAGTTCGGCAACGTGGACTCGGAGCGCCCGTGGAACGAGGAGCCGGTGCTGAAGTGGCTGTGCCCGGTTCCGGGGTATGACCGGCACTTTGCTATCACGCAGCACTTCGGCATTGAAATGATTCAGGTGCCGTTGAACGAAGACGGTCCGGATATGGATGTCGTGGAGAAGCTGGTTGCCTCCGACCCGCAGATTAAGGGCATGTGGAATGTCCCGATGTTCTCGAATCCGACGGGTGTGACCTACAGCGCTGAGGTCTGCCGCCGTCTGGTTGAAATGGAGACCGCCGCTCCGGATTTCCGTCTGATGTGGGATAACGCCTACATGGTTCACACGCTGACGGATGAGTTCCCGGAGATTCACAACGTCATTAAGTGGGCGGAAGAGGCCGGTAACCCGAACCGCGTGTGGGCATTCGGCTCGACCTCGAAGATTACCTTCGCAGGCGCTGGTATTGCTTTCTACGCTTCCTCGGACGCCAACTTGGAGGATTACCTCAAGCACGCTGGTATCCGCGGCATTGGCCCGAACAAGGTCAACCAGTTGGCTCACGCCAAGTTCTTCGGTGACGCGGAGGGCGTGCGTGAGCAGATGCGTCGTCATGCAGGTTCGCTGGCTCCGAAGTTTGAGAAGGTTCTGCAGATTCTGGATGAGCGCCTGTCGGAGTACGGCGTGGCAGAGTGGTCGAAGCCGACCGGCGGTTACTTCATCAACCTCGACGTGGTCGATGGCACTGCTCGTCGCGTGGTGGAGCTGGCCAAGGAGGCCGGCATTGCGCTGACCGGTTCTGGTTCTTCCTTCCCGCTGAAGCAGGATCCGAATAATCGCAATATCCGCCTGGCACCGTCGCTGCCTCCGATGGAGGAGCTCGAGGTTGCTATGGATGGCGTCGCTACCTGTGTGCTGCTCGCCGCCGCTGAGAAGGCGACTGCGTAGGTTAAGCAGGCCAGGTAGGTCGGGATAGGACTATATGAACTTCGAAGAGACGAAGTTTTGGATCTCCGGGCTTTTCCCCGGAGAACCCCAGGTCAGCGAGTATGTGACGGAGCTGCCGGGCAGTGGTCGGCACGGGCAGGAACACGATTCGGCTCCGCTTCGGGTCGCTGAGTTCTCGCTTTACGACGGGCCGGACGGCCAAGCGAACGAGCGTCGTCCGGAAACGGCAGCCGCCACCGTGGAGTTGGGCCGCAACTACTGTGGCCTGACCGGCGCAGCAAAGACGGATATCCGCGTGGAGCTCTTCTCCGTCGCATACGCTGATTTTCCCGTGGCCACCATGGTCGCGGCCGCGGGAGCGCTGGTGGAGGAAGAACCGGAGTTCCTGTCGCCAATTCCGGGCCGTGTCATCCCGAATGCGGTGCGGCTGGCGGCCGATCAGGTGGCCGAGGTAGGGGAGTCGTCGTCAAGCGCGGCCTTTACCGTGGCGCACGTGCTGTGCACGGTGCCGTATGTGTGGAGCGACGGGGTGCCCAATGTGTCCGAGATGCCGGGCAAGATCAGCCTGCATGAGGGCGATGTGGAGTCGCCGCAGGGGCGCATGACCACGATGACGCAGCTGGTGCCAATTACGGATGCGGAGCTGGTGTTTTATGAGCAGCAGGGTCCGCAGGCGTTGATGCAGAAGTTGGCCGAAGTGGACGCTGACCTGCGGGATTGGTGCCGCGAGTCGGTTGTTTCCCAGGAGGGTTCGAACTAGCCGGTCCGGGGTGGAAGGTAGGCTGAGCACGTGGCTCTGTATAGGAAGTATCGTCCGGCATCGTTCGCCGAAGTGGTGGGGCAGCGGCACGTAACTGACCCGCTGTCGGCGGCGTTGGAATCTCGTGATGCGCAGGGGCGTCCCAACCGCATTAACCATGCGTATTTGTTCTCCGGGCCGCGTGGCTGTGGCAAGACTTCGTCGGCGCGCATTATGGCGCGCAGTTTGAACTGTGCGGAGGGGCCGACGGCGACACCGTGTGGCCAGTGTGCGTCGTGTCGTGCGTTGGCGCCGGGTGGTCCGGGCAATTTGGACGTTATTGAGCTGGACGCGGCTTCCCACAACGGTGTGGAAGATATGCGTGAGCTGCGGGAAAAGGCTATCTTCCAGCCGGCGGAGTCGCGCTACCGCATCTTCATTATTGACGAGGCGCATATGATTACCGCCTCGGGTTTCAATGCGCTGTTGAAGATTGTGGAGGAGCCGCCGGAGCATCTCATCTTCATTTTTGCGACCACGGAGCCGGAGCGTGTGCTGCCGACGATTCGCTCGCGTACACACCACTATCCGTTCCGGCTTTTGACCCCGCCGGATATGCGCGGGCTGCTTGAGCGTGTGGTCACGGCCGAGGGTGTGCGGGTAGAGCCGGACGTGTATCCGCTGGTCATCCAGGCCGGTGGCGGTTCGCCGCGTGACTCGCTGTCGGTTATGGATCAGCTCATTGCTGGTTCCGGCACCGATGGTGTGGATTATGAGACTTCTGCGGCCATTCTCGGTGTCACTGACAGCGTAATCATCACGGATGCGATTGAGGCGCTGGCGGCAGGCGATCGCGCGGCCATGTTTAGCGTGGTCGGGCGTGTGATTATGTCGGGCCAGGATCCGGCTCGGTTTGCCTCGGATCTGCTTGGCCGAGTGCGTGATTTGCTGGTGCTGTCCGCAGTGCCGAACGCGCTGGAGCAGGGGCTTGTAGAGATTCCGGAGAGCCAAATCGACGGCGTCCTGGAGCAGGCCGGGACAATTCCCCCGGCTACCCTGACGCGCTTCACGCAGGTGCTCTCTGACGGCCTGCGTCACTTCCGCGGCGTGACTTCGCCGCGTCTGCTGCTCGAGGTCCTGTGCGCGCGCATGCTCCTGCCCGCCACCGAAGACTCCGTGGAGTCGCTGCTGCAGCGCGTAGAGGCGTTGGAACACGGCAGGCCCGCGCTTGCCGACGGCTCGGGGGCCGCAACCCCCGCATCGGCACCGGTGTCTTCCGATGCGGGGCCGGGGTCGGGTGCGGCTGAGGCCGATGCTTCGCCGATGCAGTCTGGCCAGTCGGCTCGTGAGGCATGGCGCCAGCGGAATGCCCAGCGTAAGAAGGGTGCGCAGACCCAGGGCAGTCGTGCTGGGCAGGCAGCGCCAGCGCAGACACCGTCGCAGCCTCAGTCCCAGCCTGAACCTGTTCAGCAGCAGCCTGCACCAGCGGCAGCGGCACCGGTGTCGCAGGAGTCGGTAACTGAGCCGCAGCCTGCACCAGAAGCATCTACTGCGACCGCTGAACAGCCTACGCAGCCTGAACAGCCTACGCAGGCTACGCCGGCCGAATCAGTTGAACAGTCTCAGCAGGCCGAACAACCGCAGCAGCCTGAACCGGCTGAGCAGCCGATGTCCGAGGAAGAAGCACAGGCGGAGAAGATTCGTGAGTTCCGTCGGAAGATGGCGGAGCATGCCCGCATCAGCGAGCAGCAGACTCGGGCGCAGCTTGCGCAGGAGCGTGAGCAGCAAACCCGCGAGCGTGAGGGGGAAGGCGGCTCGATGTCGATTGTCGAGGAGGAGCCAGTTGTCTCTGCCTCGCCAACCCACTCTGAGCAGCCAACTCAGGCCCCACAGCCAGCTCAATCAGCCGAGTCGACACGGCCAACTCAGGCCGCCCAGCCCGAGCAACCAGTCCAGCCTGAGCAGCCAACGCAGACTACTCAGGCACCAGAATCGCAGCCGGAACCGCAGGTTCAGCAAGCACCAGAGCAAGCACCGCAACCGGAACCAACACCACAGCCGGAGCCCGAACCTGCACCCGCCGGTATCGAGCAAATCCGCGAGCATTGGCAGGACATCCTTGCGGCTGTCGACGGACAGCATGCGTTCCCCATTCGCGTGTTGGCCGAGCAGGCGGTACCGCTCGATGTCGAAAAAGATACGCTCGTCATTGGACACAGCACAGGAGCGCTCGCTACCAGGCTCAATACGCCTGATTACGCTCAGGCACTATCCACTGCCGTGAAGCAGGTGACGGGCTTCAATGGCCAGGTGCACTGTGTCGTCGGTACGCGCCCGCGCGCACCGCGTTCAACAGCCACTGGTGGTGGTGGTTCCGGGGAGGATGATTCGTCGTCAAGAGGTTCGTCCTCGCCGAACGACACCGCCCCTGCACCGACACCCGCAGCACCAGCGCAACCAGAGACATCTGAGCAGCAGGTACAGCAGGAACAGCAGACTCAGTCAGAGCCAGCACCGCGCCCGCAGCGGTCATCGACATACGCATCCGTTGTTGAGCGCCGTGCCAAAATCGAAGCCGCCAAGCGTGCTGCGATGGGACAGCAGGCAGGCCACGACCAGCCGGCTCAGCCACATCAGTCACGTCAGCCAAGCCAGCCAGCTCAACCGAACCCGAACCCGGCCCAGCAACAGCCGCAGCAGCCAAACCAGCCGCAGTCATTCCTGCGCGCGGCACAAGCAAACGCTCAAGCAAATGCTCAGGCCCAAGCCAATCAGGATTCGGGCTTCGGCGGCGTCCCGCTGCCACCAGAGCCGATGGAGGAGTTCGCTCCACCAGAGGGCGCAGAGGGCACAGAGAGCTACAGTTCGCGCAACCCGTCCAACTACAACTCCAACGCCAACACCAACTACAACCCGGTTCCCCAAACCCCGCAGGACAACAACTACGAAGAGGACACCTCCGAGTATTTCGAGGCCGCGAACGAGGTCGGGTCTCTCGATCACCGCTCGCTAAAGGACGTGGTCATGGAGATGCTGGAAAAGGAGCTGGGAGCCAAACCGCTGGAAGACCGCTAGAGCCGTTAGAATGGGGCGGCGATGCGCGTCGTAAAGCATGGGCGATGAGCCTTAGAAGCGTGCGCGTAACTACAAATCAGCACGTAAAGATCACAATAGTTAGGAACATTAATTATGACTCAGCCAGATATGAACGCAATTCTGCAGCAGGCACAGCAGATGCAGGCGCAGCTGCAGGCAGCACAGCAGGAGATCGTCGCTTCCACCATCGTCGGTGAGGCCGGCGGCGGTCTGGTCAAGGTGACTATGCAGGGCTCGGGCGAGGTCACGGACATCGCCATTGATCCGAAGGTCGTTGACCCGGAGGACGTCGACGGGCTGCAGGACCTGGTTCTCGCTGCTTTCCAGGACGCTACCGCTAAGGTGCAGTCGCTGGCGGAGCAGAAGATGGGCCCGCTGTCCCAGGGCTTCGACGGTCTCGGTGGCCTCGGTTTCTAAATTAGCTTTTCAGACCAGTATTTGTAGGTAATTATCATTGTTCGAGGGACCACTCCAAGATCTCATTGATGAGTTCTCGCGCCTGCCGGGCATCGGCCCGAAGTCAGCTCAGCGTATCGCTTTCTACCTGATGAAGGCGGAGCCGGAGGACATCGGGCGACTCCAATCCGCGCTGGGGCGGGTGCGCGAGGGTGTGCAATTCTGCCGGGTCTGCGGCAACATCTCGGAAAGCGACGTGTGTCAGTACTGCTCGGACACACGCCGCGACCGTGGTCTGGTGTGCGTCGTTGAAGAGGCGCGCGATATCCAGGCCATCGAGCGCACGGGGGAGTACAACGGTCGCTACCATGTGCTCGGCGGGGCGCTCGATCCGCTCGGCGGCATCGGCCCGAACGAGCTCAATATCCGCACGCTGCTGCAACGCATCGCAGGCGTGCTTGACGACGTCGACGAGACCGAGCCCCCCGAAATCCACGAGGTCATCATCGCGACTGACCCCAACACCGAGGGCGAAGCAACCGCGACCTATTTGGCCCGGCTGCTCCGGGACTTCCCGGATCTCGAGGTCACTCGATTGGCCTCCGGCATGCCGCTCGGCGGTGACTTGGAGTTCGTCGATGAACTCACCTTGTCCCGCGCGCTGACGGGCCGGCTGAAGGTCTAAGGCCTCCAACCGGCCGCGCGCGAAACTACAAAACTAGCGCTCGCTCTTCGGACGCGGCTTGGACAGGATGCGCTCTTCGCGCAGCTTATCCACGACCTCGAGGTCCAGCGGAGCCAGGCTCGACAGGTCCTGGTTGGTAGCGCGGGCCAGCAAAAGATCAGCCAGCTGCGGATTGCGAGCCAACACAGGTCCGTGCAGGTAGGTACAGATAATCGAACCCTGCACCGCGCCCTCGGCGTCACCGGTCGGTGTGAGTGAAGAGACGTCCACTCCCGGAGCAATCCCGGAGTCCGCCTGCTCCACTTCCGGGCCGGTATTGCCCACGCCACGGACAACCCGACCAAGCGGCTTCGCATCGGCACCCAGGGTCGTGCGACCCATGTGGTTTTCGAAGCCAGTCAGTGGGCTGGCGTCGACGTCGTCAAGCAAACCGTTCGTGGGATCGACGAGCGTGCAGATTTCGCCGATCGCGCGCGACTCGAGTGAATCGGTGGTGCAGTCGACAAGGCCGAGACCTGCGACGTCGCGTCCGCCCGCGCGGAAGGAATTGCCGAAGATCTGGAAGCCCGCGCAAATCGCGAGGACCTGCTTCCCGGCCTCGGCTGCCTTTTTGATGCCGCCGTCATTGATCAGATGCTCCACCGCGATGGTCTGCGCGACGTCTTCGCCGCCGCCGACGGTGTAGATATCCAGGTCGGTGGGGACGGCATCGCCCAGCTTGATCGGGACAATCTCGGCGTCAATCCCACGCATCCGCGCGCGTTGCCGCAGCACCAGCGCATTTCCGTCATCGCCGTAGGTGCCCAGTACGTCCGGGAGGATCAGGCCGATAGACAGCTCGCTCATTTACTTTTCCTCCTGTGCTCGTTCGATGTCGCGCTTCAAATCGCGGAAGGCGGTGTAGTTCGCCAGCACCTCAACTCGGGTGACGCTTGACGACGACCCCCGCGCCTCACACGACCGGATCGCCTGCAGCGGATTTGCGACCAACCTCGCATCGATGCCCGCATACAGCAACCGCACCGCGAGGTCAGTTCCGCGTTCGCCCGCGGACAGCACATCCATGCCGTCGAAGTCCTCGAAGCGGACATCCCACAGCCAGGACAGGTCCTCGCCGTCAGCAACGTGACCGTTGACTGCGATGACCACTGCATCCGCAGTGCGGTCGACCATGGACAGCGCCTCCTGCCAGCCGGCCGGGTTCTTGGCCAGCAGCATGCGGACGTGCTTCTCGGCGCCCTTGTCATCTCTCACAACCATGGTGGAGTAGCGGCCCGCAACGTTGTCGACGGTCTCGGTGGCCCGGAGGGACTTCTCCAGGTCCGCGCCCATATCGACAGCGCCCGCGATAGCCAGGGTGGCGTTGCCGCGGTTGGCATTGCCCGGCAGCGTGAGGTTCATCGGCAGGGTGTCGCCGGCAGGCGTGATGACTCCCTCCGCAGTGATGCGGTAGTCCGGCTCTGGCCGCTTGAACTCCGAGCCGTCCGGGAGTGGCTTCACGGCGTACCAGTTGTGGCCGTCCTGAATGATGGGGCCGCCGGTACGCGGGGAAGAGGTGGCATCGTTGGTCCAGCCACCGCCCGCGGAGACCCAAATAACCTTCTTGGCGTCCCAGGCAGCCGACGCGATGAGTGGGTCGTCGCAGTTGGCGATGACCGTCGCCTGCGGGTTCGCATCCACCGCAGCACGGAGTGTGGCCTCAATCTTGTTGATCTCGCCGACGCGGTCGAGCTGGTCGCGGGAAAGGTTCAGCAGCACCAGGACCTGCGGTTTCAGATCCGCTGCGATGTGCGGGACGTGCAGCTCATCGACTTCCAGGACCAGGCTGTCCGCATCGGGAGTGGCGAGCAGCGCGGAGATGATGCCCGCGTCCATGTTGTCGCCGCCTTCGTTGGTGGCCACGTTGTGGCCAGCGGCGCGCATGGCGGCCGCGAACATGCGGGTGGTGGTGGACTTGCCGTTGGTGCCAGTGATGATCGCGGCCGGGCGTCCCTTGCCGAGGGAGGCCAGAATGCGCGGGTCAATCTTCTGCGCAATTAGGCCACCAATCATGCCACCCGCGCCGCGACCGGACTTCCGGGAGGCCCAGGTGGCGGCGTGAGCGGCGGATGTGGCGAGGCCGGCGCGCAGGCGGGCGCCGGTGCCGCGCAGGCCACGAGAACTATTCGAGTCGCGGGAGCCACTCGAAGCAGTACCGTGCGGGCTGGCATCCGCGCTATCAGCGGAATGCGATTGCGGAGAGGTGCCATTTGTCATGTGTGTAAATATTACGCGCACGAAAGGGCTAGGCCTAAGAAGCAGGCCTGTGAGGCCTGATGGGATTTGTGGGAGGTCTCCCTGCGGAGCCTTGAAATCTGAACTTTGAGGTGATTGCGATCATGTTGATCTTCGGGGATTAGGCGGTCATGCGGCGGAAGAGAGGAAGGAGATTACCGAGGTGAGAAAGCGTATTTGAGGAATCGAATTCAAGCACTGAATCAAAGAATCATTGTTTTGATTCATGTGTTGCCCTATACTGTCCACTAGCAGATAAGGGGGAAGAGGTATGGCTAATACAGAAAGCAACTTCTTCGGCGCGCGCTTGCATCAGTTGCGCACAAATCGTGGCATGACCACACGTGATTTGGCTGACGCCACCGATGGTGTGGTGTCGCAATCTGCAGTCAGTCGCCTGGAAAATGGCAAGGCGACTTACTCACTTGAGCAGGTTATGGCGCTTGCGTGGGCTCTTGGCGTGCCGTTGGATGAACTTGTGGAGGAAAACCCGGTCAGCCAGCGTGTGCAGGCCGTGGCCCGCACTTCACAGGATGGCGCGAGTGTTAAGGGAGCGCGGGAGATGCTTTTGCCTTACCTGCAGCTTCGAGTGCTGCTAACTCAAAATTAAGGAGGGTTCCCCATGTGCAGTGCGAGCAAGGAGGGGCTCGACCTTGCTATAGAGTTCCGCAAGAAGCACACCCTAGGAAATGATCCAATCGCCGACATCGCTGGCTTTATGCAGTTGGTTAATGCAGATTTTATGATTCTGGATTTACCAGCCAATGTTGATGCACTTGCTTTGCGTGACCCCGTGACGGGAGCGACAGTCATTGGAATTGCGAAGTCATCCGTTCCTTACCGTCAGCGGTTTACCGTTGCGCATGAAATTGGGCATTTTGTTTCCAATGATTTCGAGTCCTCGAAAATCGTTGCAGATGATGAGCACTCTGAGCCTGGAATATACGCCTGTGGCAAGCGTGATTATCAGGAAGTTCGTGCTGATGCCTTCGCTCGTAATGTGCTCTGCCCAACTGATGGGTTGAAAACAGACCAGAACCTCGGCGAGCTTATCGGTGGAGGTGACGTCCTTGCTGCGTTGTCCCATGTCGTTCGCAAGTATCAAATTTCGCCGCGAGTCGCACTTATTCAGATGAGGCGCGCAGACCTCATTAGCGAAGGGCAATCGGAAGAACTGAAAGGTGTATCAGCTCCCACGCTGGCTGCCCGGTATGGCTGGAAAGCTGACTATGACCGCGCGGTAAAGGTCTCCGAACTAGTGCAACCATCAGCGCGGTTGGTGAAAGACGTATATCGCGCTTACGAACAGGGGATAGTCGACCTTCCCAGCATTGCTTTTGCTGAAATGAGCAGTGTCGATGAGGTGAAGGAGCTGATAAGTGCATCGCAGTCACAGTTACCGCCATTGAGGCATGATGCGAATGTGCAGAATCAGGATGCGGCTGACACGGAAGCAGATCCCTTCGCGGAACTAGACGCTTTCTTCGGCGATGGTCCCGATAGTTTAGAAAGCGCCCAATAAACGATGGCTGGTTACCTCCTAATAGCTGATACAAGCGTACTTCTTAATTTCGTATGTTCGAAGAATCACCAGTATTTGCTCGACTTCGCAGGCAAGAAGACCATCAGCATTCCAGGAGCAGTCAAAAATGAAGTCGAACGCAAATTGGATAAACGGCGCTTCAACTGCGGAAAGAGACACTGGGATTGGTTTCTGGGGCACCCGAATGTCGAAGTTCTCGACGATGACCACAAAAAACTTTATCCCTATGTTCGCCTCTATTCTGGTCCTGGCTATACCTTTCAAGGGGGCAAAGCTAAACACCTGGGAGAGTACATCGCTATCGCCCATTGTCTTTATGCGAAAGATCAGGGTAAGGGCGTAGCCACTGCGCTCATCATGGATGATGGTGATGCCTGTGAGCTAGCGCGGAAGCAAGAAGCTGGATACATTTTCAATACCGAGCACGTGCTACTGCAATGCGTGAAGTCGGGCTCTATTGGGTCGCGCGGGCAAGCCAAGGAAATTTGGGAAGACCTCCAGAAATTTGATGTCCTAGTCAATTTTGAGCACACCAAACTTAATGGCAAGAGTCTGTATAAAAAGGCCGCCGAAAAATGATGAACCCTGACATCACTTTCTACTACGACCGCGATTGTGGGTTCTGCGAGGCAAGCGTGACCCTTCTGGCCAAACTCAGTGGTGTCCGCATGATTGGTGCTAGTCCCGAAGACCAGTCCTTGCCAGAGGAAGTTCGTCAACACATCTCAGCTGAGGCGGTCGCCATGCTTCCAACCCCGGCGGTCGCCACAATCCCAGCCGAAGCAGCAGTCGGTGAACCTGGTGCTAAGAGCGGCCGAGAATTTCGGTACGGCCACGAGGCGATAGGTATCGCCTTGCGTGAGGGCGGCACCAAGGCACTATTCCGATGTGCGGGCACATTCCTGCTCTTCCCGCCACTGACAAAACTGTGGAGCTTTATCTATAAGGTTGTCGCTTCCAACCGTCACAGAATCAGCGCGGTCCTGGGGCTTAACGCCTGCAAACTAGACTCCACAAGATGACTATCCGGCAGGCCCGTTGCCCCAGTGCCACTGCAATTACCCAATGAGCAGCCACCGAGTCAGCCGTTAGCCTCGTCCTTCACAGCGGCCGGCGACATCTCTCCGACCAGTCGCAAGAATGCCTCATCGGAAACGATCGGAATGTCCTTCCGGTGGGCATGCATGGCCTTGCCCGTCAGTTGATCCGGAGTCACATCCGCAGGTCGGTTACACACCAGCACCGATGACTCTCGCGTGACCTTCTCCGAGTAGGCCAGCCCAGCCCGCACTCCCGCCTCAATCAGCTCATCCGGGTCCAGCGACACCTCTGGCGCCACGACGAACTCCATGCCCTCCGCGAGCTTCCGCCCCGGCGTATAGCGGCCGGGGTTCTCCACGGGGCGCGGCGCCTCCATCGCGTCGACACGCACTGCCGAGCGCTGCAGGCCCACAATGTCTTCGCGCAGCTGGTCGGGCGTGTACATGTTCACGGTTGCGCCCGCATCGAGCCCGCCCTGTGCGCGGAAGAGCGCAAGCGTGGTGGTGACGTCATCCAACGTCCGCACCCGCTCGGGCACCGAGATGCCAGCAATCGATGCCTCGGGCGAAGGCACATCGAGGCCGTAGGCGCGCGCGACGGCGCGCAGGCGAGCGTCGTCAAGCCGTTTGCCCTGGCGACGCGCCGTTTCCAACGTATCGGCAATCCGTGCGGGCGCCGGAATCCGTGCGACGCGAGTGCGCGTACGACGACGCCCCCGCTTATTCCGCGCGGACCGCTCACGATTCGCTTGACGACGGGCCCTCTTGGCCTCGGCAACTATAAAACCCCAGACCAGCGGCGCATTATGAGCAACCAACGTGCGCCCATCGAGCGCGTGCGCGAGCTTGGCCTGGATCACCCCGAATTTCGGTGCCCCCTCGAAGTCCGCGGGCTCGAGGCCGTGGAGGTGTGTCGGGCCGGGATCCTCGGTGGGATTGATGACGACATGCCAGGTGTCCACGATGTTGCCGCTACTGTCGGCGGTGGACACTCCCAGGCTGACCAGCCGAGACGTCTTGGGATGGATGCCCGTGGCCTGGATGGACACGATTGCGTAAGGAGCTTCCTCCGCCGACGAGAACTGCTTGTGCTCGTCAGCGGCCTTTGTTGCGGCGGTCTCGGCTGTGGCCGGTGTGGGTGTGGCTGTGGCCGGTGTGCCAGCGGTACTCGCGCCGGTTGCGATTGCGCCGGTAATAGCCGCGCTGGTCGTGGCCGCGTCGGTGGTGGTTGAGGCCGGCGTAGCTGCGTTGGTCGTGGCTGCGTCCGTTGTGGTGGAAGCCGGTGCTGTTGGTGGTGTTTTCGCGCCCGCTGCCGACGCGCGTTGAGAACGGCGACGATTCCGCCGCCGCCTCTTCGTCTGAGAAGAGGTCCCAGTCGCTTTGCGCTCCTCGCGCGCCGATTCAGTCATGCCTCAAGACTAGCGGGTGCGCTCACCCGCGGAGAAAGTGACTAGGTTTATGACACTTTGAGCACGGTAGGGTCAGGCGGTCATTGCATCATGGATAACACCAGAGATTACCTCCCGGGGAGTTAACCCGTCGAGCACTAC
>NZ_JASPJU010000019.1:0-10159 GCF_030232435.1 Corynebacterium sp. MSK012
TGCTTATATCCGCCCGATTTACCCAGCCTAATCAGCAGTAATGCTGAAAGTCAGACACACTTTTTGCTACTTAACCCTGTTTGTCGCGGGGATCGTCGTAAAGCACAGTGCATCGAGCCGTGCGAAAACCTTAAAGTGGGGGAAATTAAACCGCGTACACACCCTAGCGGATAGGATGTTGTGCATGAGTAAGGAATTCGCCTCAGCAGGAACGCTGTCCGACGATAAGACGCTGCCGTGGGTCGTGCGCATCTTCGTCTACACGGATGCTGAGGGCAGTCAATCGGCTGCTGAGAAGGTTCGTGGGGTGCTCGCGGAACTGATTCCGGATCAGGAAGTCAACGTCTACGAGGATGTCATGCCCGATGTGGGGCGCACTTCCTCTCTCGCTGATTTGTGGGCGGAGGCCAACCCGGGCATGGATCCGGGGGATCGGAAGCGTTACCGCATCAGTGTGGTGGCTCCGGGGCTGTCTCACTGCGAAATGGCGGACCTGGCAGGCCCGCTCGCTGAGGCCGTCAGCCCAGGGTGGGCAGAGGGGGAGGCTGCGACCAAGGTCGCGAAGGGCGATGTCCCGTGCCGTGTCGCTGTCGGGCGTGCCGACGAGCACCCGGGCGAACCCCCGCTAGTGCAGAATTAACCAGAATTCGGAATTAATCCGAAGCGAGAGCTGTTATCTGGGTTACATCCTAAGAGTCGTTTGCAATGACGACGCTTCACAACCATGAGAGGGAAGTGATTCCGAAAATGGCACACACTATTTCGCATGATGAGGCCGGTCAGCGCTACGTTCTCACCGTAGAGGGAGAAGAGGCCGGCTTTGCCGCTTACACCCCGGTGGAAGGTGCCCTGGACTTTGACCACACGGTTGTAGATGGCAAATTCCGTGGACAAGGCCTGTCCAAGCCGCTTATCGCAGGCGCGCTGGATGATGTTCGGAAGAACAACCGAAAGATTCGCACCAGCTGCTCCGCTGTTGCCAACTTCGTGGAGAAAAACCCGGACTACCAGGATCTACTGGCTGACTAGTCGCTGAAGGGCGAAGAACGCACAAAGCAGCCGGTCGGCTTTTGTATGTAGAGCTAGTTTTAGGGCGGGGCTAGATGAAGTCTCCGTCACCCTGGACGTACACCGCCGGATCGCACAACGGCTTGTGCTCTTCGGGCTTGGCAGGGCGTACGCGGCCCGGAATTCCTATCACGATGGAATCGGGTGGGCAGCTGTGGGTGACCACGGAGTTGGCGCCGATTGATGAGCCTGCACCAATTGTGATGGGGCCAAGGACTTTCGCACCTGCTCCGACGGTGACGTTGTCCTCCAGGGTGGGGTGGCGTTTTACCTTCTCCAGTGAGCGGCCGCCAAGCGTCACGCCGTGGTAGAGCATGCAGCCGTCACCGATTTCTGCGGTTTCGCCAATGACGATGCCCATACCGTGGTCGATGAAGAACCTTCGGCCAATTTGAGCGCCCGGGTGAATCTCAATACCAGTCAGCCAACGGGAAAACTGTGCGAGTACTCGTGCAATGCCCTTGAAAATCCCGCCTCGTTTCCAGAGGCGGTGCGAGAATCGGTGAATCCAGATTGCGTGTAGGCCGGAGTAGACAATGGCATTTTCTACATCACTGCGCGCAGCTGGGTCATGCGCACGGGCATTGTCCAGATCCTCTTTGAGGATTCGGAAAAAGTCACTCATGGGCGTCAATTCTATCTGGTCGGAGGTGTGGGCAATGCAAAAACCCGCTTGCCGACGGAAAGTGCCAGCTAGCGGGCTCTGCAGAGAAGGTTACGGGCGCTTATAGTGCTCGGCTTTAGTCGCGCAGATCCTCGTACAGGATGGAGGAGACGTAGCGCTCGCCGAAGTCAGGAACAATCACGACGATGTTCTTGCCCTCGGACTCCGGGCGGGCTGCAATCTCGAGAGCAGCCTTGATGTTTGCACCGGCAGAAATGCCGCCGAGGATGCCCTCGGCTGCAGCGACCTTGCGGGAGACCTCAATAGCGTCCTCGTTGGTAACCGCAATGATCTCGTCGAGAAGCTCCTGATCGAGAACCTCTGGGACGAAGTTTGCGCCCAGACCCTGAATCTTGTGCGGGCCGGCGGTGCCCTCGGTCAGCAGCGGGGAGGCCTTCGGCTCAACGGCAACCAGCTTGATGTCCGAGTTGTGCTTCTTCAGCGTGCGACCAGCACCGGTAATGGTGCCGCCGGTGCCGACACCAGCCACGAAGTAATCAACCTTGCCGTCGGTAGCTTCCCAGATTTCTTCACCAGTGGTTGCCTCGTGGATAGCCGGGTTGGCCGGGTTGGCGAACTGGGAAGCCAGGATTGCATTGTCGGTGTTAGCCACGATTTCGTTGGCCTTATCGACAGCGCCGCGCATGCCATCCGCGCCCGGGGTGAGTACAAGCTCAGCGCCAAATGCGCGCAGAACGACGCGGCGCTCCTGGCTCATGGTGTCCGGCATAGTGAGAATGACCTTGTAACCGCGGGCTGCGCCGACCATTGCCAGCGCGATACCGGTGTTGCCCGAGGTACCCTCGACGATGGTTCCGCCCGGCTTGAGCTCGCCAGAGCGCTCGGCGGCATCGATAATTGCGTTGCCGATGCGGTCCTTGACCGAGTTGGCAGGGTTGTAAAACTCCAGCTTGGCAATCACGTTGCCCGGCAGGCCCTCGGTAACACGGTTGAGCTTAACCAGCGGGGTGTTGCCGATCAGTTCAGTGACATCGTTATAAATAGTCATTAATCTTATCCATTCCGGAAATCACAGAGGACTTCCTAATGAGTTTTCGCGTGTAGCCGTAGTGTACGCCTGATCCTGCAATTAGTACAGACCAGTTCGTCTATTTTATGGCTTGCGTAGGGAAGTGGAAGCTGTCAGTTCCGGTGCCGCCACCGTCATAGTCGCCGCGGCCGGCGCCGTCGCAGTCGCACCGCTATTTTCGCAATGCCCCTGCTATTGCCACGTTAACGCTGTCTCATTGCCTCGCTCGTCCTTACCTCCATTGTGAGGGTAAAGAGCATTAAAGTTTCTTAGAATCCACTATTCTGAGACGTGATTTACAGTGCACGGGAATGCCTTGTGAATAGGCAGCGGCCCTCGCCACTGTGATTGGGTGCGATTGTGGCCCTTATCTGCACAGCGGTTATATGTGATAACCGAAAAACGCAGACAATGGACTCAGCGATTGCGGTGCTTCGTCGAAGCCACTCAGAGGGACTCAAACCTTTGGGGAAGGAGGCGAGGCATTAATAGAAGTGTGAAGCTTTCCTCAGCCCATCAGCCAGGAGACCGACTGTAAATCATCCAATTCGCGTCCGCGGATTGGCGGTCGAGCGGTGCTGTCGAGGTGAATAGCGCCGTAGAAAGATGATTTACATCATGCATATTGCTGAGGGATTTCTCCCAGTCACTCATTGCATTGGGTGGGGTGTAGCTGCCGCTCCCTTTGTCATTCACGGCGCAATTCAAGTCAAGCGCACTATGAAAGAACATCCCGGTAGCGGCATGCTGCTCGGTGCTGCTGGTGCGTTTACCTTCGTGCTCTCCGCAATCAAGATTCCATCTGTGACGGGTTCCACTTCGCACCCGACAGGTACAGGTTTTGGTGCTGTAATCTTCAAACCTCCGGTGATGGCGCTGCTTGGCTCCATCGTGTTGCTCTTCCAAGCAATCTTGCTCGCTCACGGCGGCATTACGACGCTCGGTGCGAACATCTTCTCCATGGCAATCGTCGGCCCGTGGGTTGGCTACGCCTTCTACGTATTGACTCGAAAGCTCGGCGGAGGCCTACTACCAGGTGTGTTTATGGCAGCGTTCTTCGCTGACCTCTCCACCTATGTTGTGACCTCCGTGCAGCTCGCTCTTGCACACCCGGCAAACCCGGGCGGTGTCGGCGGCGCTCTGGCTACATTCCTCGGCCTGTTCGCTATCACGCAGATTCCGCTGGCAATCATCGAGGCTCTGGTCACCGTCATTCTCATGCGCACCCTGCTGGCCGTGGCACATTCTGAGCTCCTCGATCTCGGCTTCCTGTCCCGCTTCGGTGATGCGCCAGCACCGGCGCTGGAGGCGAAAGCTGCAGAAGCCACGGCTGACGCTGTTGCAGGATCTGTCACTTCGCAGAATGCGGCAGCTGCATCCGTATCTGGCCAGAAGCAGTAGCCGTCGTCAAGCGAAAAGAAGCGAAAGAGAGCACGATTATGAATGCAAAAAACAACGCGCAGATTGTCGACGCACAGGCAGCTAGCCAGCCGAAGAAGAACTCCGTGTGGGTCAGCGTTGGTCTCATTGTCCTGGTAGTCGTAATTGCCATGTTCCCGCTGTTCTTCAACTACGGGGACGACGACGCCGAGGAGCCGTTCGCCGGCACTGATGCCACCGCTACGGAGACAATTCAGGAAATCGACCCGAACTACGAGCCGTGGTTCGAGCCACTCGTCGGCGAGCTGCCGGGTGAGGTCGAGTCGGGTCTGTTCGCGCTCCAGGCCGTTATCGGTGCTGGCGTCCTGTTCTACGTTATTGGCTTCTACCGAGGGAAGGCTGCTGCGCGTTCGGACAAGCGCGAGAAAGAGCAGTGAATGCGCTAGAAGCTGCAGCGGCGCGCAGCGCTTGGGCACGCCGCAACGTGGGTGAAAAGATTCTGCTGCTCGGTGGGCTGCTGATTCTGGCGGTTGCGCTACCGCCAATTCCCTTTGCGCCTGTCATTGCGGTCATTGCTTGGTCTATTGCGTACATAGCCCGAGTGCCCCGCAAGCTGTATGTGGCAATGGTGCTGGCACCGGCGGCTTTTGTGCTCGTCGGCGCGTTTCCGCTTTTGGTAGCGCTTACTCCCGACGGTCTCGCGTGGTCGCCGGATGGCCCGCAGCGAATGGCGCAGGTTGTGATGCGTTCGTTTGCGGGTATCAGCTGCACGATGGTCTTTGCGCTGACCACTCCGATTTCGGAGCTCATTGCCTGGCTCGACAAGCACGGCTTGCCGCGATACTTGACGTACCTCGCCGAGGTGATTTACCGGATGACCGGCGTGCTGATTCACTCCGCACACTCGATGACGGAAGCGCAAGCACGACGCTTGGGACACTCCACGCGCCGGGCGATGATCCGAGATGTAGCGGCACAGTCCGCCAGCCTCTTTGTCATTGCCTTTACCCGCGCGCGCAAGATGCAAGAGGGAATCGAGCTGCGCGCCGATCCGAGCGCAATGAAAGTACTGGTGATTTCGCGGCCCAGGCAGCCGAAGTTCATCGTGATATCCAGTGCATTACTTTTGTCGTTGATTGCGGCCTGGGCGCTGCTGAAATGGGGTGTATAGGGATGTCGAGCAGCAGGAAAAATCGCGCTGATCACGTACATGGTGCCAACGGTGTCATTGTCGAAGCGGCTGCAGTTACATACGCTTACGACGAAACCCACGTTCTGAAAGGCGTGGATCTGGCAATTTCGGGTGGCGAGCGCCTAGCGCTGTTGGGGGCAAACGGTTCGGGCAAGTCCACGCTGTTGCGTATGCTCGCGGGAGCGTCTAAGCCCAATAGTGGTGAGGTCCGCCTTGACGGCACCGTCTACACGTACTCCCGGCACGGCCGCAATGCGGTCCGTCGCTCAGTGCAGATGGTCACGCAGGATCCGGATGAGCAAATCTTCGCGGCTAGCGTGTTTGCAGACGTCTCGTTCGGTCCCGTCAACCTGGGGCTTAAGAACGAGGAAGTCGAACGGCGCGTCCGGCAGGCTCTAGGTACCGCCGAGATCACCGATCTCGCCGAACGCGTTCCGCACCAGCTTTCCTATGGTCAGCGCAAGCGCGTCGCTCTCGCTGGTGCGCTGGCGATGCATCCGCGTGTGCTGCTTCTCGACGAGCCCTCCGCCGGCCTCGATCCGCAGGCGACCCGAAAGCTTGCACACACGCTCAATCAATTGCGCGATCAGAGCACTGCCGTCGTCGTCGCCACGCACGACATCGACTTCGCGTGGAATTTCGCCGATAGGGCAGCGGTGCTTGCCGACGGCAAACTGCGCGTCGGCGCCAAGGAAGAAATTTTGGCCGATCGACGGTTGGTCGAACATGCTCGACTGGCTTTGCCCTGGGCGCCCGTGGTCTCCAAGGCGATTGGGCGAGATGTGTGCCATCCAGAGGATGTTTAGGCGAGTGGCTTGGTTGGTGAATAGCTCATCGATATGTGCAGCTAAACCGCGCTAAAAATGAGAAAAACGCCCGCGGGCAGGGCGTAATGCCTATGAAAATAGGCCTAGAAATATAGGCGAAGCTGTCGCATTTCTTCGCTTCCATTTCACGTCACACCTGTCCGCGGGCGATCTCCGTGGCCGTGACACTTTGCAGTGCCCTCGGCGCATCAGGCAGGTATTCGGACTTTCTGGCGTGACCGACAATAAGGGGATGACGACTGCCGCAAGCTTCAATGCTTACGTGCAGATCCTTATTATCAATTTTCCTACTTTTCGCCGCTTCCCAAGGTTGAAATAACCTCAGTGCCGTTGGCGAATTTTGTTCCAGATTACCGCTGCGGGACAGTTCCGGAATTGCACCGGATTCCCTCTTGCGTTTGCTGTGCACCACCTTCGGACAACCACGTGGAGGACGTAGCATTGAAAGTGGAACTCAACAAAACCTGTTGCATGTATGACAATAGCGCACGATGCAAAATAAGCGAAGGTCTTTTTCGAAAATGTCCGCATTGGGGGTAAAACGCCGTTCATTACCCTCTGTTATTAACATTCACGCAGTTTGTTAGCGGAAAAATAGCTACCCCCTGCCTTGTATTTATTCGGCCGAGGCGGGGCTAATGACAGGATTTATCCTGGTATTTTCTTTACGTACTTGTAGAGAAACCTAGTTGTTTCCTAAGATTGTGTGACGGATGCCTTAATGCAGGTGTACCCGTTCGGAGGGTACTATCTACTTTGTACGGTTTACAGCCCCCGAAAGGGTCAGTGGCCGCTGAGCGGTAGTTGGCCATTTCGTAGGAGTGTAAGTCGGCGCGAAGTCACAGGCTGATGGTGCCTCTGTGGGTGCCAGTGAAGCAATTTGCCCGTTACGCAGGAGGACGCGAGATGGATCCCCACCGCATTCTGGACGACAATGAGGTTATTAAGTCGTCCTTGGTCGCCCTAAAGAATGCGACTGGTATTCCGGTCACAATGTATGCGGAAGTCACCGATAACTCTAAGATGCAGATCAACAACTGGGTTGGCCTGCGTACTCCGGCCCTGCAGAATCTGACTGTGGAATCGGGTGCGGGTGTCGGTGGTCGCGTGTTGGCCACGCGCCGCCCGGTGGGTGTCAGTGACTACCTGCGCGCCAAGGTTATTACCCATGAGTATGACGACAAGATTCGTGACGAAGGCCTGCACTCGCTGGTCGCCGTGCCGGTGATCGTTTCGCGTCTTGTCCGTGGCGTGCTCTACGGTGGCGTGCACTCCTCGGTGCGCCTGGGGGACAAGGTTCTTGAAGAGGTCACAATGACCGCCCGTTGCCTGGAGCAGGACCTCGCTGTCGTCGATGCCTGCCGCAACATGGATCGTTCTGGCAACGGTAAGGGCGGCCGCATCATGAATGGCGCTGAGTGGGAGCAGGTTCGTTCCACGCACTCCAAGCTGCGCATGCTCGCTAACCGTGTGGATGACGAGAAGCTGCGCCAGGAACTCGAGGTGCTCTGTGACCAGATGGTCACCCCGGTTCGCGTCAAGCAGACCACCAAGCTGTCGGCTCGTGAGCTCGATGTTCTCGCCTGTGTCGCCCTCGGTCACACCAACGTCGAGGCCGCAGAGGAGATGGGTATCGGTGCCGAGACGGTTAAGTCCTACCTCCGCTCCGTGATGCGCAAGCTGGGCGCCCACACTCGCTACGAGGCCGTCAACGCGGCCCGTCGCATCGGCGCACTGCCGTAAACCGCTTGACGACGGTTCCTTTGCGCCCAAACCCGCGGGTATTGGGGTAGTCAGTTCTGCTACTTGACCCGCTACTTACCCCCTGCTTGCCGCTCGGTTTCGCGCTCACCACCGGGGATCCACTTAACGTCGTTGCCGTCATTGGCCACTCTCGAAAGAATAAACAACAGGTCAGACAGGCGATTGAGATACTTCGCCGGTAGGACTGAGGTGGTTTCGGGAAACTCGCGGCAGGCAGCCCATGCCGCACGCTCGGCCCGGCGAGTAATCACCCGAGCTGTGTGCAGCAGTGCCGCGGCTGGTGTGCCTCCCGGGAGGATGAAGGAATCCAGTTTCGGCAGTTGTTCATTGAACTGGTCGCACCAGTGCTCGAGTCGCTCGATGTAATCCGGCTCGATACGCAACGGCGGGTACTTCGGGTTTTCTTCAATAGGTGTTGCCAGGTCGGCTCCGGCATCAAAGAGGTCATTCTGCACGTAGCGAATGACAGCCGAGATTTCGTCGTCAAGCGTGCCGAAACTGAGCGCCTGGCCGAGTGCGGCGTTGGCCTCCTCGCACGTGGCGTAGGCGATAAGGCGAGAATCATCCTTGGGAACGCGGCTGAAATCGGATAATCCAGTGGTGCCGTCGTCGCCGGTGCGAGTGTAAATGCGAGTTAGATGAACGCTCATAGCTTCAAGCCTAAGCGCGATATTGCGAAATGTGGTTGGCTGGGGGAGTGGGAAATGAGCGATTTCTGGTTAAAGGCGGAGCGACGCTAAATGGTCAGGTTCAGATTTCCGGGGCGAAGAACTCGGTTCTGAAACTGATGGGTGCGGCGCTTCTCGCCGAGGGCACGACAGTACTGACGAACTGCCCTGAAATTGACGACGTGCCATTGATGCAAAAGGTCCTCGAAGGGCTCGGCTGCTCCGTGACGCGCGAGGGCGACCGGATTGAAATCACGGTGCCCGAAGAACTCTCGCATCACGCCGATTTCGATGCCGTGCGCCAGTTCCGCGCTTCGGTCTGTGTGCTCGGGCCGCTGACGGCGCGTACCCGTAACGCGATTGTCGCACTGCCCGGTGGTGACGCTATTGGTTCCCGCCCGCTGGACATGCATCAGGCTGGCCTGGAGAAATTGGGAGCACGCACCTATATTCACCACGGTTGCGTGGTGGCTGAGGCGGGGCGACTCAAGGGGGCGAACATCAAGCTGGACTTCCCGTCCGTCGGCGCGACCGAGAATATTCTGACCGCGGCCGTACTAGCGGAAGGTACGACTGTGCTGGATAACGCCGCCCGTGAGCCCGAAATTGTCGACCTGTGCGAGATGCTCGTGGAGATGGGCGCCAAGATTTCGGGTGCGGGATCTAACACCATCACGGTTGAGGGCGTAGAGAAGCTGCACCCGACTGAGCACAAGGTTGTCGGCGACCGAATTATCGCAGGGACCTGGGCTTATGCTGCAGCGATGACCGGCGGCGATATTACGGTCGTTGGCATTAACCCTAAGTACCTGCACCTTCCTCTGGAAAAACTGAAGAACGCAGGCGCTCAGGTCGAGACCTACCCGCAGGGCTTCCGCGTGCGTATGGACAGGCGTCCGCAGGGTGTGAACTATCAAACGCTGCCATACCCAGGCTTTCCGACGGACATGCAGCCCATGGCCATTGCTCTGTCCGCGGTGTCCGAAGGGACGTCAGTGCTTACCGAGAACGTTTTTGAGTCGCGCTTCCGGTTTGTCGACGAGATGATTCGCCTCGGCACGGACGCGACTATCGATGGCCACCACGTGATGATTCGCGGAAAGGAAACGCTGAGTTCCGCACCTGTGTGGTCTTCGGACATTCGCGCCGGAGCGGGACTAGTGCTTGCTGGGCTGTGTACTGAAGAAGGTGACGTCACTGAGGTGCACGATGTCTATCACATCGACCGTGGCTACCCGGGCTTCGTAGAGACACTCAATTCTCTTGGCGCATCGGTTGAACGGGTTAGCTAGTGATTGTTGGCCTCTGGTCAATGGCTAACGGCTAAGCGCACGGTGCTAGTTAAACGCGCGGTGCGGAAAACCATCGCAAGTCTTCGGTTCTGGATGCTTCAGAACCGTAGGGAGTGATTCTCCAGTGGTGGCTTGTGGTGGTTTTCGCTATTTTACCTGGGGTTTTGTGTCTTTGGTGGGGTGTGTGTAATGTATCTGGAGGTCAGCGTGGCCAGGCAGTTTATGTGTTTGGTTGGCTGATGTGGGGGAAATGTTTTCGTGCGGTTAGCCGCTG
>NZ_JASPJU010000001.1:0-302452 GCF_030232435.1 Corynebacterium sp. MSK012
CAACCTCGGCATCCAAAAAGGCTGGATCAAATAACCGCAACACGCCCGGAAAAGACACACTTTTCTTTACTTAACCCCTCTTGGCGCGGGGGTTTTTGCATTGGAGCGACGAAAAAGGACCCAAAAAGGACGCGAGCACCCTTTAAACCAAAGAACCCCAGGCCGGAAAACTTCCTGACCTGGGGTTTTGGAGCCGGAAACGGGACTCGAACCCGTAACCTACTGATTACAAATCAGTTGCGCTACCAATTGCGCCATCCCGGCAACTTTAAAGCGACCTTTTGGCGTTAGCCGTCGCTGGCTCGAAAGAATCAGAGTCAACCTGAGAATCGAACTCAGCTGTGCCGCTGACAGGCGATTGTACAGGTTGGCAAGCAGAAGTTAAAAACGACACCACAGGAAAACTGCAACCGCACTTCTTGAACACTTTTCCACACGCTAAAAGCCCCGCTCAGATAGGCAAATTCACCGCCTCAAAAACGAATTAAGATTCTCGGTCACTGACGGGGTAGTGTGACTATCGCTAAATCACTGGGGCTATGTTTCTGCAACGTCTCCGCATCGCGTCTTTGCAGCATCACTGCAATGCACCCCAGGCAGTATCGGGGAAAGGAAGTGTCGACATGTCATTCGCTGGTGACAGCAATTCCAACGCCGGAGAAAACTCCGCTGCGAAGAATGATCTCTACGACGCTGAAGCCACTGTCTCTTACGACGACACTCCGCAGACCCAGTTTCCTGCAATCGAAGGTCAGTCCACCTTCAAGCAGCGCGTGATTGATTTCGTTTCCGGCCCAACGGCAACTGTCGACCTAGTGCACTCGACTACTACCCCGCTGCCGCTGGCACCGATCGATTATTCCGACCCGAGTCAGGTCACGGCCGTACTCGATCTCGCTGCTCGCATCGGCGGGCTATTGCTGGCATGTGGCTCGGGCAACCGCGATACCGAGCTACAAATTAAGGCCGTGACCTCAGCCTATGGCCTCACCCAAATCCAAGTCGATATCACGTTGACCTCCGTGACGGTCTACCACCTCATCGGCGCGCGCCGTACCCCTATTACCGCGATGCGCGTTGTCACCGCACCAGTGCCCGACTTCGAGCGCTTGCGTCACACCGACCGTGTCATCCGCCGAATTCGCGCGGGCCACCTGAGCTTGGAGGAGGCTATTGAGGCTATCGACAAGGTCGAGCGTGAGCCCGCAAAATACCGCCTCCGCGTCATCTACACTGGCTGGGCATTGCTGGCTTCATCTGTGACAGTGCTGCTCGGCTCGAGTTTCGAGGTCGCCCTTATCGCGGCTGCGGTCACACTGGCCATCGTCATCGTGATTGGTGAACTCGCTGCCCGCGAGTTGCCCACATTCTTTCAGAATGCAGTCGGCGGTCTCATTGCCACGCTCTCCGCTGCTGTGCTCAATGCGGCGCAGGCGTATCTCCCCTTTGAGATGCAGCCATCCAGGCTGATCGCCTCGGGAATTATCGTGATGCTCGCCGGCCTAACCCTCGTGCAAGCACTGCAAGACGGCATCACCGGCGCACCTGTGACTGGCTCCGCGCGCTTCTTCGACACCATGTTGTTGACCGGCGGAATCGTCGCTGGCATCGCAATGGGCATCGAGTTTTCCGGAATGCTGGGCATTCCGCTTCCCGACGTCATCGCGGGTTCTGACCTCAACCTGGCACAGGCGACAGTGAGGGTGATAGCGGGAACTACCGCCTCAATCGCATTTGCGTTGGCCTCGAATGCTGGGTTCACCGCGTTGTCAGTGTCCGGAACGGTCGCTCTGCTGGGGTCGATGACCTACTACTACGTGTTGACTCCACTGGGAGTTCATCCGGTGACCAGCGCAGGCGCGGCAGCAACGCTGATTGGTCTCATCGGTGGCCTGCTGGCACGACGTTGGTCCATCCCGCCGCTGATTACGGCAGTGGCAGGCGTAACCCCGCTGCTTCCGGGTATGACGATCTACCGCGGTATGCACGCACTGCTGCACGACCACCCGACCAAGGGGTTTACGGCGCTAGCCTCAGCGCTAGGCATTGCGACGGCACTAGCTGCGGGTATTGTCCTCGGTGAATGGATGGCGCGCAGGCTCCGTCGCCCTCGCGCACTGCGCGAAGACAGTGGCCTGACCCGTCCAATCCGGGCCGGTATGCGTCGCATCCGTCCTGTGAATCCGCGGAACAAGCCTCGCCGTCCACGCAACTACCGCTTCAAGGGCGGTATGAACCCGCGTGTGGACTAGCCATTCCGCGGGGCAGCCACTGCTCAATCCGCGGGACAGCCGCTGCGTGGACTAGCCGTATCCATGGGAGCATTATCCACACCGCGCGACCTATCAACAACGTGGTAGAATTAGGTTTTTGAATTGTAAGTAGCGCTTAAAGCCGAAACTGCGTCATCACAATCCCATTCCTTCTCCGCTGAACTCGGTTGAGCTCAGTGACGGGAGCATATGGCTAGATGGCTGGCAGAAGTAGGTGTATTGGGCGCAATTAAGGCCATGCTTGCCAGGAGGATTCGTGCCACCGAAGGTCACAGACACTCGCACTGCTCAGAACGAGGCTCTTCACAAGGTCGAAGAAAAGACCGCTGCTGGCGCACGGCGAATTGTTGCTACCTTCGCCGAGGATTTCTACGATGCCGTCACTCTGATGTGCATGCTCGGAGTGGAGAAGGAAGGCCTGAGCTTCAAGAAGGTTCACGAGGAATACGAGAAGGAAAACGCTCCGAAGACCGCAAAGCGCACACGCAAGTCCACTAAGAAGACTGCGAAGAAGTCGACCAAGAAGGCCGCAAAGAAGACCACTCGTAAGACGGCGAAGAAGGCTGCCAAGAAGGCCGCTAAGAAGACGACGAAGAAGGCTGCTAAGAAGACCACCAAGAAGGCAGCTAACTAACGGGGTCACGCAGCATGGGTCGGAGCGGGAAAAAAGCGGTTGCCGCAGTAGCTGTCGTTGCGGCAGTGTCCATGACGGCTACCGCATGCCAGGCAAAGCCGGCAGCGGAGATCGTCGGCAAGCAATGGCAGATAACCGCGATCTTTGATGACCCAAACCTGCCCCACGGTGTGCCGGACGGAACTCAGGCGCCGACTATTACGTTGGGGCAGACAACATATGCCTTCGCTGATTCCTGTGGCAACGGCTCTGGTTCGCTGCAGTGGAAGGGCGAGGCGGTCGAATTCGGTACCACGGAGCAGACTCGCAGTTTGGACTGCTCAGACCAGGCGCAGACCTATTCGGAGCGCTTCCACAAGATTGTTGCGGGCGAATTCGTCTACACGCAGGACAACAATGGTCTGCGCATGCGAGAGATGAAAGACCCCAAGCCAGGCGAGGATCGCCGTGGCTGGACTGCGACAACCTCGGGTTACACCGAGGGGCGCTGACGCCACTTCTGATCGACAGGCGCATCGGTGCCGGGGTGAGAAACCCGTGCGTAAGAACCGCGGTGGTAAATGAGCGGATTGATTTCTTCACGCTTGCCGATAGCCACAATATCCGCCGTCACAATCCAGTGATCGCCGCCTTCGTAAACATCGACGACGGTGCAATCAATCCACACGGAGCAGCCGTGCAATAAAGGGTTGCCCAGCTCAGAGCGGGTCCACTTCCCCGTCTTGAACTTTTCGCCATTACTGCGGCCGAAGGCTGCCGAGATATCCTCCTGATCCTCGGCCAACACATTGACGGAGAAGCGTCCAGCGTTCCGTATATGCGGCCAAGACCGCGAGGTCTTCATGACAGTAAACAGAACCATCGGTGGAGTGAGACTCAGCGAGGAAAAAGACTGGCAGGCGAAACCGTACGCTTCGCCTTCATCCTCGGTGGCGATAATGGTCACGCCTGTGGTGAACTCACTCATCGCGCCACGGATAGACATTTCATCCAATTCGACGGGGCCGCCAAGTTCGACATGGTCGTCGCGGGTAGCTTCCGGACTATTGAGAGCCGCAGCTGATTGGTCGGTGCTCGAATTTGTTGAATCTGTCATGTAATAGACCTTAATCTGAATCCGAACACAGTAAAGACGAGGTGGGGTTTACCACCCCAAGAGCCCCCGATAGCGCCACGATGTTGTTACCCTCGTCGGCCCGCTACCCGGCTGACGGTGCCGACGGCGCTGCGGTTGTCGATCCAACGACAAACTCAGTCTCCAACAAGACGCGAGGAGCGCGACCGCTGTCCTCGCGTGCGGCCTCAAGCTCCTCGGCCAGCGCGCGGCCGACGGCAATGCCCTTCTGCCTATTCGGCTGAATTACAGTGGTCAGCTTGTGGAAGAGGGCGCGCTCGATTCCGTCAAAGCCTGTGATGGACAGGTCCTCCGGAACACGAATTCCGTTCTCCTTGGCATATTCCAAGACCGCAATTGCCTGAGTATCCGTGGTACAGACCACCGCCGTGAGATCCGGGTTGTCGGTCAGCAGCTGGCGAGCCGCATCGCGGTTATTCTCGCGGTCATTGAGGTGACGCTCGATGATAGGCACATCTGCCTGCTGAATACCGGCCTCGGCAAGCGCTTCCAGCGCACCTTCGACGCGGTTCTTCTGCACCTGGTGATGAGCTTCTGCCAGCCGCTTCTCCGTGACATATCCCGAGTTCGGGGTACGCGACAATCGCACTGACAAGATTCCCACCTTGCGATGTCCCAGTTCAGTCAGGTGTCGCACCGCGGGCTTGATGGCCTCACGGTCATCGATGCCCACAAACGGTAGAGCCACCGCATCTGCAGGCTGGTCGCACACGACCGTCGGCAAGCCACGGGCGCGCACGGCAGCGAGGAACGGGTCGTTGTCCGCGACGGAGTAGACCACGAAACCGTCGACCACCGCTTGCCGAATCAGATTGAGATCTACGTCCCCGCCCTCCTCGGAGGAAGCTGGAATGACCAACATGGAGTCGCCCATTTCGCCGAGCTCCTCTGCGAGGCCGGCGAGAAAATCCACCGACGCAGGGTCTTCAAAAGCGAACGGGAGGTGCTCGGTGAACAGCACGCCGATGGCGCCAACCCGGCGCATGCGCAGACCGCGAGCCATTGGGTCCGGCCCGGGGTAGCCAAGCCGCTCCGCAGTTTCCAAGATGTGCTCCCGCAACTTCTCCGAGAGCTGGTCAGGGCGGTTGTACGCGTTGGACACAGTCGTGCGTGAGACCCCAAGTTCTGCAGCGATGGAAGCCAAGGTGCCACGACGACGCCGACTTTGCACGGAATACCGACCCTTCTTGAAAAACCAACAGCGACTGCCCGCTCAGATATCTTCGTCCAGCTACCTCAGGTAGAAAACCTCGATTTTATGGAAAAGAACTACAACGAGCATCACACGCATCTAATCGCGGACAACTTTACCCAACGAATGTGCGCGACTGTCATTTCTGCCACTCCGGCAGCGATCCGCCTTGTGACTGGGTCTCCGCAGCCCCTACTATATTCTTTGAACTAAAAGACAACTGTTTTCAATAGCGGTTAATGCTCAGAAGCTGAATAGAGGAAATAATTCAGCTCGCAACAGGATTGGATACAAAATATGAAGGCACGCTTTTCCACGCGCATCGCGGCGCTAGTCGCCAGCGCCGGCCTCGTCGCAGGTCTCGGCGCATGCTCCAGCAATGATGACAGCACCACGTCCGCGGGCAAGTCCGAAGACACCATCAAGGTGGTCACCTCCACCAAGGTCTGGGCGGACGTCGCCGACGCAGTCACCGACGACGAGAAGGTCGCCATCGACCCGATTATCGCGTCCAACGACATCGATCCTCACTCCTACGAACCGGCCGCAGCCGACATGGCAAAGGTAGAGGACGCCGATATTCTCGTCGCAGGTGGCGGGCATTACGACGCATGGCTGACCTCCTCTCTGCGTGACGCAAAGGATAAGGTCATCATCTCTGCGCTGCCGCAGGAAGAGGGCCACAACCACGATCTCGATCACGAAGGCCATAACCATGATCACGAGGGCCACGATCACGATCACGAGGGCCATGACCA
This sequence comes from Corynebacterium sp. MSK012, assembly GCF_030232435.1. Lineage (NCBI taxonomy): Bacteria > Bacillati > Actinomycetota > Actinomycetes > Mycobacteriales > Corynebacteriaceae > Corynebacterium > Corynebacterium sp. MSK012. The sequence goes on from NZ_JASPJU010000001.1 coordinate 5,993, forward strand.
CGACCATGGCGACCACGACGGCCACGAGCACCACCACCACGATGGCGAGGCCAACGAGCACGTCTGGTACAACACCGATGCGGTTGAAGAAACTGCAGAGCAGCTCGCCGAAGCTCTGACCAAGATGGGCGCCAAGGCCGACACCAAGGCTGTCGATAAGGAAATCAAGGGCATCGAAGAGGCCAAGAGCAAGCTCAAGGCCGCTAAGGTTGCTCAGGTTCACCCGCTGGCCGATGACATCCTGAAGGACACGAAGGTTAAGGACATCACCCCGAAGGGCTACCGCCAGTCCACGCTGAATGAGTCCGAGCCGTCGGCAAGCGATGTCAATGAAATGCTCAAGCTGATCGAGTCCGGCGAGCTGGACTACCTCATCGACTCGCCACAGACCCACGACCAGGTCTCGCAGCGACTCGTCGAGGCAGCCAAGGCAAAGGGCGTTAAAATCGTCGATGTTTTTGAGTCGCCGAGCACTGACCAGTCGTTCTTTGACCTCTACAAGCAAACCCTTTCCGATATGGAGTCCGCATAACTTTGCCCTCACTGACTTTTACTGACGCAGCCGTCGAACCGCTGTGGTCCGGTCTGAATTTGGATATCGAGCCCGGCGAGTTCTTGGCCATCCTGGGTCCGAACGGCGTCGGCAAATCCACGCTGCTGACCACCGCCCTTGGCATGCGGCGGCTGACTCACGGTTCAGTAAAAGTCGACGGGAATCTGGGATACATTCCGCAGCAGCGGATGTTCGAGCCCTCGCTGCCCATTCGGGTTCGCGACCTCGTCGAGCTGGCAGCTGGCAAGAACCGCTCCGCCACCGACGAGATGCTGGAGTTTGTCGGCGCAACGGGTATTGCGGACCGTCGTGTCGGCACGCTCTCTGGCGGTCAGCAACAGCTTGTGCGTCAGGCGCAGGCGCTCGTTTCGGCGCCGGATTTTTTGCTTTGCGACGAGCCTCTGCTCTCCCTCGACCCTGCGGCACAACGAACCACGGTCAAGCGCCTGGACCGGCATCGCCGGGAAAATGACACGGCAGTCGTCTTTGTCACCCACGACATCAACCCCATCCTGGGCGTCTGTGACCGGGTGCTCTACCTGACGCCGCATGGACATGCGGTCGGATCGGTCGAGGAAATTATCACCTCAGAGACGCTCTCGGAGCTCTACCAAACCAAAATTGTGGTTGCCCGTGTCGAGGGAAAGTTGGTTATCGCCTAATGACCCTACTGGCTCAGTATTTCTCCGACACCGCCGCCCTACTCCAGGTCGGCTTCGTCCACAATGCCCTCATTGCAGCAGCACTGCTTGGGCTGATTTCCGGCATCATCTCGCCCCTGATTGTCATGCGGCAGATGAGCTTCACGGTCCACGGCACCAGTGAGCTGGCACTCATGGGCGCATCCGCGGCTCTATTACTGGGTGTCAGTGTCAGCAGCGGCGCCATTATCGGCTCGGTGCTCATAGCAATAGTCCTGGCGGCGCTGTCGCTTCGAGGGCGCCAAGATGCGGTTGTGGGCGTGGTTTTGAGCTTCGGCATGGGCTTATCGGTGCTGTTTATCCACCTCTACCCCGGCCGGACAAGTACCGCGTTTTCACTTCTCACCGGCCAAATCATTGGTCTGACTGACACTTCTCTATGGACGATGGCCATCGTCGCGGTCATCGTCGTCGGCGGCGTTGCCTGGAAATGGCGGCCGCTTCTATTCGCCTCCGCCGACCCCATCATGGCCGCCGCCTGTGGTGTCAACGTGAAGGCGCTATCGATTTACTTCGCGATTCTCACCGGTCTCGTCGCCGCCCAGGGCGTACAGATTGTCGGCTCTCTGCTCGTCATCGCCCTCATCATCACCCCTGGTGCTGCGGCCGCATTCGTCACCGCCTCTCCTGTAAAGGCCATCATCCTGTCGACCATCTTCGCCGAGGTCGCGGCCGTCGGCGGCATTGTTCTCTCACTCGCACCGGGCATCCCGGTCAGCGTTCTAGTGACGACAATCGCGTTTGTCATCTACCTGATCTGCTACGCCATCGGAACGGTGCAATCGCGCAAGGCAACGCGTGACGACGTCCAGGCTGCCAAATGGAGCAAATAGACACATACGCTTTTCGGAGTGGCTTTTAAAACAACAAAAACATCGGGCAGCCCCTCGAGTGACGATTGCGGAGAAGGTGCGCACCTTCCCTCTCGCCACCGAGGGGCTGCCCGTATTTTTGCTGGATTCTCTAAAAGCAGACTCCAATACCCCCAGCTCTTTTTAAGACTGCGAGACTGCCGAAATGGGTTGCCCCGGCAGACAGAAAAACTAACGCTGAGGATGTCGTGGTCTGACATCTCAGTGACCCAAAGCTAGCTGTACAAGCCACCGCTAGGTCCGTGCGCTTCCCTAAACTACGGCCAATTACGCCCCTATTTCTAGGAGCATGATTTGCCCGCCCTCCCCTTCGGGAAACTACGGATAATTTTCTGTTGGAAGTGATAATAACGCTGTTATTTCTGCAGCGCACGCCGGAAATAGAATTATCTTTAAAGCGCTGAACTACTGGGGGTAGCCATAAGTACCGGCCGCAATTTAGAACCCAAAATACCCCACGTAAACGCTACTACTATAACGAATTGATAATGGCGCCTCCGGGGGTATCAAATGCGCTACTAACTACTCTTTGCCCGGCGCTGGCGGGCAAACTCACTCAGAGTCACACCGGCAGCAACGGAAGCATTGAGCGACTCCACCCAACCGGTCATCGGAATGGACATGATGGTGTCACAGGTATCGCGCACCAGGCGCGAAAGGCCCTTCCCCTCGGAGCCGACGACCACGACCACCGGGGTGGTGCCGTCGTAAGTGTCCAGAGTGTGGTCGCCACCGGCATCCAGTCCAACGACCTGATAGCCAGCCTTCTGGAACTGCTTGAGCGAGCGCACCATGTTTGTCGCCCGTGCAACTGGCAGACGTGCAGCAGTACCAGCCGAGGTACGCCAGGCCACGCCCGTAATAGCGGCCGAGCGACGCTCCGGAATCACCACACCGTGGCCGCCAAAGGCCGCCACCGAGCGAATGACCGCACCCAGGTTACGAGGGTCGGTGATGTTATCCAGGCAGACGATAAGACCCGGCTCCCCGGTCTTGGCCACCGAATCAATCAGATCTTCGACAGACGAGTACTTGTATGGCGGAATTTGCAGACCGATGCCCTGGTGCATGGTGTTGCCGGTCATGGTGTCCAGCTCGTGGCGGGGCACCTCGCGAATCGGGATACCACGGGAGTTAGCAATACGCACTGACTCCTGCAGGCGCTCGTCATTGTCGGTGCCCAACGCCACAATCAGCGCTGCCGCTGGCACCTTCGCATGCAGGCATTCCACGACCGGGTTACGGCCAACTACCAGCTCGGAGCCATCTCCCTTGCGCTCATGACGCCCAGAGTCACGGCGTCGCTTCTCATTCGCCCGCTTATGAGCTGCGTGATAAACGCGGTCCTCTGCCTTCGGGGTCGGCCCCTTGCCACGCAGGCCCCGCTTCTGGCCGCCGGAGCCGCCGACGTTCTTCTTGCTTGCCTTGCGCACTGCGCCACGACGACCGTTGCCTGCCATAGCTACCTGCTTCCTGTTGTTAATAGTTTTCTTTAGCTTTAGTCAGCGACAGACCATGCCGGACCATCAGCGGTATCAGTTACCTCGATACCCGCTTCCTTCAGACGGTCGCGCACAGCATCAGCCGTAGCCCAGTCCTTCTCTGCACGAGCCCGGGTGCGTTCCTCCAACTGGTGCTCAACCAGCACACCGAGCGCATGCATTGCCGCATCAGAACCGGAATCGGAGGTTGCCCACTGCTCATTCAGCGGATCGAATCCAAGGACTGCGGCCATAGCGCGGACAGCGCCGGCAATCTCCTTGGCCTTGGTCTCGTCGCCGTCGGCAAGCGCCTGATTGCCCCCACGAACAGCGTTGTGGATTTCGGCGAGCGCGCGCGGAACGGCGAGGTCGTCGTCGAGCGCGGCTTCGAACGCTGGCGTCCACTCACCGATTTCGATATCGCCGAGCTTATCGACGGCACGGTGCATAAACGCCTCGATACGACGGTAGCCCGCTGCCGCTTCCTGCAGAGCCTCCTCGGAGTACTCCAGCACGGAGCGGTAGTGCGCACTACCGAGGTAGTAACGCAGCTCAACCGGACGAACCATGGTCAGGATATGCGGCACGGACAACACGTTGCCGAGCGACTTCGACATCTTTTCGCCGGCCATTGTGACCCAGTGGTTATGCATCCAGTAGCGAGCAAAGCCGTCACCGGCTGCGTGCGACTGCGCAATCTCGTTTTCATGATGCGGGAACTGCAGGTCGAGACCGCCACAGTGGATGTCGAACTCCGAGCCCAAGTAGTAGGTGGCCATGGCGGAGCACTCCAGGTGCCAGCCCGGACGACCATTGCCCCACGGCGTCGGCCACGAGGGCTCGCCAGGCTTGGCAGCCTTCCACAGCGCGAAATCGTGCGCACCGCGCTTGCCCGGAGTGTTGGTCTCGCCCTGCTCCATCTCGTCGACGCGGTTGCCGGACAGGCTGCCGTAGTCGCTGCCTTCAGCCTTGGACCAGGCATCCACGTCGAAATAGACGCTGCCATCGACAGCGTAGGCGAAGCCGTTATCCATCAGACGCTGCATATACTCCACCATCTGAGTGACATGTCCGGTAGCGCGCGGCTCAACGCTCGGCGGGAGAACACCGAGCTGGTTGTAAGCCCAGGTAAATTCGCGCTCAAAGCGGGAGACCCATTCCCACCAAGGGCGGCCGTGCTCGGCGGCCTTGTTCAAGATCTTGTCATCGATATCGGTGACGTTGCGCACAAAGGCGACGTCATACCCCTTGGCGATCAGCCAACGGCGCAAGATATCAAAGGCCACGCCGGAGCGAACATGGCCAATGTGCGGCTGAGCCTGCGGGGTCGCACCGCACAGGTAAATGGAGGCATGCCCCTCGCGGAGAGGCTCAAAATCCTTCAGTTGGCGGGTTGCGGTATCGAAGATTTGAAAAGTCACAGCCCCGAGCATAGCGGGGAAATAGATACGGGTGAAAAAGAGAAAACGGCTAGCGCACACGGGCAATGTGTGTGCGCTAGCCGTTAACCGGAAAAGTGCAGAAAATCCCTACTGGAAGGAACCGGGGAAGGGAAACGACTTATGCGTCTGCGTCCAGGTCCACCGGCTTATCGTCGGCCTCGTCCTTCTTCTCACCGGCGGCACCTTCCTGCGCCAGCGCGCGGTGACGCTCGATAGTGGCATCGACGCGGGCAAAAACTTCCTCGACCTTGGCCTCATCAACGCCGTCGGCAAGCGCGAGCTCACCGACGAGAACCTGGCGAGCCTTGCTCAACATACGCTTTTCGCCGGCGGACAGACCGCGATCCTGATCACGGCGCCACAGGTCACGAACTACCTCAGCGACCTTGTTAATGTCGCCCGAACCCAGGCGCTCCTGGTTGGCCTTGTAGCGACGGGACCAGTTGCCGGCCTCTTCCACGTCAGTCTCACGCAGAACGGAGAAGACCTTCAGCAGCCCCTCTTCACCGACAACGTCGCGGACACCGACCAGCTCGGCATTCTTGGCGGGCACCTGGATATTCAGATCACTCTGCAGAATCTGCAGTACGAGGTACTGAACGGTCTCACCGTTAAGCTCTCGTTCAATGATGTTTTCGATTTTCGCAGCTCCGTGGTGCGGATAAACTACGGTATCGCCAATGCTGAATTCCATGTAATGCACACGCCCTTTCCAACGGCCTTCCACCCTATCATGTCCCCCCATGATTTTACGGGTAGTATGAGAACATCTTAGGAAGACACTAAGGTGTTCTTTAAATACTGAAAATCCTATCGCCCATCCTCAAGCTACTGGAGGAAATCTAGTCATGGCCTTCAAGTCCGTACTTCGCCGCAGCGCCCTCATCACCGTCTCCGCAGCATCCGCAGTTGCACTTGCTGCTTGTGGCGCCGGTCAGATTTCGCAGACCGCAAATCAGCACCCGGCTGTAGACGGTGCGATGAACGGCGGCGAAGATGCTGCCGGCAAGGGTGCTGAGAACACCAACTCGGCTCTTGGCTTCGTCAACATCCGCGACGCTCACATCCTGGTTGACCCGGAGGCTGGTACCGCTGGTCTGAAGTTCTCCGCCAGCAACCAGCAGCGCGCTACCGAGTCGGTCTACACGCTGAAGTCCGTCACCGTTGAAGGTATCGGCGAGGTTGAGCTGAAGAAGGTCGCTGAGACACCTTCCTTCGCTAAGGCTGCCAAGGGCGAGGACTCCCTGCCGCGTGAGTGCCAGATTGTTGCCGGCCCGAAGTCCGTCATCGATCCGCTGGCTAAGACCGCCAAGGACAACACCGGCTGCATCGCGTACTACACCAACGAGCTGGACCCGAGCACCCTGGTTGGAGACAAGAGCAGCGCTGCTGGCCAGAACCGCGAGGCCACCTTCGAGTTCACCGACCCGCAGGGCCAGACCAACACCTACGACCTGGACATCACCATCTCCGCTGACATTCTGGAAGCTGGCGCACCGAACCGCGGTGCTGACGGCATGATTGAATCCAAGTAATCGCAGCACAGTGGTGTTCCTGCGCTGTTCGCGCGCAGCGCACTTTTAGGCGCTGGTACAGCGCAGTCCTGTCCCGCAAACAACGCGAGGCGCTTCATCGAGCGGGCATGGGCGATTGGTCGCTTGATACGGGTCACGGCAGTACAGTCATCCTTGACACAAGTCATTGACACTGCCCTGGCCCGCTCTCGCGTATCTGGGGTAAATTTTCTCGCGACATTCACCGCAGACCGCACAACACACGTTGTCGGGTCTGTCGCCCCCTCGTTTGAAGCAAAGGCGGTTGCACCGTGGCCAAGACCAAAGACGAAGCCTACGAATGCTCGGCATGCGGTTGGCAGGTGTCGAAATGGGTTGGTCAATGTCCCAACTGCAAAGAGTGGGGCACACTGGAGAAGGTCACTATCCGCTCCAGCAGGGGGAAGTCCGGCTCCACCCTTGAGGACAAAATCGCCGCCCGGGCAGCCAAGCAACGTCGCCGGAGTGCTGCCGCAACGGAGCCCGGCACGCGAGGTGGCCGTCGTAAAGCATCTTCCACTTCCGTCGCGGCTGAGAGCCAGCGTTTAGCACAGCGCGCGCTTGACGACGAGGCGGAGGAACGTTTCCTCGCCGAGACATCCGCAACAGATCGAATCCCCACTTCTTCTTCTGAGCTGACAGCCATTACCGGAATTTCCGCCAAGGCTGCGCACGCGGTGCGCACGGGCATCGGTGAGCTGGATCGAGTGCTCGGTTCCGGTATTGTGCCGGGTTCGTTGGTACTCTTGGCCGGCGAGCCGGGGGTTGGTAAGTCGACGTTGCTGCTGGAAGTGGCCTACCGCTGCGCGGACGGCGATTTGGGGCCGACGCTTTACGTCACAGGTGAGGAGTCGGTCGGTCAGGTGCGGCTGCGTGCCGAGCGCACTGGCGCGCTGTCGGACTCGCTGTACCTGTCGGCGGTGTCGAATATCGAGGACGTCATCGATCTGACGCTAGAGCTCTCCCCCGGTCTGCTCATTGTGGACTCCGTGCAGACGATGCGTGCCGACGTCGAAGGTGCTCGCGGTGGCGTTGCTCAGGCTCGCGCCGTAACCTCCGCCCTGGCGGCGTTGGCGAAGGAGACCGGGACTGCGATTTTCTTGGTAGGGCACGTGACCAAGGACGGCAATGTGGCCGGCCCGCGCACGATGGAACACCTGGTTGATGTGGTGCTCAACTTCGAAGGCGATAGACACTCGGGGCTACGCTTCTTGCGGGGTCTGAAAAACCGCTTCGGCAGCACCGATGAGGTGGGCTGCTTCGAGCAGACCGCGGGCGGTATTGCGGAAGTCGAGGATCCCTCAGGGCTGTTTTTGCATCACCGAACGCCGACCTCGGGAACTGCAATTACCGTGGCCATGGATGGCCGCAGACCGCTGCTGGCGGAGGTGCAGGGCCTGGTAATCAACACTGAGGCACATAATCCACGACGCAATGTCTCTGGTCTCGACCCGAGGCGCGTGCCGATGGTCGCGGCCGTGCTGACTGAACACGGCAACTTCAAGCAGTTGGCCCGCATGGAGATGTACGTGTCCACCGTCGGCGGAATGACGCTGTCGGAGCCTGCCGCGGACCTAGCGATTGCGCTGGCACTGGCCTCATCCATGACTAAGCGGACCTTCCAGGACAAAACCATTGCACTCGGCGAACTGGGGTTGGCCGGCGAAGTGCGGCGAGTGACCGATTTGGAGTGGCGCCTTAAAGAAGCTCATCGAATGGGCTTCGACACGGCAATTGTGCCCAGAGGCGCAAAAGGCCCGGCAGGGATGCGGCTGCTGGAAGCAGGCACCGTTGCCGAGGCCATTGAGCTTGGGTTAGGAGCTAAGCGCTAGCGCATGTTGAACGTGTAGGCGTCAGAGTTGTTGTCACCAATCACGCCGTAGAAGATGTACGACCCGGAGGGAACTGGGACCCGGTCTTCTTCGGAGCACTTGTTCGGCGCCGAGGTCAGACGCGACCAGGTGGCGGCATAGTTGACTTCCTCGCCCGGTGCCAATACCAGTTCACCGTGGCCTTCGGATTCATTACAGTCCACATCCGACCAGACTCGCTCATACGTTGCCAGGTCGTACACCTCGAAGCGCAACTGCTGCTCATCGAGGTTCACGCGGCATTCACCGCCGGTGGGGTTGTGGACGGTGATCGCCAGAGTCGGCTGCTCATCGCCGTAGTTCGGCTGATCCGAGGTGGCTGTCACCTGCAGATCTGCAAGGGTACAGTCCTTTTTGCTCGCAAGCGCCGCCTGAGCGTCATCCTTCGCGGAGTCTTCGCCTTCCTTGTCGCCCTTCTTGGTGTCCTTGTCAGACTTGTCAGCCTTGTCGTTCTTCGAGTCCTTGTCAGACTTAGGCGCGTAAGGTTCCTTGGGCTGTTCCGGAGGGGTCACCTCTTTCCCGTCATCCCTGGTGACATTCACCGGTTCAGAATCCTCGCTGTCCCGGTTTACCAGTGCGGAAATACCCCAGCCCAGGAGAACGAGGATGATAACGAGCAACACCGCCGCAGCGATACGCCGACGCCGGTAGATTTCTGGAGGCAGCTTATTGGTCACACATTTAGGTTAGCGGGTTCTCACTGACTCCATGGGTAACGACGGTCTCAGCGCGTCCGTCCTCCAAGCGGTACCGCATACCGACAACGCCTACCTCGCCGGTCTCCAGTCGCGACGAAATCTCCGGGGAGCGATCAATAATGTGATTAACAATCTCGCGCACGTGGCGACGCTCAAATTCGTCGATTTCAGTCTCGCCATCCTTGCGAGCCGCAAGCAACGACGGGGTGACCTTTTCAATCAGCACACGCTGGAAACCACCCGGCAGGTCGCCACCGTCCAGTGCATTCTTCGCCGCAGCCACAGCGCCGCAGGACTCGTGACCGAGAACAATCACCAGCGAAACTCCAAGACCATCAACTGCGAACTCCAGCGAAGCCAGCACCGACAGGTCAGTAATCTCACCGGCGGTACGGATCACAAATACATCGCCCAACCCCTGATCGAAAATGATCTCCACCGGTGCGCGGGAATCCGAGCAAGCCAACACAACGGCTTTGGGCTTCTGCCCCTGAGTCAACTGCTTACGACGAACCAAGTCCTGTCGAGGATGCGCAGTCTTGCTCTCACAGAAGCGGAGGTTTCCGCGCACCATCGATTGCCATACACTTTCAGGAGTCCTCTCAGAATTGCTCATAGCTATATTGTGCAACGACTCCGCTGTTTATGGGAAAGCGAGAATGTAGATTGACCTCTGCAATTAACCAATCCGACGACTTCGGCGAACACGTCGATGCCGCCTTACGTGATTGGTATCGCGCCAATATGCGGCCACTTCCCTGGCGTGAAGAAGGCACTTCACCATGGGCTGTGCTCGTCAGCGAAGTGATGAGTCAACAGACTCCCGTCGCCCGGGTAATCCCCTCGTGGCGCGCCTGGCTGGAAAAATGGCCCACCCCAGCCGATTTGGCAGTCGCACCCAAGGATGAAGTCCTGCGTATGTGGGGAAAACTCGGCTATCCCCGACGTGCACTCCGGCTGCGTGAATGCGCAGAAAAGATCGTCGAAAGGCACGACGGCGAAGTGCCGAGTGACGTGGACACGCTGTTAGCCCTTCCGGGGGTAGGAGACTACACCGCTCGGGCGGTAGCGGCGTTTGCTTTTGGCGCGCGCACGCCGGTGGTGGACATCAACGTGCGCCGCGTACTCCGGCGACACCGCCAGGGCACGTACCTTCCCGGCATCGCCAAACGCGCCGACATGGCGCTCGTCGAAGAGTTGCTACCGCTCGACCCCACGACTGCAGCCGAGACTTCCGTCGCGCTCATGGAACTCGGCGCTACCGTCTGCCGAACGACACCCGAGTGCGAGGCCTGCCCCATCGCCACCAGTTGCGCCTGGATCGCCGCCGGTCGCCCCGAACCCGAAGACCACGAAATCGCCGCTGCTAAACGGCGTGTGCAGAAGTTCGAAGGCACCGACCGCCAAGTCCGGGGCTTGCTTCTCGACGTGCTCCGCGCCGCCGACTCCCCCGTCGAACAGACCGCTCTGGATGCGGTCTGGGATGATACGCATCAGCGTTCCCGCGCATTGTTTTCCCTGCTTGACGACGGACTTGCGGAGCAAACCTCCGATGGCCGCTTCCAGTTGCCCCGTTAGAACCCAGACAATGCTCCGGTAAAGACCAGATTCGAACAAGTGCGTTGCCTAGAATTGGGAACATGAATGCCACGCCCCATCGACCTCAGCGCCAGCGCTGTCTCTTTGGGGCTAGTAAACGCAGAATCGCGCTGAGCATGGTACTTGGAGTTGCTCTTCTGAGCTCTAGCGTGGGAACGCTCGGTGGTTGCTCGGCGGTGGATGGTCTAGGAGCAACTGGCTTCGGTTCCTCGGATTCTGACTCTTCTACGGTGAAGCGATTGCCTCCAGGTCAGGTAATTACGAAGACGCCATTTCCGGTCAATGCGCCCGCACGCGCACAGCGGGTCGTGTTTTCCTCCACAGGCGCACGCGACCACCGCCAGACAGCCGTGTCCGGCACGATTTTGCAGCCCTATACCCGCTGGTCGGAGAAATCCCCGCGCCACTGGCAGTAATTGCACCTGGAACTCTCGGTATGGCTGATAACTGTGCCAGTTCGGTTGCCCTGCGCTACGAAGCGCCTCCGACGCCTCCGGCACCTCAGTTGCTGGCACAGGGATGGAATGTTGCCATCGTGGATTACCAGGGGCTCGGCACGCCTGGGGTACATCCGTATCTCAACCGTGAGGTTGCCGGGAATAACACGCTCGATATGGCGCGAGCGGCTATTGAAACTTTACAACTGCCTACAGACACTCCCATTGCGCTGTTCGGCTACTCACAGGGCGGAGGCGCCACCGCTGCAGCGGCCGAGCTCGCCGATGAGTATGCCTCGGAGCTGAACATCCGCGCTGTTTACGCCGGGGCTATTCCGGCCGATCTCACCGACACTGCACTGCATATTCGCGGCTCGGCGCTGGCGGGGCTCGTCGGTTACTTCATGAACGGCTTGATTGCAGAGTACCCAGAGGCAAAAGAACCAATCGAGCGCATGCTGAGCCCGCTGGGGCAGGATTTCCTGAAGCTCACGGCCGATGAATGCATTGGCGCCACTGTCGAACGTTGGCCTCGCAATGACACCAAGGCATTTACGGCCAACGACTTGGGGATAGCGGAGAATCTGCGCTCGCCGGAGCTCTCCCCCGTCGTTCGGCGCCACGTGGAAGAACAAGCTCTGGGGACAAAGACTCCCAGTATGCCCGTATTCGTTACCCATAACGCGTTGGATGATGTGTTACCCGTGACGTCGGCACGCAAACTTGTGCAGAAATGGCAAAAGGCCGGCGCCGACATCACCTACGTGGAGGTCGACACTGACCTCGGTGATGGGACGCACGGCCTTGCCTACGTGCTCACCCACGACGAGATGCTTGCGTGGGTGAATCAGAAAATGGGGTACTAGTGTGCTAGCGCACTAGCTGTACTGACGGTGAAATGCTCACCGACAGCCATCAGCCACTAACTACTTCTTCTTCCAACGACCGCGGAAGGTCAGGCCCTTGCCCAGTCGGACGGTGTAACCGCCGCGGCTGTTAATGGTCACCGGACCGATACGCTTAGAACCAGAGACTCCCGAACCCGAGTAGTTCAGCCACGTGTCCTTGTCCAGGTTCTGCTTCTTGCGAAATTGGAGCCCCATTTAGTTCTCTCCCTCGGAGTTATCGGATTCGACCTCGGCAGCGGCCTGGTCGGCAGCACCTTCGATGTCGTCGGCTTCAACACTCAGGGTGCCATCAGCGCTGCCGAGAACGTCCTTGTCTTCCTCAGACTCCCCCAGAGCACCGCCGTCGGCATCAACGTTCCCGGCCTTGCCCTTGTTGGTGAAGGTGAACTTCGCCTTGTCGACGTCCTTGGACTCGCCATCCCAGCCTTCGACATCGATGAAGACGGTCTCGCCGAGACCGACCTCACCGTAGAGAATCTTCTCGGAGAGCTGATCCTCAATCTCGCGCTGGATCGTGCGACGCAGCGGACGGGCACCGAGCACTGGATCAAAGCCACGCTTGGCCAGCAGGTTCTTGGCGCGGTCGGAAATCTCCATGGTGATGCGCTTCTCGTCGAGCTGGTCGCTGACGCGGGCCAGCATAAGGTCGACCATCTGGACAATCTCAGCCTGGCTCAGCTGCTTGAAGACCACAATCTCGTCGATACGGTTCAGGAACTCCGGACGGAAGTGCTTCTTCAGCTCGTCGTGGACCTTGTCCTTCATCCGCTCGTACTTGCCATCTTCATCGGCCTCGCCGACCCCCGAGAAGCCCATACCAACAGCCTTGGAAATGTCGCTGGTACCCAGGTTCGAGGTGAAGATCAGAACCGTGTTCTTGAAGTCCACCACTCGACCCTGCGAGTCAGTCAGACGACCGTCTTCCAGGACCTGCAGCAAGGTGTTGTAAATCTCCTTGTGGGCCTTCTCAATCTCGTCGAAAAGCACGACGGAGAACGGCTTGCGGCGCACCTTCTCGGTGAGCTGGCCGCCCTCTTCGTAGCCGACATATCCGGGAGGAGCACCGAAGAGGCGCGAAGCGGTGAAGCGGTCGTGGAACTCACCCATATCAATCTGAATGAGTGCGTCTTCCTCACCAAAGAGGAACTCGGCCAGGGCCTTCGACAGCTCGGTCTTACCAACACCAGACGGGCCGGCGAAGATAAACGAACCGGACGGACGCTTCGGGTCCTTCAGACCAGCGCGGGTACGACGAATAGCGCGGGAGACAGCACTGACGGCCTCTTCCTGACCGATAATGCGCTTGTGCAGCTCATCCTCCATGCGCAGCAGACGCGAGGACTCTTCCTCGGTGAGCTTGAACACCGGAATGCCAGTCCAGGAAGCCAGGACCTCCGCAATCTGCTCCTCACCAATCTCAGCGATGGTGTCGGACTCGCCCGCACGCCACTTCTTCTCGCGCTCGCGGCGCTCTTCGCCCAGCTTGCGCTCCTTGTCGCGCAGACCAGCTGCCTTCTCAAAGTCCTGCTCGTCGATGGCGGCTTCCTTCTGGCGGCGCACATCGGCGATCTTGGAGTCAATCTCCTGCAGGTCAGCCGGGGCAGTCATGCGCTTGATGCGCATGCGAGCACCGGCCTCATCGATCAGGTCAACGGCCTTATCCGGCAGGAAGCGGTCGTTGATGTAGCGGTCGGAGAGCGTAGCTGCGGCAACCAGAGCCTTGTCCGAGATGGATACGCGGTGGTGAGCCTCGTACTTATCGCGGACACCGCGCAGAATCTCGATAGTGAGATCCACACTCGGCTCCGGCACGTTCACCGGCTGGAAACGACGCTCAAGAGCGGCGTCCTTCTCAATGTGCTTACGGTACTCATCCAAAGTGGTAGCACCGATGGTCTGCAGCTCACCGCGAGCCAGCTTCGGCTTCAGAATCGAGGCTGCATCAATTGCGCCCTCGGCGGCACCGGCACCAACCAGCGTGTGAATCTCGTCAATAAACAGGATGATGTCACCGCGCTGGTTAATCTCCTTGAGCACCTTCTTCAGACGCTCCTCGAAGTCACCGCGGTAACGGGAACCCGCAACCAGCGAGCCCAGGTCGAGAGAGTAAAGCTGCTTATCCTTCAGCGTCTCCGGCACACGACCGTTGACAATGTCCAGTGCAAGCCCCTCCACGACGGCGGTCTTACCAACACCAGGCTCACCAATCAGCACAGGGTTGTTCTTGGTGCGACGAGAAAGAACCTGCATAATGCGCTCGATTTCTTTCTCGCGGCCAATAACCGGATCCAGCTTGCCCTCACGTGCAGCAACGGTCAGGTTACGACCGAACTGATCAAGCACCAGCGAACCCGACTGGTGGTTACCCTCCTGCACACGAGCGCCGGAAGTAGCACCGACCGGACGCTGCTCCGGAGAACCATCGGACTCATCGCCCTGGAAACCGCTGAGCAGCTGAATAACCTGCTGACGTACGCGCGGCAGGTCAGCGCCGAGCTTAACCAGGACCTGAGCAGCAACACCTTCGCCCTCACGAATCAGGCCGAGCAGCAGGTGCTCAGTACCGATGTACTTGTGACCCAGCTGCAGAGCCTCGCGCAGAGAGTACTCCAGCACCTTCTTTGCACGCGGGGTAAACGGCACGTGACCGCTCGGCGGCTGGGAGCCACGACCAATAATGTCGACTACCTCAGAGCGCACAGCATCCAGGGAAATACCCATGGACTCCAGCGCCTTGGCAGCTACACCGTCGCCTTCACTAATCAGGCCGAGCAGGATGTGCTCCGTGCCGATGTAATTGTGATTGAGCTCGCGTGCCTCATCCTGTGCCAGGACGACAACGCGACGTGCTCGGTCCGTAAACCTCTCGAACATCACTGCCCTTTCAAGTGTCTATTTTTGCCGTAATTCAATAAAGGTTGTTTCACCTAGCTTAAACGCGACGCGACACAGATTAATCCCTATAGCCGTACGCCAGTAGCGAACAGCCTGGTCGAGAGAGGTATCACTGCTCGTACGGCAGCAAAAGCTCCCGGCGGCAATGCCACCGGGAGGAAACGAATGTTGGAATGAATTACTCCTGCGCGTTAAGCCAAACGCCAGACAAGAAGGAGTATTTGCACGGGATATCAGTCAGTCTCCATAATCTCCCACTCATACGGAGTCACTTCACCGCGCACCTCGTGGTACGGAGAACTGAAGTACAGGGTGCCATTCTTATTCAGGACCACGATCCCGTGGAAGCTGTACTTCTTCCCTTCCTTCAGTCGGAATGGCGGGCGCGAGGCATCCCAATTTCCACCGCTCATTCCGGCTTCCCAACTTCCAGATGCATCCTCGAGATCAAAGGTGACCAGATTGTGGGCGTTCTTCTTGTTACCCCACTTAGCTGTGGTCTGGCAGCGGAACATGTCCTGATTTACCGACCCACCACAGACTACGGTTTCTCCGTCTGTGGAATAGCTGACATAGTCACGGTTGATCTTGGGGTAGTTCGTAGCTGCATCGGCGACGGACGGATTGACAACAGCAAGCGCAGTGGCGGCAGTGATTGCGGCGGCTACAGCGGAAATCTTCTTGGTGAACATGATCTCAGATTAAAAACTCTCGGACACAAAAGAAACGGGAGTTCTCCCCGGGGAGTTCTCCCCTAGCTAAACCATGCTGGACTGCCCAAATCTGGACAGTGGTGCCATCAAACGCACCACGATTTATCCGCTTATGTCACCGGCACAATGCAGTCAGAGAGCGATGCTGTCCAAAGCAGCACGGTCAGAGCGCATGGCAGTCTGTGACGCACCGAGAATGGATTTATATCAATGGCTTTCAAACTATTCAGCTTCCGAAAGACCTTCCGCCCCACCCGCAACTCCCGGGTTACGCTATCGCGTTCTGGCCTCGGATATTCCTATCGCATGGGGCCCGTTCGGTGGACGAAGAATGCCCGTGGCGGCCGAACCACTACTGTGAACACGCCAATTAAAGGATTGACTTATCGCAAGTACCGTCGTTAAGCGAGCAGTTTCAAGTCGTCTGCAGTGACCAATCGTGCTTCGATTGCAGCGACAACTACCAGCTGCAGACGGCTCTTTTGATTAACCCGTTGCCACTCCTTGCTTGAGACCAGCCCCTTGCTCAAAGCGGATTCAAAAAGTGCGGTGCGGTAATGCTCGACTGCCTTTGCGGTCTTGCCTCCCAGCTTTCGGCCGGCCTCGGCATCGGTGCATGAAACCATAATGGTGTCGATTCGGCCGCGCAGATAATCCTCCGCATATGCAGCGATCAGAGCACGCTGGCGCTCCGGCAGCTCCCCAACCGAGATGGTTTCAGTCCCGTCAGTTGGCAGCACGACCTTCGCATCGGCGTGCTCAATATCCTGTTTAATCTGAATTTCGTACTGGTCATCCTTGACGGAAAAGCGGATGAAATACTCCGGGTAGCTCAAATCAAAACGCTGTTGCGGAGCCAGCCGGAATGACCGCGACACCTCCGGAATGTGCACCATTGCAGTCACGTGCTCGCAGTTATTGAGCAGAAACCACATTCCGGATTCCGCATACACATACATTGCTATGCGGTGCATGTAGCGGTTATCTTCGCCCACTTTGAGGTCGGCGTCACGCCCGATGGTCAATCCCTCACTCGGATTGGCAACAATCGCATCCCCACACAAATTATCAACCACAAGTGTTGGGAGCGATGTCACGTTGACCAGGCCTTTCTCTCGCACCACCAGCCACCAACCGCGAATCAGGAACCCTACCCAACGCTCCTGGGGGAATCGCCCAACGACGGCTGAAGTGACTGGCATTCATGATAGTTATCCGAAATATAACAAATATTCTCGGCGTTATCGCTTAATTCGTCGTGGTTTGCATTGCCCACGCCGCCACCGTGTCATAGGCAGCAGGACAAGGATCGCCTTCACTCAAAACGACAAATACCGGACGAAGCACTTCGGGACTGGATGGCGCAGAACTTTCCGCCGGCTGAACCAAGCAGTAATTAATCGGCCGTGTTGCCTCGGAACCTTCGCTGTTCACAGCTTGAAATGAGCCTGACGTTTGTAGGACATCCAGCCGGCGACCATCGGGCTCCATTCGCAGTTTCACCACTTCAGAGCCAGCTGGTTCAGCCACTGACCGGTTCTTGCTCACGGCATCCAGAATTTCACCCCGCCATTTGTCATTTTCAGCCTCTGCAATCGGCTTCTTCTCATCAATACCGTGGCGAAATGGCAGCAAGAATTCATCTGCCGAAGCAAACTGCGTCGCGTGATATGCAGCACCGTTGAATGTTCCCATCCGCTGAATCCCCTGCCAGCTCTTCTCACCGATGGGGACGTCGCTTAACGACGTAAGGGTCCATCGGTCACCCACCGGAATCCGAGGCCCCTTCGCCAAATCGGGAGCGCGAAGTCGCATCGGTTCCGCAGAACCTCCGATAGCTACTGGCTGTGCCAAGTGCTTGGCACTAAAGAGACCGCCATCTCCAATGCCGCTACGTTCGGCAACAACAATGCCACCACCAATAAGGCCTAGACATGCCACTACGGAGAACGCTGCAAGGGCTTTCTTCCGGTTCTTCGGATTGCGAACCTCGACGGCACCACCATTTAGCGCAGCAATGAGATCGCTAATAAACGCATTGCAGGATTCGTAGCGTTCATCGGCGTCAACCGCCAACGCCTTGGCGAAGACCGAATCAACTACCGCACCGAGGTTGGTAACCGGTCGCTTACCGCAGTGCAATTGCCGCGCACTGGCCGCGTCAGTAGCTGGAAATGCCTTATATCCCTGCAACAGCTCGAATATCGTGCACGCAAACGCATACTCGTCACTAGCTGCACTAATGCAACCCTTAGTGAAGATCTCTGGCGCCATGTAGGGCAATGAGCCGGCAACACGATTGGTCACGCCAACACTGTCGATTTCAGTGGCGGTTGATACACCGAAATCCACAAGCGTCGCGCTTAACACAAGCCCCGACGAATCTCGCTCTACGACGATATTTGATGGTTTTACATCACCATGAATCACCGCTGGTTCGTGCTTTGCTAGCCGATCTAGCGCGGTAGCAATCTCCACACCAATCGACATGACCTCGCTCTTATCGAAAGTGCGCGGCGGATATTCGGCCAGTTCAGCGCCCAACGAATTACCGCTAATAAGAGTCATGGTGAACCAAAGCAGGTTCCCGGCTCGCCCGCCATCGAACACGGTCACAACGTTGGGAACGTGAACAGTGGCTGCGATAGAAACCTCGTTCTGGAACAGTGCCTCCATTCGCTTAGAAGCACTGGCCTCTTCCGGCAGTGGGACGATTTTCAGTGCTTCGTTTCGGCCCAGCTTGGGATTTCGTACTCGAAAAACAGTCCCCATATTGCCGGCACCGATGAGAGCTTCAACCTCGTAGCCCTCAAAAATATCGCCTACCTGGGGAAGATTAGTCATCGGTTCCGTTGCCCAGACCCATCGAGATTACCCACCATAATCTGAATCCCAGACTCAGAGCGGCAATCATAATTAGGCGAAACTTCTTGGCATTCCATCGTCAGTGGCTGACCGTCATACTCAATCTCGATTGTCGTCTGCTTTGGCAGTGTTCCTTGCTCTTGCCGCTGTTTACTGAGCGCCCGCACTACCTCGTAATATGCTTCACAGTCCATATCGGAGCCCTGGTTTGACCAGGCACTCTGCAGCATCGGGCACGTCGGATCAACGGTCGACGCTAAGACCTCTGGGTCTACGAACCGATCGTCGGCAGGCGGTGCGATTGTAGTCGAGGTTGGTTCCTGATCATCGCCCACATAGTAGGAC
This sequence comes from Corynebacterium sp. MSK012, assembly GCF_030232435.1. Lineage (NCBI taxonomy): Bacteria > Bacillati > Actinomycetota > Actinomycetes > Mycobacteriales > Corynebacteriaceae > Corynebacterium > Corynebacterium sp. MSK012. The sequence continues at coordinate 24,926 of NZ_JASPJU010000001.1, forward strand.
GGCGAGACTTCCACTTCGGTGCTTTCAGTGGTTTCAAACAACCCGTCGGCGTTATCCTGCTGGTTAGAGCGGAAATTTAGGATCCAGACCACCATTGCCAGGATGACGACAACCAGAATGGCGAGCACGAACAGCAGAATCTTCCGATTTCGACCATCAGTATCGGAATTTGCACCGCTGTCAATGTCATCGACGCCCGGGATTAGAGTGCGATCGTCGGTCATCAGTTATCTCCTTGGCTGACAGAAACCTTCATCATCGTCGTGCGAGCAGCCGAAATCTCTTCCTCATTCATCACACCAATGCGCACGTGGGATTCGATTGAGCGACCCGATGGAACGTGAGTGCCTTCCACGGTAATCATGCCGTCTGCTGCTACAAAGAACTTAACCTGAATTGGCTGACCCTTGGGCAACGGCGGGATACCTGTCAGCATAGATTCCGATCCACTAATGATGTCATTGAGAGCGACATCTTCGGATGGAACGTCACTGGCCTGCTGATACAGCGTCAAATCTACTTCCTCTTGGCCATCAGCTACGGTCGAATACTCCCGGACCACCGGCTCAGACAGGGGAATCATGTCATTCTGGTTGACCAGATAGTCGATGTACGGGTTGTTCAGATGATCGACAACTCGAATGCCAATCGACTTTGGCAATACATTTGCCACCTTCTTCTCCGACAGCGCGGCTAGCTGCCCGGCGTCAATCCCTGTCTCAGCCGCGATCTGCGCAATTGACTGCTGTTGGACAGCAGGGCTGGACTCAGCATTAACCACTCCCCCGAGCTTGCTGATCATCGCAGCAAGGGCAGCACCCTTAGCAACGGCTAGATCAGGCTCAACCAACAGTGGCTTCTTACCCGTCAGACGCTCCACCAGTTTGGTTACGGCGGTCATTCGCGAAGATCCACCCACCAGGATGACCTCATCAATTGTCAGTCCCGGCTCCTTTTCCTTTGCCGTCTCCAATACACGGGTCAAAGGAATCTCCGTCTGCTCGAGCAATGGCGCCGTGACACGCTCCAAGTCTTCGCGGGTAACGGCAATCTTGGCGCGGGAACCAGAGTCACTGGCAAGTCGCACAGTGGCGCTTTCCGCATTACTCAGCGCCTCTTTACAGTTCACCGTCTGCTCATGCAACTTAGCGACGAAGGTCTCATCGTTTTCCGCCTCCTCGTCACCAGTCTGCTCAATGAATTTATCCAGGATAAATTCACCAAGCGCCTTATCCCAGTCAGCACCGCCCAGTCGAGCATCACCGTCGGTGGCAATAACCCGGAAGGTGTTGTCAATCCCCTGCACAATCGTGGCATCGAATGTACCGCCTCCGAGGTCATACACCAGCAAGGTCTTGTCCTTTAGAGGCTGCTTGGAGTCGTAGTAGAGGGCCGCAGCAACCGGTTCTGCTACCAGCTCCAACACATTGAAATTAGCAATCTGCCCTGCGTTGCGAGTTGCCTCGCGCTCCTTCGCACCAAAATATGCCGGCACAGTAATAACTGCCGAAATCTCGTCGTCAGCTGCTTCGTCTGGAACCAACGAGCGCAAAATCAATGAAGAAATCTCCTCCGGGGTATACGCCTTCCCGCTGAAATTCCATTTCTTATCGGTGCCGATGCTCCGCTTCACCAGCTCGATGACGTCATTGGGGCTGAAGAGCTTCTCTTCACGTGCCAGCTTTCCGACAACGGTATTGGCCTTCGATTCAAACCACACCACACTTGGTGTCGACAGATCTCCGTCGAGGTTTTCTTGAATGACAGGAACACCCAGTGAGTCCACGTAGGAAATTGCGCTATTGGATGTGCCCAGATCGATGCCGTAAATACGTTCAGCCATGATTTTTCTCCTTATTCTGAAATCTGTTGGATTCTTGACTTCTTTTGCCGTGTCAGCGCTCTAGTTGTGTGCTGGCCGGACTCGAGCTGTGCTCTGTTCAGACTCGAGTTTTGGCCTAGTTGCCGCTGTGCCGGTACACCGTGACCGGCGCCTTGGCCACCACAATTGGACTGGTAGAACTGGTGAAGGTGTAGTAGTGCGAGATTCGTCGTGATGGCGCCAGCGTGCGGTGCAGCGCGGGGTTATCCGAATCCGCGAATTTGGTACGACGGTGAATTGAAGAATCAAAGGCATCGCCCACCTTCGCCTCTGTAATTGCCACTCCCATGGACTGAAGCGCATCTGCGATCGAGTCCTGCAGGAAATCCAGGGTCGAATACAGGTCACTGCCATCAGTTTCGGTAGTTTCTTCGAGCCGCGAAAGGTCAGCGCAAATCCCGTCATGGATGGCCGCCAACTTTTCCGCCAGCGGCATCAACTGGGCGTACCAACGACGATCAGTCAGCGCTTCCAACTCTTCACTTTGAGAGCGCAATACTGCGTTCATTGTGTCCAGCCGTGTTTGAATCAAATCCAACTGCTTTACGACGTTCCCGGCCGCAACACCTGCGGTACTTTCAGCATCCGTTTCTGGGAGCTCTTCCACTGTCGCGGGAGGAAAATCCTGCTGGGCTGGAACTCCTTCCGCGGTGTCTTCATCATGGCCAAACTCGGCACCACCAAATTCAACACCGTCAAATTCGACGTTCTCAACCTTGGACCATGCAGCTTCGTCGGTGTCTAGTTTTGGATCTCCGGAATACTCGACCGGCTCCTGACCTGTGGTATCACCATTGTCGACCGTGCCCCGGGGGCCGAAGGACTCATCAAAATTCGGCAGCGGGGCGAAATTATGCGCTCCACCGAAGTCAACCTCCGGATACTTAGGATCTCGTTCCTGATACTCATCAGCACGACCGTCTGAATGTTTAACCGACCTTTTATTTTCATCCTTTTTGTTATTAAAGAACCCCATTTTTATATTCCTTCCCCTTAGCGAATAGATAGGCAATCGACACAAATGTAATGATAAATATAGAAAATAGAACCCATCCTAATTCATAGAAATTATCATTTATAACCCCCATGGCAATGAAATATACGATTCCAAAAACAGCAATCCATCGTTTTGCCACTCGCTTCTTTACCAACGCCCACAAGATACCGACAAAAATAGCCAGAACCGGTACAGCAATAAATCCATTACCCTCCTGCATGAACTGCACTATTAAACCGAGCACAACAAATGGAGAAAGAAATCGTAATAACTCCTTGGCAATCGCATCCCCTTCACCGGCATGGGGCGTCTTAAAATCCGATTTTCCCCTTCCGGTATCAGCCTTCAAGACATCGTCTCGATTGACGTTTTGAAGGACGCGATTCTCAATTGTCGAATCGGAACTAGAACAGTAGGCTCCCTCAGCAATTTGCAATTCTTTACGAAGTCTCGTTGGGTCCAGCGACGATTCGTCGTTAAGCAGACCGAAAGTATGTCGAGTCACTAAATCCGCTGGATCATCGACTGCTTGCAACCTTCGAATAAGACCGGTGCGGGTTTCAGCCTCTGGCGAGCCGGTACGAAAACTCGCACCGATGGATTTAGTTGCACTCTTCAGCATGTCGCTATCGATCGGTTTGCCGTCAATAAAGCCTTCGGACTGTTCACGAAAACCGTTCGCAATGACATCTGCAATCGACCGAATGTCGGTATTTGCACTACTGGCCTCATCAAAGGCCGCCCAGACTCGTTTCTCCGCGTTGTTCGTCGGACCAGTCTCAATTTCCTGGCTATCTTCAACGTCGACGTATTCACGGAGCTCCATGCGGTTAGACGTTGGAACCAATATCCGATCAAAGAACTCTTCAAGCCCGTGCTCGGTAATCGCTTTTCCGCTGCCCTTTGCATACGGCTTCAAGAACCCCTCTTTAACTGCCTTCATCTGCACATCAGTGAAGAAGTACTGAGGACGCTGTACTCGTTTGAGAACAAGTCGAAAAGAAACACCGAACTTCTTTCGCACTGCGTCGACAAAATCTTCGGTGTGCAGCTCATCGATAATGTCCAGTGCGCGCTGGGACTGCTTACCGAAGAACAACAGGTCTCGAATTAAACGGACACGCGCTTCCCAAAAATCCGAGGAAGAGGCATCTCCGCCCATGGGAATGTCAGCAATCAGCTGAGCTAACTTGGCGCCCGTTGGCACTGCGCCTGGTGAAAATAGATTTCCAGCTAGGTTGTCTCGAACTGCGGGATTCAGACTCACATCTGCTCCTGAATCTCACTGATGCGAACACGCTGTTCTGGAGATAGGCCTGTCATAAACCGCCTGGCGGGATCTACTGCGATAAGCCATCCGGGGTCTACATGCTCCGGCAACAGTCGAATCATTGCCCTAGCAGGGCGTCCCGAATCAAGCGCGGAGACAGTTGTCAGAGTCTCTCCGTTGACGTTGGTGTCCTCTCGTTCTTCAAGCTCATAGGCAGTGCCGTAGGTGGAAAGCGCCTGCTTCATCTCTTCAAACGCCGCGGCAGTGTTGTAGTCGAATGCGGCGCGAGCGTAGATGTATTCCACTAGGACTACGAGAGCGAAAAGGATTAATGCTTCGAGCGAAATAAGGACGCTTTTAGACATAAGCGATGCTGCGGTGACTGCCAGCACCGTGATAATGAGGCCGGGAATCCAACTAGTCTGATTTCGCAAGAACCACATCGCAAACCCCATGGCGAATGGAATCAACATCGCCGTATCTGGATATGGCCCACTATTGATGGATTCCAAAATTCCGCCAATTATGAATCCGGCGATAATGAGTACGACTCGAAACATCCAGGGTGCCCACCAAACAAAAAATGGCGGAATGATACGACCTTCTTGATCTACACCAACACGGTTTGGAATAATTCCTTGATCCTCCAAATCACCGCGCCAACCTTTAGTACGATCTGGAACACCCTTCACAATATCTGTGGTTTTTGAGAAGTAGCTTTTGGCCACATCTTTCAGCTGTTGGAGGTTCATTAAACGGTTCTTTCCCTCAATCTTTTGTCCAACGATTAATTCGCTGAACCCGACAGGATTTAGTTAAACCTGCACGGGTAGTGAAAGTCACCGGGAGAACTCCCGTACCGCTTCTGAGGCCTCCGCTATAGCGTCGTCAAGCAGATGAAGAAAACGCTTATTCGGCGCTTAACTCGGAGGTTTTTAACGCCCATGACATCCCAGTTTCATTCAAAGCACGTTTTAGCTGTGGCAGCCGCCGCTGCTACCCTGACTCTGGTTGGCTGCTCAGGTATGCCCACTAACAACGCTGTCCCGGAGTCCCCCGCGGTGGTGACAGTTACAGAAACGTCCCCTGCTTCTGATGCACAATCCGAAACTCCTAGCTCGATTGAGAGCTCGACCGGGTCGGAAGAGCCAGAGCAGGAATATGCCAACAGTTCGCAGGATAAGAATTCTCCCAACAGCGAACTTTCAGACTCGGATGCCGACTCCGGTGCAGTAACGCTGAATAGCTCGATGGAGCTGACCAAAATTGGCGGCATGGAGCCCGGCAGTGCCAAGCGCCAAAACGTCAAGATTGACGCAACTGCTCACCAGAAAGAATTGGGCGGCTTCGACACTGCTCGGATCACGCTTCCCTTCGAGGGGGCCAATAGCCTGTTGACCTATCCCCTGGTTGATGGCGAAGCAAACGCGAGGTTGCTGTGGAATTTCAGCCAGTCTGGTGGTACGGAAACCTGTGAAAACAAGGTGGATGTCTACGATTCTGAGGGCAAACCGACTGCAAGTGCCAGCGCAGGTGTGACTGGACAACATACTCCTTGCCAGATCGTTCGCCGGTTTGGGGAGAAGGCCTACGCAACATTTACAGAACCCGGTGAATACATCGTTGCTGTGACAGCTCAGCAGCCAGGATTCGAACCAATCACAATCGCACAGAAGGTGAAGGTAGTCGGTTAAAAATGAACGCTCACGAACCCATCGATCCGTGGAATAGCAACCAGTCGGGCACTTCCGAGAAAGTGTCGGAGAGAGCTTCCGGCACTAAGTCCGGAAAGAGTAAACCTTTGACGCTGCCGCTCATCCTCGGCGCAGTCGGAGTGATTGTTGCCGGCGCGGCGGGGTTTGCCATGGGCGGTAAGAATGCTGAGTCCGAACTTGCAAGCGCGAGTGAAGAGATTTACTCGTTTCAACAGCAGGCAGAGGAGCGGGAAAGCGAGCTGCAAGCAAAGATTGATGAGCTGGAAGAAGCAAACTCGGAATTGGAAGACAAGAACACCAATTCCGACCAGGCCTCCATAGCCTCCTATTACTACAAAATGGCGCTCAGCTGGCTTAACGTCTGTGATGCTGGCGACTACATGCCGGAAGAGACTCACGCTGTGCCGACTAGCGTGAAGGACTTAGGTATTGGCTGTGGCTACAACTTTGAAGATTCCAATGGAACAATTCTCATTCTTGTTGGTGGAGCAGACGAAGACGCCCAGTCTCGTGCATCTACCATTAACGACCAGGACGGATACCTAGAAACCATCCGAACCGGGCATATACAGCTCAATGTGTGGGTATCCAATTCTGGCCCGTGGGATGATGCCGAACAACTGTCAACAGATATCGCCGACAATGTCAGCCATGCCGCTAAGCAGAATATGGCACAGGACACCGCAGGACAATAAATAGCGTCCCTGCCATAAACGCCCATGAACCCCCGCTCACTAGTGAGCGGGGGTTCATGGGTTACGTGGGGGGCCGATGATTCACAAAATCTACGGTGCCGATTAGAAAACTAATTGTTCACGCGGTCATCGTCATCGTCGTCATCAAAGTCATCGTGATCATCGTCGTCCATGCCATCGTCACGGTCATCATCCGTGTCATCAATGTCATCGCGATCATCGTCCAGCTCCTCAGTCGACGTCACCATAGTGGTCTGGACTGGAGTCGTATCGGATAGGTTCGCCCTTCGCCACCGAGTCGAGAGCGCAACTGGATAAGAACAGGTTTCAGGAGCTTTCCCCAAAAGAATCAGATCCAAACCAGAACCCCTCCCCGGCTAAGGTCAGCACCCATTGAGCTGCGAAAGAGAACTGATACTTGACTATCTTCACTGGTCACGCCACATATCTTCACAACTATTCGTTTCTGATAAAAAAATTTTGCAAAAAGCTACGCAAAAGTGACCTAGGACACTTATTCTTACTGTAAAAGAAACTAAATCGGCAGTCCTACCGATGAGGTTTCGCCTGATTAGGCCTCTCCGAAGACCACAGGACATGAACCACGGAAGATGAGTGACTATGACATCTAATCCACAGACCTCGATTCTCAATAAGGTGCGCAAAGCTTCGCGAGCTACCTCGGACCTCGTTCTCGGACTCGCACCGGTGACTCAGGCTGGCGTCCTCGGCTCGATGGGGCCCGGCGCGGCTGGTAAGGCATTAAGTTCCATCTACCGCTGGGACTTCCTGCCAGCTGGTCTCCTCGGCATTGCAGCCGGCCGCGATCCGCACCACACTGCGATTATTGATGATGGCGGCTCGCTGACCTACGAGGAGCTGCACGAGCGCTCCACTGCCCTGGCGCGAGCACTCCGTCACGGCGATATTCAGCAGCGCGACCGCATCGGTGTGCTGGCTCGCAACCACCGCGGTTTCATTATGGCTCTGTGTGCCCACGGTCGTCTCGGCACCGACCTGGTGCTGCTCAATACCGGCGCCTCCGCCGAGCAGACTCTGGCCGTAATTCGTGAACAGAAGATTGACTTCCTGTTCATTGATGAGGAATTCACTCACATGCTGCCGGAGGACTTCGATGAGTGCCCGGTCGCCGTGTCGTGGTTTGAAAACTACGGTGACACCTCCTGCGTTCGCGAGGGCTGGACCTCCATGCAGGAGATGCTGAAGACAGCACCGCCGGCAAAGTGGCCGACCGCCGAGCTGCCAACCCGCCCGCGCCGTGGCCGCGTTATTATTCTGACTTCCGGAACCACCGGCACTCCAAAGGGTGCCAAGCGTCCGGAGCCGCGCAGCTGGATGCCGGCATCTTCCATCATGAGCCGAATTCCTCTGCGTCAGCGTCGCCCGGCTTACCTTGCGGCTCCGCTGTTCCACACCTGGGGATTCGCGACTGCGCAGCTGTGCATCGCACTGCGTTCCACCATGATTATGCGCCGCAAGTTCGATCCAGCCGACAGCCTGCGCATTATCGAGCAGCACTCTCCGCACACCATCTTCCTGGTGCCGACCATGCTGCAGCGCATGATTGAGATTCTCCCGGACAACTACGACATCGGCGCGACATCGCTAAAGGTCATCGCATCCTGCGGTTCGGCTATTCCAGAGGGAATTGTCACCAAGACCCTCGAGCGCTTCGGGCCGGTTCTCTACAACCAGTACGGTTCCACGGAGGTCAGCTGGGCAACCATTGCTAACCCGGATGAGCTCAAGGCAAACCCAACCACAGCTGGTCGCGCACCGCTGGGCACTCGTGTCCAGATTCTCGACGAAGACGGCAACCGCGTCGCCGACGGCGAGACCGGTCGAATCTTCGTCGGCAACAACATGTTGTACGAGGGCTACACCCGCCCGGGCGCGGACAAGCAGGTCATTGACGGCATGGTCTGTACCGGTGACCTGGGTCGCATGGAAAACGGCTTGCTCTACATCTCCGGTCGCGAGGACGACATGATTGTCTCCGGTGGCGAGAACGTCTTCCCACGCCAGACCGAAGATGCACTCAGCCAGCTCGAGGGTATCCGCGAGTGCGCAGTCGCAGGTGTCCCGGATGAGCGCTTCGGTCAGGCCCTGGTCGCCTGGGTTGTCCGCGACGACTCCCCTGAGGGCCGCGCCCTGACCAATGAGCAGATTCGCACATACGTCAAGCAGCGCCTCAGCCGATTCGCCGTTCCGCGCGAGACCGTGTTCCTCGATGAACTGCCACGCAACGCAGTCGGCAAGGTGGTTCCTCGCCACCTGCCGAAGCCGTGGGAGAATGTCACCGAGGAGAAGGTGGCTTAGGGCGCAGGGACCGTCGTAAAGCGAACGGCAGACACGAAAAGGACGCGGTAAAAACTTCCGTTATGGAAGTTACCGCGTCCTTTTTGCGTGTCCTAGGAAGAACTAGAGCTGATTAGCCAGCGTTCAAAACACCGTAGTCCGTGACGGGCTCACGGAAAATCTCTTCGCCGTCCTGGGTCACGGTTACCGCATTCGGAGTGACGGTATACGTGTAGCCACCATTTTTCGCGACAGCACGGTTCCCGGAGAAACTATCTACTGTGTACGCATCCGGGGTATCCGAAATCTCACCGAAGTCACCAATGTAATGGCGCTGCTGGCGGTTATTGGAGTTCTCACAAATCACGGCCTTACCCGAAGAAGTCTCCGCCAACACACGCGCGTAATACCCACCCGAGCAGCGAGCGGTACTGCCAACCCAACCTTTGGCATCGATATCATCGCGATTCATACCGAACGCGCGAAGACCAAAATTTCCCCGCTGCGTAGTGGTAGGAGCGCTGCTCTCCGGCTGCTTCGTCGTTTCCGGCTCGACGGTCTGGGTATAGGTTTCCGTGTACGTCTCCACCGGCGCCGGGGACGCAGTGCTTGACGACGAGTCCCCTGCCGCAACCGTATCGGGAGACTGCGGGGAATTATCGGAGGAATTATTCAGGTAGTACGCGCCACCGATACCGGCGACCGCTGCAAGTGCGACACCGACGATGCCCAAAACCACGTACAGACCGTTGTTGCTCTTCTGCTCAGGTACCGGAGCCTGCTGATAAGCCGGATACTGCTGGGGTGAACCTCCCTGGTTCGGCCCCTGCGACTGGTACTGGTACTGAGGCTGGTACTCGTCTTGAGCCCCACCCTGCGGCTGCTCCCAGGCAGATGTTGCATAACCGTCCTGCTCCCAATCCTGCGGGGAGGACGAACGCGGGTTGTACTGGTCGGTCATCGCTAAATTCCTTATTACTTCAGAGCCACACTTGTGCTCGGCCAATAACGTGGTGGCTTGCGACTTCGCCCACAGCGGAACTTGCCACTACGTATTTTCCATTAACACTATGCGTTGCCCAGCGTACCCTGCTAGAAGCTAGCACTAGCTCAGAGTGGCACTTTGTTCTTGAAGAAATTGACGTAGTTCCGATCGGAGATCTTTCCCAGCATAAACTCTGGCTCCAACCCGAACATCGACCAACGAGTCTTCGTTGACCAGGACAGAGACTGAGGTGTCGTAGTGCGGTGGTAGCTAATTTGGTAACCGTCAGTGTGAACTCGAATCTGTGTGTATCCACCCGGATAGCCGAGTGCCGCACCCCGCTCACAGAAGTCCGTATCCCCGTAGTCAGCGATACCACGGCGGCTGCGGTGCGTATGACCAGCGAACACGCCTTTGGCACCCGGCGTGGCGGCCAGAATCTCCTGAAAAACCTTGGCCTGCTGCGCCTCGACCATGAATGCCTCACCACCGAAATGCGAACGCACCGCATCCTGAGTAAACGGGTGATGCGCAAACAAAATTGTCGGACGCTCTGGATCGTCTGCGAGTTCGGCACGCAATGCACGCATCTGCCGCTCATTAATACGTCCACCTGCATAACCAAACTCGGCGGTATCAACACCGATGAGGCGCACTTCGCCGACGCGAGTCGACCAGTGCTGCTGCGTCGGCACAAGACGCTGGCTGAAGTAATCCGGAACCGCGGTCTTGCCTTTGCGGATTCCGCGTCCCCGGAAACCATTGATATTGGGTAGCCCGGGCGGGTGCACATCGTGATTACCACGGGTGACAAACCAGTTTTTCCCAAACTCACCGAAAGTATCCAAAACCCTGATGAGTTCGTCATACTCCTCAGGGCGGTTGCTATCCGTGCAATCGCCATTGATGACGAGAGTGTCTAACCCGGCAGCCTTTACCGTGTCCACCAGACCCTGCAATTGCATAGAGGCAAAAGGCTGCTCTCCCGGACCGGAGGAAAGACCGAGGTTGCCAATGCGAATGCCGTCATGATTGGGCTTACCAATGTGTGTGTCATTCGTCAGCGCGAACGTCGCCAAATGTGCACCCTCCAGCGCTGGCAGAGTGCTTACGACGCCTGTCTTCTCCGGTGCCGTTTTGCTCATGGTGATATTCAGCGACGGAACCGCGCGACAGTTGTGTGACCAGCACTCAAAGCGGTACTCCCGTCCCGGCTCCAACCCGTCAATGACCACATGGTGGTAGCCCGACTCTGAGTACCCCTCGTGCACGAGCTCTAACTGCGTTGAATCCGCAGGACCAAGCAGCACCCGCTCATCCGAAGGAACGGTCGGCTTAATGAAGCCATACGCTGTCTGCACTCCCGGAGCATATGTTGCCCATGTAAATGCCACTGACGTGTCTGTGACAGTGATGACCTCCAAGTCGCTAGCCAGTACCTGCCACGACTTGGAATCCGACTGGGTAAGCCCCAGACCCGACGTGACGTACTCAAGGCCGTACGCTCCCGAGGTTTTCGCGACGGCCATTGAACTTGCAGCAAGAGTTGCAACAGAGAGGTAGGCCCGGCGGGAAATGCTCATGGCAAATAAGCCTAGAACCTAAAGATGAAAATTAGATGAACTCTCCCTCTAATCTCAGAAAAATAGGAACGCAACGACAAGAGACACACGGCCAAAACAGCGCAAAATAAAACACCGCCTACCAAGTCATGGCAGGACGGTGTTTTAGGAAAATGTGGCTTGAGCATCTTTGTGAGCTTTTACCGGCTCACCAGTATGTAGATTGCTCTGAAACTGTAACTACTTCAGTTCCTTGGAGGACAGGCCCAGGGTGCGGCGAGCAACGACCAGCTGCTGAATCTGCTGGGTACCTTCGAAGATGTCCAGGATCTTGACGTCGCGGGACCACTTCTCCAGCAGGTTACGCTCAGAGTAACCGAAGGTACCTGCCAGCTGAACGGCACGGAGGCAAATCTCGGTGCCTGCACGGCCGGCCTTGGCCTTACACTCGGAAGCTTCCAGAGTGTTCGGCTGCTTGTTGTCAGCCATCCACGCAGCGCGCAGAGCCAGGAGGTATGCAGCCTCCCAATCGGACTCCAGCTTCAGGTACTCAGCTGCAGCAGCGCTCTGGGTGTGTGCCGGTGCATCGTAGTCAATCTCGATGCCAGCCTCTTCCAGGATGCGACGCAGCTCTTCCAGCGAAGCACGGGAGACGCCGATGGCCATACCCGCAACCAGCGGACGAGTGTTGTCGAAGGTCGCCATTGCGCCGGCGAAGGACTTCTTAACATCAATGTCCGGGGAACCCAGCAGGTTCTCCTTCGGAACGCGGACATTGTCCAGGCGGAGCACTGCGGTATCCGAGGAACGAATACCCAGCTTCTCCTCCAGGCGCTCAACGGTGAAGCCCGGAGTGCCCTTCTTCACCAGGAAGGACTTGATGGCAGCACGGCCCTTGGACTTGTCCAGGGTCGCCCACACAACGACGGAGTCGGAACGCTCACCAGCAGTGACGAAGATCTTCTCACCGTTGATGACGTACTCATCACCATCGAGCTTGGCGGTGGTGGAAACTGCGGAGGAGTCAGAACCGAAGGACGGCTCGGTAATTGCCATGGAAGCCCAGGTCTTACCGAAAGCCTCCAGCTGCTCATCGGTAGCAACAGCTGCGATAGCTGCGTTACCTAGACCCTGGTACGGCAGGGACAGGGTCAGACCCACGTCACCCCAGCAGGTCTCAATAACGTTGAGCAGCGAAGCCATGTTGCCACCGTTTTTTACACCGGTGCGCTTCGGCTTCTTATCGTCACCACGTCCACCGGAAGCACCGGAGAAGCCACGGCCACCATCTGCCATGCCGTCCATCATGGAGGCAAGGGTGTCGAGTTCCTTCGGGTACTCGTGCTCAGCGAGATCGTACTTACGGGAAATCGGTCGGAAGATCTCAGCGGCGGCCTGATGCGACTGGGACGCGCCCGCCTTGAGGAACTTCGGCAGTTCGAGGTTAATCATTTTCTTTCCTCTTAATTCTTTTCGGCTGAAGTATCTAGCGGTTTACAGAACGACGATGCCTTCGGCGACACCAATTGCGCGGAGGTCACGGTACCAACGCTCAACCGGGTGCTCCTTGGTGAAGCCGTGGCCACCGAGCAGCTGCACACCGTCGGAACCAATCTTCATACCCTTTTCAGTGGCGAAGGTCTTAGCCAGAGCTGCCTCGCGAGCGAAGCCGCGACCCTGGTCAGCGCGGGAAGCACCGCGGAGAGTAATCATGCGGAGACCATCGAGCTCAATCTTGATGTCGGCGACCATGAAGGCCACTGCCTGGCGGTGGGAAATCGGCTCGCCGAATGCCTGACGCTCATTGACGTAAGGAATGACGTAGTCGAGAACTGCCTGAGAAGTACCCATTGCAAGAGCTGCCCAGCCGAGGCGGGAACGACGCAGAATGTCGAGGTATGCCTCTTCACGGTCTGCAGCCGAGGTGCTAGCGCCGCCGAGAATGTTCTCGGCCGGAACCTTGACATCCTTCAGGATGACGCGACCCATTGCGGCACCGCGCAGACCCATGGACGGGTCAGCCTCAACGTGGAGACCTTCAGTGTCGGACTCAACGATAACCAGAGCCGGCTTACCCTCGAGCTCAACACCGATGATGAACAGCTCAGCTGCGCCGGCGTTCGGAACGAAGGACTTAACACCGTTGAGGACCAGCGAATCGCCCTCGCGCTTTGCGGTGGTTTCAGGCTTGCGTGCGTCGAAAAGCGGGCGCGGCTCTGCGAGAACAACAGCGGCGGCCGGGACGTTCTCGCCAGCGAATGCCGGCAGGTAGGTCTTCTGCTGCGAGTCGGAGCCGTGAGCGGTCAGGGTGGCAGCGACACCGGCCGGAGCCAGCACTGCCAGAGCCAGACCCATGTCACCGTAGGACAGAGCCTCCGCGACCAGCGCGTTGGTGGTGACGTCCTCGCCGGTAGCGATGCCCTCGAAAGCCTCCGGGACGTTGATCATAGTGACGCCCAGCTCAGAAGCCTCAGAGACGAGATTCTCCGGGGGAGTTGCCTCGTGGTCGGACTTGTAAGCAGCCTCGCGCAAGCGCGACTCAGCAAACTCCTTAACCGTCTCGACGATCATCTGCTGATCCTCGGTCGGGGTGAGGTCGAAGAGCTTCTTTGCCTTCTCCTCGGCTGCGGCCTCCTGTGCAGCCTGGGCTTCCTCAGCCGGACGCTCCGGCTTACCGGAACCGGAAATCTTCTTAAACTGACGGTTCGCGGCACCAAGGGTCTTAAAACCGGACTTGGTGGACTGGTACACCACGCGGTCGATCTTTGGCTGAAGGTCGTACTTCTGGGCGAAGTCCGAACCAGTAATCGACGTGATGAACCGCATTGCCGCTCCGATAGCGTCGCGACCAGGGTTATTGCGGCCGACAGTCGAATCTTCGCGGTTCTTCTTCTCGCTCATGTGATCATGGCCTTTCGAGTCAGAACTATTACTGGCATAACAATAAAACAATCACGTGACCGTTGTCACAAGAATTGAAAAAACATTGCCAAGTAACAGAAAACTTTCAGGCTTCTAACTTGTCAGGCGATAACGCGGTTAACAACGTAGTTGCGATCAGAGAGCTCACCAAGCAGAGCCTCGGGCTCGAAACCGTACATCGCCCAACGGGCACGCGCAGTCCACGCAAGCGCATCTTCGCTGCTCAAACGGTGAAAGTTAACCTGGTAGCCACCGGAGTAGACATGCAGCAGTGTGTAGCCACCGGGGTATGCTTTGCACGCGCCGGTCTCCAAATAATCAACGCCGGCCCCAACATCACCGCGAGTACGCTTTGCACGGTGGGTGTGACCTGCCCCCGCAAAGAATACACCCGGAGCGTCGTTAAGCATCTGCTGCAAGCGTCGTGCATCAGCGCTGTTGAGAATGAAGGTGGGCCCGGCAGCATGTGTCCAACCAGCCTCGGAGGTAATTGGGTGATGAGCCAGCACAACTGTCGGCTTACTGGGGTCACGCTGCAATTCCCGCTCCAGTGCATCGAACTGTTCCGGGCTAATTTCGCCGCCGGACTCATCCAACTTCGATGAATCCAGCCCTATGACACGGACCGGCCCCTGCTGAGTGACCCACAGTTCCTGCCGCGGACGCCCCAGGAGAACACCGAAGGGATCGCGATGATTCTCGGTACCCTCCAAAACCGGGAATTCGTCGTAGCCAGCAGATGGATCGGCATCCGGCTTATGCGGACGATCATGATTGCCGCGGGTGACAAACCACTGCCGCTCCTGAGCACCAAAAGTATTCATAATCTCGGCAAATCGACGCACCTCCGCCGGACGTGCTTCCGACGTGGCATCACCGTTGACGAAAACCTTTTCAATCCCCATCCCCCGCAGCTCGGCGAGCGCAGCCGTCAGCATGACCTCGGGATACGGCGCGGCACCCGGTTCAGAAAAGATAGGAGCGGGGAAATCGCCGGTGATAATACCGTGCCCATTTTCGCCAATATGCGCGTCATTAAGGATGGCAATCGTGGTCAGGTACTCCCCTTCCGGAGCGACCAACGTCGTGAACTGTCCAGTTTGCTCGGGTGCATTGGGGAGGTTTCGGGTAATTAATCCCGGCTCGGCGACCAGTCCATTCGATCGACATTCGAAACGGTACGTGGTTCCAGGGCGCAGCTTATCGACGGTCACAAAGTGGTAGCCAACCTGCGTCTCGTCCTTATGTACCACGGGTAGCTCGCCGCCCTCATCGGCATCGACTGGCACTAGCGCAACTTCAGTGTCGGCCGGCGCCAGTGGAGCCAGCTTCCCCCACGCTGGATGTGGGCCTGCATACGTCGCCCACGAAAATGTCACCGACGTATCGGTCACGGTCACGACTTCCAGGTCCGTCACAACAAGGCCGCTGGTCAACCCGGTGAATGGAAACGGCGACTGGTTCGGGGCCGCCGATGCAACTGCTCGCGTCCCGACGCTATTGACGGCAACCGCTACAGCCCCCGCACCCGCTACTGCTCCCAAGCGCAATACGGATCGCCGATCAATTTTCTTATTCCCATTTACCGAATTCACGGGTGAAGAAATTACGGGATAAAAATAATCCCGGTGATAACACCGGGATAACTACACATGAATTCAGTCGCTTACGCTTCCGGCTTCACGATCGGGAACAGCACGGTTTCGCGAATGCCAAGGCCGGTCAGGGCCATCAGCAGGCGGTCAATGCCCATGCCCACACCGGTCGTCGGCGGCATGCCCTGCTCCATTGCGTGCAGGAAGTCCTCATCCAGAACCATGGCCTCGTCGTCGCCGCCAGCGGCCAGTCGCGCCTGATCCTCAAAGCGCTCACGCTGGACAACCGGGTCAACCAGCTCGGAGTAGCCGGTAGCCAGCTCGAAGCCACGGACGTAAAGATCCCACTTCTCGGTCACGCCAGGCTTGGAGCGGTGCTGACGAGTCAGCGGAGAGGTCTCGACCGGGAAGTCGCGGACAAAGATAGGACCGTCGAGCTGGTCTTCACAGAGCAGCTCCCAGATTTCCTCAACCAGCTTGCCGTGGCCCCAGCCGCCCTTCTCCGGAACCTCAAGGCCAATCACATCGGCGATTGCCTTGAGCTCCTCGACGGTCGAGTCAATAGTGACTTCCGGCTGACCAGGGAACTTGCGAGCAAGTGCCTCGTTCAGCGACGGGTACATCTCAATCTGCTTCCACTCGCCGCCAAAGTCGAACTCCGTACCGTCGGCAAGCGTAACAGTCGTCGAACCGAAGACCGCGACGCAGATTTCCTGAATGACCTCGCGGACGGTGCGGGCGGAGTCATCGTAGGTGCCGAATGCCTCGTAGTACTCCAGCATCGCGAACTCCGGGCTGTGCGAGGAGTCGATACCCTCGTTGCGGAAGTTACGGTTGATCTCAAAGACTCGCTCCATACCGCCGACGACGCAGCGCTTGAGGAAAAGCTCCGGCGCGATACGCAGGTAGAGATCGATGTCCAAAGCGTTGGAATGAGTCACGAACGGACGTGCAGCTGCACCGCCGTGCAGAGTCTGCAGCATCGGGGTTTCGACCTCGAGGAAACCGCGACGCTCAAGTGCGTGGCGCAGCTCGCGGATGACCTTGATGCGAGTCAGTGCGTTAGTACGAGCCTGCTCACGCATAATCAGGTCCGTGTAGCGGTGACGCACGCGGCTGTCCTCGGACAGATCAGCGAACGACACCGGCAGCGGACGCAGAGCCTTCGAGGCCATCTGCCACTCGGTAGCCATCACAGACAACTCGCCGCGGCGCGAAGAAATTACGCGGCCAGTAATGAGGACGAAGTCGCCCATATCTACGTCCGACTTCCAAGCAGCCAGGGCGTCCTCGCCGACCTCAGCCTTGGAAAGCATGGCCTGCAGGGTCGTGCCGTCACCCTCCTGCAGAGCGGCAAAGCAGAGCTTGCCGGTGTTACGAATAAACATGACACGACCAATGACGGTCACGACATCCTGAGTCTCCTCGCCAGCCTCGAGGTGGCCCCACTCTTCACGGACATCCTTGAGAGAGTGAGTACGGGGAACCTCAACCGGGTACGGCTGAATTCCAGCCTCGAGCAGGCGGTCACGCTTCTCGCGGCGAATGCGCAGCTGCTCAGGAACGGTGGCGGTGTTTTCAGGGGTCTTCTTCGCGTCAGTCACGGCTATAAAGGTTAGCCGACTACACCGCCGACCTGCTAGTTGAGTGCCCTTTAGACGCCAATCTTCTTGCCATCAGTGCGTACAACCTGAACGACGGCCGGGCGTGGCTGCTCCTTGCCGCCGTCCGGCCAGTGCGAGGTCGGGTTGGTGGTCGGGTCCGGGTTGTCGCCGACTGGATGACCCTGATCCGTCTCGATTTCGCCCGGGTGCTGGACGTTGACCATCACGCGGTTGGAGAAGATCTGCGGACCACAGGTCTCTGCAGCAACCGGAACAGTCAGGAAGCACTTGGTCTCACCACGACGCTCGCCTTCGACGGCAACGGCGAAAAGGCCGTCGTTGGAGTCCAGCGCGTTGCCGTCGGTGGAAACCCACAGGTTGCCGTACTCGTCAAAGGCGACGTTGTCCGGGCAGGAAATTGGCGAGACCGATTCCTTGTCGAAGCCACCGAAGTAGGTGTAAGCCTCGTTCGGGTCACCACAGACCAGCAGGAGGTTCCACTTGCCCTTGGTACCGGCGTGGTCATCTTCCATCTCCAGAACAAGGCCATTCTTGTTCTCGGTGATTGGTGCGACCTCGACGGCGTCGGCAAGCGGGCGCCCTGCACCATCCTTGCGTTCCTTGCCCTTGTCGTCCTTCGCGCCCGCCTTACCGCGGTACTTGTTGTTGGTCAGCGCCGCGTAGACCTTACCGGTCTTCGGAGACGGCTCGATATCCTCCGGGCGGTCCATACGGGTCGCACCGACCTTGTCACCGGCGATGCGGGTGTAGATGCAGACCTCTTCGGCGGTCATGCCATCAACGTGGGACTCGTGCTTGCCGTCTGCCTTGGCGGTCATCAGCGGAAGCCACTCAATGTCACCGTCGAAACGGCCGTCCTTCGGCAGCTCACCGGAGCCGTCAATCTCGGACTCGGAATTACCGTTGAACTTACCGACGTAGAGAGTGCCCTCGGACAGAATGCCCATGTTGTGCTTGAGGTCCCCCTCCTTAATCTTGCGGGAGGAGACGAACTTGTAGATGTATTCGAAACGCTCGTCGTCGCCGGAGTAGCACACGACCGTGCCGTCGTCGGTGACGTAAATCTGACCGGCTTCATGCTTGAAACGGCCCACTGCGGTGTGCTTGACCGGGGTGGAGTTCGGGTCAGATGGGTCAATCTCTACCAGCCAGAAGAAGCGGTTCGGCTCGTTCGGCTCCTTGGAGACATCGAAGCGGTCGTAGTACTTCTCCCACGCGCGGTCGGACAGCTCTTCATTCTTGACCGAGTAGCGCTTGAGCTTCTTAACTGCGTCCTCGTCCTTGAGCTTGCCAACGTTGCCGAAGTACTGGTCAACGTTCTCCTCACCGGACAGGTAGGTACCCCACGGAGTAACACCACCGGAGCAGTTGTTCAAAGTTCCCTCGACCTTCATACCGGTCGGGTCAGCCTTGGTCTTCAGCAGATCGTGACCAGCAGCCGGGCCGTCAACTGTGAATTCGGTGAAGCCAGTGATGCGACGGTTACGCTTGTCGCTGAGAATTGGCTTCAGGAATCCCTTGTCATCCTCTTCCACAGCAAGGATGGTCTGGCCGTGGGCAGCCAGTCCGATGTCGACCTGCTCCTTAGTGGCATCTTCTTTCTTGTAGGCACGGAACATCATCGGCTCGGTGGTGTACTCGTGCGAGCAAACGTACAGCAGTGTGCCGTCTTCAGCCTTAATCAGGCCAGCGAAGTCATTGTTGAAGCCGAACTGCTTCAGCTGGTTTTCCGGAGTCTGCTTGTCAAAGTCGAACTCCGGGCCACCCTCGTGGATTGGGTCGCCCCAGCGAATCAGAACATTCTGCTCGTAGCCGTCCGGGATAACGACTGCGTCTTCCGTGTTCGGCTTGACGGCTTCGAAACGCATACCCTCCGGCGATTCGTCCTTGCTACCGTCACCGGCAGCAGCGGTACCGGAGGCGTCGGAGCCACCTGCGGCGCTGCCCGAATCATCAGAGGAGCAAGCGGCCAGCACGGCGCCACCGCCGACCGCAAGAGCACTAGCACCAGTGACCTTCAGTGCCGCGCGACGGGAGAATGCGCGCTGGGAGAACGCCTCCTTCGCAACATCACCGAAGTACTGGTTGTCCGAGAACTCGTTCGGAGCATCGTCAGCACAGGCATTACCACACTTGTAAGTGCAGGTCAGAGAGCTGCGAGAGGTAGCAAAAGGATTTGTCAGCAGATTCTTGCCAATACGAACCACGGGGAGACCGCCTTTGTATAGCTTCGACTAGGTGAGGAAATGGAAAACTAAAACTTTTAGATCCTCTAAGAAGCTAAGGACGTTGCGTTACCTTTCGGTTTCTAAAAATCAACTCGCCAATGAGCTTTAGCTGACGGTCTAATGACTTGCGCTTTAACGCAAAGTGAACACCCTGGTGTTGCGGTTCTCCGGCTCGACTCTTCTCTCCAACTACGCAGTCGAGCCCCAGCTCTGCGGGCTACGTGGACTAGCCCTGGTTCTCCGGGCTACGCGGATTCTTCAAATCAGAACCCTCCGGCACATCCGCCGGGTCATTGCCACTTTCCAGAATCTTGTTGTCCTCATCGACGAAGATGACATTCGGCTTGTACGTACGCGCCTCAGCGTCATCCATCATTCCGTAGCCGATGATAATAACCAGATCACCCGGCGATATCAGACGAGCGGCGGCACCATTGATAGAAATGATGCCCGAGCCGCGCTCTCCGGTAATGCAGTAAGTAGTAAGCCGGTTGCCATTATTGATATCGACGATGTCGACGGCTTCACCTTCAAGCAGGTCGGCCGCTTCCATCAAATCAGCGTCAATCGTGCACGATCCAACGTAGTGAAGATCAGCCTGAGTCACCGTGGCACGGTGAATCTTGGACTTCAACATAGTGCGAAACATGAAAAAGGTAGGTCCCTTCCTGGATTCGTCCCCTGGATGCTTGCCTACCGCGGCACCCCTTAGCGTGGCAGGTTGTTAGTCGGCACACTATAATACGACAACTTCCCAGCCACGAAAAACTACTTCGAAAAGCCGTCCTACTCGCTGTCCTGCTCAACGCCAAAGCCGGCGTTCTTCAGGTTTTCTTTGCTGGACTCATCTTTCAGGCGGGCATCCCGAGCAGCGCGGACCTTTTCCTGCAGCTCAGCCAACTCAGCAGCCTCTTGCTCAGTCAGCTCGCCGTCCAGCCCCGCAGCCGACAGGGCCGCTGACGCAATTTCGGCGTCCTTCTGCCCGAGCTGACCGAAACCGTTTGCCGAATCCGGGCGCGGCGCACCCAGAATCAAGCCAACATTATCAATGAGACGAGTAGTGCCGACCTTCGCAGCAACCAGTAGGCGAGCTTCAGTCTCCTGGCCGTCGCCGCGCAACACCTCGTCGGAAAGCGGGGCGAGCGCAGCGTCACGCAGCTCCAAATAATCCAACTCGACCTCAGGCTGGCTGGCGAGCACGCCACGCGCGGTTTCCAGCACAGCATCCGCACCACGGTCCGCGACAAAAGCGCCGGCAGTCAGCGCAGCGGACAGGGTTACTGCGAGATTGCGCTGCTCCTCGGAAAGATAGCGGTTGCGGGAGCTCATAGCCAGCCCATCGGCCTCGCGAATCACTGGCACACCGTGCAGCTGCACCGGCATATTCAGGTCAGTGACCATCTGCTGCATCAGGCACAGCTGCTGGTAGTCCTTCTCACCAAAAACGGCATCAGTGCAGTTGGTGATGTTGAAAAGCTTGTTAACCACTGTCAACGCACCGGCGAAGTGCCCCGGGCGAGTAGCACCTTCGAGCTCAGTAGCCAGCGGCCCCGGCTGCACGGTCGTGCGGAAACCGTTGGGGTACATCTCCTTCGCGTTCGGCGCAAAGACCAGCTCAGCACCGACAGCGCGGAGCTTCTCCACGTCTTCATCCAGAGTCCGCGGGTAGGCATCAAAGTCCTCCCCCTCACCGAACTGCAGCGGATTGACGAAAATCGACACCACCACAACAGCGCGCGGCAGTGTCTTCGCGGCCTGTACTAGTTCAAGGTGCCCCTGGTGTAGCGCACCCATCGTAGGTACGAGCACCACCGGCCGCCCGGTCTTCCGCAACGCACGGGTGACCTGCGCGATTCCCGCAATAGTCCTGTGAACAGTTGTCTCTCCGGCGGTATACCCCGTCATGTTTCCTCCGCGTTCAGATCTACCGGACCAAACTTTTCGTCCGACGGCAATACCTTACGCCACATCCCGGATGACCAGAACAACCAGCCCGCTCAGCTCATCGGCGCAGGTACCGCAAAACTTCGTTGGCGCCGCGCAGCTCGGCGATGCGCTCGGCAAGAGCCAGGTAGGCGGTTCCCATTTCCGGCGCCACCGCTTCAATTTCGCGTTCATGCTTGACGACGGTTCCAAGGTCGTCCCGCGTCACCGGGCCGGTCAGCCCCCGGGAACCCCACCTCAAGGCATTGTCCAATGAAGCTTCAAGCAGTGGTCGGAGCAGTTCGGCGGCCTGGCCTCGACGCAGTTCAGCTAGGTCGGTGTCTTCGGCTGCCGCATCTCCGCCGATAGTGGTTGCCAGCATTTCTACTGCATCGACCACAACTGCGCCGAGACCGTTTGAGCCGTGGGCCATAGCCGCGTGATAGAGGCCGCGGTGCCGTTCGTTGATGAACACCGGACGACCACCGAGTTCACCAATGAGCAGTTCACTGACTGTTTTCGCGAGCTCATCCCCAACCGTGATGCCCCATGGGCAACCGGTCAGAAGCTCGGAGTCGTCGTCAAGCCCTGCGAACGTCATTGCGGGATGGGCTGCGATGGTCAGCGCGCCGGTGAGCGCGACCGGATCGAGCACGGCACGCCCGAGGGATCCAGAAGTATGCATGACGATGCGTCCGGGGCCGACGTGGCGGGCAACTTCCTCGGCAACCTCGGCGATGGCGCGATCCGGCACGGCGATGACGATGAGCTCGCAGGTGGAAGCTGTGTCGGCAATGCTACTGACCTGGGCGTTCGGGAGGCGTAGATGTGCTCGTGTGACCGATTCTGGTGAGCGCGCGACCACATGGGTGACACGATGCCCACAGCGCTCTAGCGCTTGGCCGAGCGCAACCCCGACTTTTCCGGCAGAAATAATCCCCACCGTCAACCGCGGAGCGGTTGTCCGATGGGGATGGGAATCATGCTGGCTTTGCGTCATGACTGACTAGGTTAGACCAAACCAGCTATGTGCGGTGAGTAGGCCGCGCATACGCAGCTGGCGGCTAGGCTTCTTCGTCCTCGCGCTGCTCCCTCTTCTTGCGCATCTGCGCCATCAGCTCGGCGACAGTGAGGCTGCCCTTGTTGTCCTCAGCACGGCGCCGACCGTGGCTTGCAGGCTCTTGCGCCGTTTTTTGAGCTGACTCTTCTGCAAGGTCCTCATCGCGAATGGCCTGCAGCTGGCGAGTCGGAGAGTCCGAGGCATCGTCCGATTCCGGCGCAGCGAATGGGTGCCGTGCACCGTGTGCCTCGTGAGCACCGCCCTGAGAATCATCCTCTGCAGCGTCCTCGGCCGGGGTTTCCTGCCAGTTGATGGCGCGGAAAGAGTTAGTGGAGAACTTCTCCTTGGAAACGGTTTCGTCATCCTTGGAATCGGCGACTTCGTGGACGTCAACCGGCTGACCAGACGGCGAGAATGTACGGCGCATGTCGGTGGCCTCGGCATCTTCAACCGGCGAAGCGGAGGATGCGGAGCCCGTGCCGCCGTGCTGGGTATGAGCGCCGACAGTGCCGTTAGCGGTCATCTCAGCACGGTGGGAAGTCGCGCGTGGTGTCGGCCGGTCGTGACCGGTCGGATCCTTCATCGGCGAGGCTTGCTGTGGCGAGTCGAGCTCACGCAGACGCTCGGCCTGGGCGCGAAGAGCAACCTGCTCGTCGTCGAAATCCTCCCCCATGAACTCAGCAAGCTGGGCGCGCAGTGCAAAGACCTCAGCGCGCAGCGCCGCAATGTTGTCATCGTTGTTGCCCTCAAGCGAGTCCAGGTAGTTCTGCTCGAGAATCAGTTCCTGCTCACGGTGAGTAGCCAGCTCGCGGTCAAGCTCCACCTTGTGCAGCTCCTCGATTGTCTCCAACCGCTTGCGCTCCAGCGCAATGGTCTTGCGGTATCGAGTCACCAGCACAGCCCCGATAACTGCCGACCACAACGCCAGCAGCACGGCAACCTTCATCCACCCGGCAGAGGAGGCAAAGAGCATGACGATACTGGCAATCACCGCGAGCATCAGCAGCACAACCATGAGAATGACGGCGGTTTTCTCCGTCATACCATCGGTAGAACTGAATTTCGTCACATCATTGCTCTGCTCATCTGCATATGCCGCATCAGCCCCGGAGTTAGCCCCAGCGGAGTAGCTTTCGAAAGCCGAAGAAGGCGACGGAGACGGAGACTCGGCCATATCCGACGAAGTAGCTGCCGCGTCGCCCTGAAAATATGCGGCATCACCCGAGCGCTTCGGGTCATTACCGGCGTTGGAGAGGTCAGTCATAACTCCCACCCTACCGAGTTAGTTCCCATTTCCCCGCTAGGAGGCGAAGAATTTTCGCCATCAGTTGGCAATTGGCAAACTTTTTCCAGCCACAGCCCCGCCGCAGCGAGCAAAATGCCGGATACTGTGCCGACAATCATGATCGGCCCGTCGGCCTGTGCAGCCGCAAGCTCCGTCCACTTCGGCAAAGCCCACAGCACGCCACCGGCGTACAAACCTCCGAGAATCGCCCCCAACCATGCGGATGCCGTACCGACCACCAGCCATCGCGACAACGTTAACGGCTGCACCTGGCTGCGATCCTGCCCGACCTTCCCCTCTTTCAGCACCGACTTAATCCACCGCGCTGCCGCCACACAGACAGCTGTGAGCAACCAGGGAAACCCCAGGTCCCACCAACTTCGTGGCCCGAGCGCACCGAAAAACTGTGCCACGATCATCCATGACGCCAGTGCGAGAACCAGCGCAGATGCAGCCAACGTAATCGGTGAGGTCGGTTTCATCTCTAGGCCTCTTCTCCATCCGCGCTGTCTGCTAGACGCACTGCGTTTACGTCTTCAGGTGCCAGCTTATCGACGAGTGCCGCGACCCGAACTCCCCCCAATTCGGCATCCGGGTCGGCATCGAGCCACGGCACCAGTACAAAGGCACGCTCGGTTGCCCACGGATGCGGCAGGGTCAGAGTCGAATCGTCAGAGATGATCTCCTCGCCGGTGTCCTTGTCGATGACCTGCACAATGTCCACGTCGAGCGCCCGTGGTCCCCAGTGAATTTCGCGCACTCGACCAGCGTCATTTTCCAGTTTCCAACCAGCTTCCAGCAGCTCCATTGGTGTCCGGGACGTATCGACAATGAGCACGGCATTGAGGAAGTCACCCTGCTCTACCCCACCCCAAGGTGGGGTGGCATAAATTTTTGAGGCTGCGACCAATTCATCGGCGAAGAAGGCCTGCACACCAGTTAGGTTTTCTCGCGCGCGGTCCATGTTCGCGCCGATAGAAAGAACGGCGCGAATCATGCCAACCGCTTCTTCCGCGAACGGCGGGCTGTTACCGCAGCGTCATCAAAGTCGAGCGGAATGGGCGCATGCGGTTTGTGAATGGTTACTTCCACCGCATGTAACAGTGGGGACAATCCGCGTTCGGCGCGGCCATCGTCGTCGGCAAGCACTGCTTCGGCAATCTCGGTCGCGACGGTTTCGATGAGGTTGCGCGGAGTGCCGGTCAAAATTCCGTGCGCTGTGGCTGCGATGTCGGCGTAGTTGACGGTGTCGTCCAGCTCGTCGCTGGCAGCGGCACCGGAGAAATCCAACCACAGGGTGACATCACAGATGAAGTCCTGGCCATCGCGGCGCTCGAAGTCGAGACAGCCGTGGTAGCCGCGGGCTTTCAGACCTTTGAGTTCAATGCGATCAGCCACTGTTTCTACTCGTCTCCTTCCAGAGCCGCCTCGGCTGGCGATTCAGCAGGAGACTCATCGTGCTGTGCAGCGCGGTTAGAGCCACCTTCCGGATAGTCGCCGGCCGCGGTGTAACCGGTCAGTGAGCGGCCAAGGTTCCATGCCTGCGCCACCCGCACTGCGTCGAGGTTGTCGGCCACATTGTGAACTCGAACCGCCCATGCGCCCGCCGCTGCGGACAGCGCGGAAATTGCCGTAGTCGCAGCATCAGCCTGCTTTGGTGCGCGTGCCTCACTGCCGACGGCGGCGGCGAAACGCTTGCGGGAAGCACCGACCAACACGGGGAAACCGAGGTCAATAAGCTCCGGCAGGCCGTGGAGGAGCGCCCAATTGTCATCGGCGTTCTTGGCAAAGCCCAGGCCTGGGTCGAGGACAATATTTTCCTCGGCGATGCCGGCGCCCATGGCACCGTCGACAAGCTGAAGCAGGTGCTCACGGACATCGGCGACAATGCCGTCCGGGTGAGTTTCGGCGCGTCCAGAAGCGGAGCCGAAGCGATCGGTCTTCCAGTGCATCAGGCAGATGGGCACATCGGCATCGGCGCAGACTGCGTACATGTTGGGGTCTGCGAGACCGCCGGAGACATCGTTGATGAACACCGCGCCCCTGGCGATTGCTGCCTCTGCGACACTTGCGCGCATAGTATCGACGCTGATCAGGTGCCCGTCTGCCGCGAGCTCACGGACCACCGGCACGACCCGGGCAATTTCCTCATCCTCGGAAACGCGGTGTGCGCCGGGACGAGTGGACTCGCCACCGATGTCGAGAATATGTGCGCCTTCAGCGAGCAGCTCGTGCGCATGGGCAATCGCCGCGTCGAAGGTCTTGTACAGGCCGCCATCGGAAAAGCTGTCCTCGGTGACGTTGACAATGCCCATCACTTTGCAGAGCTGATTCTCGATACCCATCTCCGCCGGCTGTCCTGCCTGCGCTTGCAAGGGGGATTCAGTCACCTTGTTGTCCAGCCTTTCCAATCGACCATTTAACTGTTGCGTTAGCTCTTGCGGATGAGCGCCATTGCCTCTGCGCGCGAACGGGCATCCGTCTTGAAGCCACCGCGGACGGCTGAGGTCACCGTGCGCGCACCCGGTTTGCGGATACCGCGCATGGCCATGCAGAGATGCTCCGCTTCAATGACGACGATCGCCGAGGCCGGATCCAGCCGCTCCACCAAGGCATCCGCAACCTGACTGGTCAGACGCTCCTGCACCTGCGGGCGCTTCGCATAGCCATCGACCAGACGAGCGAGCTTGGACAGGCCCGTCACACGACCGTCCTTGCCCGGGATGTAACCAATGTGGGCAACGCCGAAGAACGGCACCAAATGGTGCTCACAGGTGGAGTAAATCGGGATGTCCTTCACCAAAACGAGTTCTTGATGATCCTCGTTGAAGGTCTTTGCCAGCACCTCAGACGGATCTTCAAACAGGCCCGCGAAAACCTCACGGTAGGCTCGCGCCACTCGCGCCGGTGTCTCCTTCAGGCCTTCCCTGTCGGGATCCTCACCGACGGCAATCAACAGTTCACGAACCGCAGCCTCGGCCCGCCCCTGATCGAATTCGCGCTCCATGATGTGTACTTATCGCTCCTCGTTGGTGTCCGGCTTGTCCTGCCAGGCGCTGTTGTCTTCGTTTCGCTTGACGACGCCGTCCTTATCCGAATCGTGCATCTGTGCCCCCTTGTCATCGGAGTTGTCGGCGTTCTTCGGGTTTTCCGGACGTTCTGTGTGTTCCGGCTGCTCGTTATCCGGCAGGCGGAATCCGCGCAGCTCCTGCTGTTCTCCTGCCGACGGCATCACCGTAGTCGGGGTGGCATCGCTGCCAGAGTTGTCCTGGCGGTGACGTCCGCCCTGCCTGTCCCACGGCATCTTCGGAGGGGCAGGGATATTCGCGGAGCCGTTGCCACCGCTGCTACCAGTACCGGTTGCCTTCGAGCCGAAGTCCGGCGCACCTGCCGGGTAGTTAGCAGTGCCCGGGTGCTGGCCACGCGCGTTGCCCTGGCCTTCCTGCGAACCCGGCTGGTTCTGCCCATCAGGGCGAGGAGTCGGCGCAGGCGCCGGTGCCGGTGCGGGAGCCGAACTGTGCGTGCTGCCGGTATCCTTCGGCGGCCAACCTGGAGCGGTCCAACCAGCCGGCGGTGGGGTGCCACCGTAAACCGGAACATTCGGTCGGTCCTGCTGGGCGCCCGGCAAACCCGGGACACTAGCATTACCGGCACCAGCGGAGCCTGCCGGCCCCTGACCATTGCCGTTGTTGCCCGCGTCCTGGTTCTCCGGTTCGCGGCGACGCACCGGCGCGAAGATGTTGACACGCTTCGGCGGTTCCTCGCCGCGCTCGATTGCCAACTCCACCGGTGTCTTCACCGGCTCGCGGCCATCGGCCGGGTGCTTAGTGTCGCTATCGAAGAAGTTCAGGCGCTCACGGGGAACGACATCGGTGAAGATAACTTCCAGATCCGGACGACGCAGAGTCTCCTTCTCCAGCAGTTTCTCAGCCAGAACATCGAGAGTGTCGCGGTTTTCCTTCAAGATGGCGTAGGCCTCGTCATGAGCCTTATTGATCAGCAAACGAACCTGCTGATCAATGGTTGCTGCCACCTCCGGAGAGTAGTCCAAAGAGCCGCTGCCACCGCGGCCGACGAACGGGTCGCCCTGCTCCTCCCCGTACTTCACCGGGCCGAGCTCCGGCGACATGCCGTACTCGGTCACCATGGCGCGAGCAATCTTGGTGGCCTGCTCAATATCGGCAGAAGCACCGGTAGTCGGCAGTCCGAAAACCAGCTCCTCGGCAGCGCGACCACCCATGGCGAAGACCAGACGGGCAAAGAGCTCTGGCAGGTTATACATGCCCTTGTCGTCCTCGGGGACGGTCAGCGCATGTCCACCAGTGCGACCGCGAGCCAAGATGGTGACCTTGTAAACACGCTCGATGTCCTTCAGCGCCCATGCGGCCAAGGTGTGACCACCCTCGTGGTAGGCGGTGACCTTCTTCTCCTGCTCGGAAATCACCTTGGAGGTACGACGCGGACCACCGATAACTCGGTCGACTGCCTCTTCCAACGCATCCGCAGTAATGATGTTGCCGTTGACGCGAGCGGTCAGCAACGCCGCTTCATTCAGCACGTTCTGCAGATCAGCACCGCTCATACCGGCGGTGCGCTTCGCCAGCGACGTCAGATCCGCATCCGGACCCAGCGGCTTGTTCCGGGCGTGGACCTTCAGAATTGCCTCACGGCCCTTCAGGTCTGGCGCACCCACCGGAATCTGTCGGTCAAAACGGCCCGGACGCAGCAGCGCCGGGTCGAGAATATCCGGACGGTTGGTCGCAGCCATGATGATTACGCCCTGACGATCACCAAAACCATCCATCTCCACCAGCAGCTGGTTCAGGGTTTGCTCACGCTCATCATGGCCGCCGCCCATACCGGCACCACGCTGGCGACCGACGGCGTCAATCTCGTCGATGAAGATAATGCACGGGCTGTTTTCCTTGGCCTGATTAAACAGGTCACGGACACGAGAGGCACCGACACCGACGAACATTTCAACGAAGTCCGAACCCGAGATGGTGTAGAAAGGCACTCCTGCCTCACCGGCGACGGCGCGGGCCAGCAAGGTCTTACCGGTACCGGGAGGACCGTAGAGCAGAACACCACGCGGAATCTTCGCGCCGAGCTCCTCGTAGCGAGCTGGGTGCTGCAGGAAATCCCTAATCTCGTCGAGCTCCTGGACGGCCTCATCGGCACCAGCAACATCCTCGAACGTATTGGTCGGGGTCTCCTTGTTCAGCAGCTTGGCGCGGTTGCCACCAAAGCCGAACATGCCGTTCTTGCCGCCTTGCATGCGGCTGAAGAAGTACATGATGACGAAGAAGAAGATCACCATCGGCAGCAGGAAGCCCAAGGTGGACATCAGGAAGGAATCCTGCGTGACCTTGGTATCGAACTTCTCCATGCCCTCGGCGGCGGTGACCTTGTCAAAGACTTGGTCGGTCGCACGCGCTGGGTACTTGGTCATCACCTTCGTGACGTCCTCAGTGCCCTCGACCTCCACGCCCTTCTTCAGGGTGAGGCGAATTCGCTGTTCGCGATCGTCGATCTGAGCTTCCGTGACATTGCCCTTATCCAACTGGGTCAGGGCAACGGACGTATCCACCTCGCGGTATTCCCGGGAATCATCCGCCAGCTGAGTAATAGCAAAGAGGATAATCAGGATGATGCCGGCAACGGTGGCAAACCGGAACACCTTTTTCTTGTCCATACAGTGGGTTCGCTTTTCGCTCTCTACATCTATTAGTTGCTTTTATTAATTGTACGCATCAACGAGTTCTTCTCGAAGACACATCAATGACACAACGTGGGGCCAGGGCTCATGGCACCTGACCCCACAGTAGGCATAACGCATCGCAACCGAAAAAAGTTTCCAACTCCTACTTTTCATCGCTAGAAGACAGCTAGAACTGCCGGAGGTACGCGCGCAATGCCCGTCGTCAAGCATCGGCACTGTGCAATAGCGCCGAAGACAGACCTAGCCCTGGTAAACGCGCGGGTGAAGCGTGCCGACGTACGGCAAATCGCGGTAACGTTCGGCGTAATCCAGGCCGTAACCGATGACGAACTCGTTCGGAATGTCGAAGCCAACATCCGCAACATCCAGGCTGGTGCGCACAGCCTCCGGCTTACGCAGCAGCGTAATGACCTCCAGGGAGCGCGGATTACGGTTGCGCAGGTTCTTCATCAACCAGGACAGGGTCAGGCCGGAGTCAATGATGTCCTCGACGATCACAACATCGCGTCCCTCAATATCTCGATCCAGGTCCTTCAAAATACGCACCACGCCTGACGACGAGGTGGAGTTTCCGTAACTGGAAACCGCCATGAACTCCATCTGGCTGGGAATGCTGAGCTGACGAGCAAAGTCAGTCAGGAAGAACACCGCACCCTTGAGCACTGCGACCAGAATCAGATCGCTGTCGGCATCCTTGTACTTCTCATTCACACGATGCGCCATCTCGTCAATGCGAGCATGCAGCTCCTCTTCGCCAATGAGAACTGCCTCTACCTCATCGCCGTAGGGGTTTGCGGGGACGTTGAAATCCTTCACATCATGCATCGCATTTCCTTTCCGCACTTCTATGGCGGCGTGTCGATGGAGCGTAACTGCCCCAGTGCAAGTTCAGAGCTATGGCAACCGATTGTTCTCAGCCGCCGGAAGTTGGATTGCGGCACCCTTCTTAAGGCACCGCGGGACGATTCATTACCAATTGTAGAGTGCCATCTTTTCGCTCAACGACCAACCTGGCATTTCTGTCAGCACCATCGCGACCACGGGTCACCGGCACTTCGCCCTGGCCGTGATAGCGGTGCACGAGCGCCAACACCATGCCGATCTGTTTACTGCTGGGCTCCGCACCCGCCTGCCTCAACCAACGTGCGAGGACGCGCACCGCGATGGCGTCGTCGAGCTCAGCCACCCCTCGCACAGACAGACTCCCGCTTGCCAACGCCTCTTCCTCCCCCAGCAGCGCATGCAGAGCTGACTCGGCGTGAGCGTCCAAAAAGTCATTGTCGACTGCGGCAATCGCCGCAGTCTTAGCGAGATTTTCCGCCACCCCCGGACCCAGCTCCTGCTCCAGCAGCGGCAAAATCGTCTTTCGAACCCGGACGCGGGCGTAATGGTCGTCATGGTTGTGCGGGTCATGCCACACCTTCAAGCCCAGCTCTTCGCAGCAGAGCTGAGTATCTGAGCGTCGTACACCGAGCAGCGGGCGCAGAATCCGAGTCCCGTCAGACCACGTGAGGTTGTCGCGGATGGCGGACAGCGCCTGCGGACCACCTCCCCTGGCCAGCCGCAGCAAAACTGTTTCCGCCTGGTCGTCCAAGGTGTGGGCAAGCATCAGCGCCGCACCTCGAGATTGGGCGACCTCCCGTAGGACTCTGTGTCGTGCCAAACGCGCCTCGTATTCGGGACCACGGTCGGAATTGTTGTTGATATCGACCGCGATAACCTCGGCCGTAGCCCCCATCCCCCGAGCTATGTGGGCGGCGCGCTCGGCGACTTCTGCAGAGCCCTGCTGAAGCTGATGATCCACGACGACGGCGTGGACTTTGCGGCCGGCCAGCGCACCCTTGGGCCCGAGAGCTTCCGCACAGGCCCCGGCGGTCAGGGCCAGCGAATCCGCACCACCGGAAAGCCCAATGACGACACCGCTGCCCAATTCCTGCCCCACCTGCTGCACTATCGCGCGGACAGCTTGCCGAATGATGAGGAAATGAGGGCTGCGGTCCGGCCAAAAAGGTCTAGCCAACGCGCCCACCACTTGCGATGGTTTCCATCGCGGTAAGCAGAATTCGCTCCTGGGTCGGGCGCGCAATCAGTTGCACCGGCACCCCAGAGGTCGGTTCCACAACGATGCCAGCCGGGAATCCCAGGTAATTCCACGTCGAGACGTAGGGAGTGAAGCGCAGATTGGACAGCAGGTTCACAATCCAGGGCATGCGATGCCACGCGCGGATTCGCGGTGGGTTCTTGGCCAGAGCCGGGGTAATCAAGATGGTGTCACCCGGTAGCTCACGCTCGATGCGGGCGCCATCGCGTGCCACTTGGCGGCCATTGATTGTGAAACGCAGCAAGCGTCCAATGCCGGCGTGGACTCGATTGCGCCACTCCAGGTGATCAGGGCGCGGCTCGTCGCGAAGCTGATCCGCCACCCCCGCAGTCCAGCGCGCGAGCATCGGCAGTGGGTTCAGCGGGTACGGCATGTTCTTTTCCGTGACGGCAAATCCCTTGTCCGCGAATACTCTCGCCGCCTGTTGTGCCGCATCGACGTACTCCGGTGCAGCCTTCAAACCGAATACGGGCGCAGTGGTGTCCACGCTGACGGCGAAGTTTTCAGGCAGGGTCTTCGCCGGATCCTCCGCATCCACCATGCCATTTGTGAGGATCTTGGTGATCAGGCGCAAGTCATCGTTGTCGACTGTGAGCACCCCTTGGACAGACATTCCGTACCAGTCATTGCCGCCCACGCGCCCCGGCATTGTTCCCGGGGTCGCCTTCAGAGTCGAAAGCCCGCAGCACGCTGCAGGGATACGAAGTGACCCCATGCCGTCGTTGCCCTGCGCAAACGGAACCATCCCAGCGGCGACAGCCGCTGCGGATCCACCGGAGGACCCACCCGGAGTGTGCCCCGGCAGAATCGGATTATCGACTGCCAGCCCCGGCAGCGTCGTCGTCCCCCACGTACAGAACTGCGGATTCACCGTAGTTCCCACCGCGATTGCACCGGCGCTAGTCAACTGCTGGACAAACGGGTTCTCTAGAGCGGTGTTTTCCTTCAGCGCAAATGGCACACCTGCAAGCGGCAACTCCGAGAGTTTCTCGCTTTGCTCGAGTTCCCGCGCAGCCTGCAGAGCCCTATCCGCCCACACTTCGCGGAAGGCATGAATCCCTCCATCCAGTCTGGCGATAGCGTCGAGACTGCGCTGCACGCTGTCCACGGGGCTTAGCTTTCCCTCGCGGACCTGTGCGGCAATCTCGCGAACGGTTGGCAAATTCCTAATCGCGGAAGTGTGAGAGGCCATTGCGGATTCATCTCCTCAAATTATTTTCAGTGGCAAATGAATCTCAGTTTAGATATCCGCAAGGGCGCTCGCTGCCTTATCGGACGCAGCTCTTGCCGGCAACAGGCTCGCCTCGTTGGAAATCAGTGCGAACGTCAGCACCTGCCCCGACTTCGTCACCACATATCCCGCCAACGCCGAGGCTTTATTCAGCGTGCCTGTCTTCGCACGGACGATGCCCGCCCCGGACTGACCAGCAAAGCGCGTCGCCAGAGTGCCGGACACTGCCGCCACCGGCAGGCTGTCCAACAGTGGGCGCAACCGCAACGCAGTGCTTTCCGACGACTCCTGCGACTCCGCCAGTCCTCCCTGCTCAGCCGATTCCACCGGCCCCGC
The DNA here is from genome assembly GCF_030232435.1 of Corynebacterium sp. MSK012. Classification (NCBI taxonomy): domain Bacteria; kingdom Bacillati; phylum Actinomycetota; class Actinomycetes; order Mycobacteriales; family Corynebacteriaceae; genus Corynebacterium; species Corynebacterium sp. MSK012. Next base: position 58,379 of record NZ_JASPJU010000001.1, read on the forward strand.
GGCGGAATTGAGCACCTCGGAGAGATGCTGCGGAGAAATACGGTTATCCGTGCTCAGGCCGCCGGAGTCCGACAGCACCGCACCATCGAGAGGAAAACCGTGCTCCGCGAGAGTGTCACGCACGGCACGTGCGGCCCCCTCAAAGGTCGGCGGCAGACCGCGAGAGATAGCCACCTCACGGGCAATGGACTCTGCGAGCACGTTGTCGCTGTAAATCATCATCTCGTGCACACGGGTAACTAGCGGAGCCGACTGCACGAGCGCAACAATGTCTGGGTCCAGAGGTAGTGACTGACCATCCTTGGCTGCATCCCTCAGGCTGCCTCCGTTTTCCGCACCAAGCGCCTTGGCCAGCGCATCAGCTGCATCCGCAGCGGGCGTGGCGCTGCGCTGCGATTCTTCATTCGTCGGATCGATACGACCGGCATCCATCATCACCGACTCCACCGGTGCGATGTAGCCGTCCTCCAACCCCTCGCGCTCCCAGGTCTCGTGGAAACTCTCGGTGAATAGAGAGTTGTCGAGATAAACCTTGCCGACCCCCTCCGGAATGACCACGGAAATCTTTTTCGCCAACTCAGCGATTGAAGCCGAGTCCTGGAAGAACCCTTCCCCGTCCTTGCTTAAGGTAGGGTCGCCCCCGCCGTGCAAAACGATGTCATTAGTCCCCGTAACCCGGGAGACGCGGGTGGAAACCCGATGATCTTCACCTAAGTCCAACAGTGCGGCAGACGCGGTGAGAATCTTCATGCTGGACGCCGGCAAGGCCACCGCGGTGTCATTGATCCCCCACAGTTTCTGGCCGGTAGTAGCATCGCTAACAATTCCATGCAGCTCACCGAAGGCTGGATCGGCCGCAGCAGCGTCCATGATGGCGCTGACTTTTTGGGCCAGAGCGCCGTCGTCAAGCGAAGACTGCGCCGCCGTCACAGGAGCAGAGACATGACTGACCGCGGGCGGTGCATCGACAACAATCTGACGATTGTTATTGACGACAACCGCTACGCCGCTGCCCGCTGCGATAACGAGAACACCGGCGATGGCACCGCCGATTTTCAGTCCGCGCGACTTCTTGGATTTGCCGGATTTTACGGAACTGGGCGATTTTTGCGTGCCCTTAGCGGCGGTTTTGGAGCTGTCAGAGTCGGTACTACCCACGGTCACAAACACCTTCTTCCTGAAAACAAAACCTCACTTAAGGTGCACAAATAAACGGTTTTGAGCGGGTTTCGCATAAGATAGCCGTCAGAGAAGTGTACACCGATTATAAGGAGTCATCGCCGTGAGCGTTGAGGTCACTATTGAGATCCCGAAGGGTCAGCGCAACAAGTACGAAGTCGACCACGAGACCGGCAAGGTCTACCTCGACCGCTACCTGTTCACCCCAATGGCCTACCCGGCCGACTACGGCTTCATCGATGAAACCCTCGGCGAGGATGGCGACCCGTTGGACGCTCTCGTGATCCTGCCGGAGCCGGTTTTCCCGGGCGTTATTGTCAAGGCTCGTCCGCTCGGCGTTTTCAAGATGACCGACGAGGCCGGCGGCGATGACAAGCTGCTGTGCGTCCTGGATGATGTCCGCTTCGACCACTACCAGGACATCGACGATGTTTCCCAGTTCACCAAGGACGAGATTGAGCACTTCTTCGTCCACTACAAGGACCTGGAGCCGGGCAAGGAAGTTTCCGGTTCGGGCTGGGGCAACAAGGCTGAGGCTGAGCGCATCCTGGCTGAGGCTATCGAGCGCCACAAGTAAGAGCCACAAGTAAGAATTGCGCTAGCCAATCTCCCTTCCTGGGGCTCGCACCTTTGACGCAGTTCCTGTGATTCAGCGCTACGGCCGTCGGAGTTTTCCTCCGGCGGCCTTTGTGCTTCCGGCGATAAGGTCAGATTGCGTATAGTGCGCACTATGGAAACCGTAAACGTATCTGAAGTACCCGAAGACGCACAGATCATTGATGTCCGCTCACAGATGGAGTGGGATGACGGCCACGCCACCGGCGCCGTTCACATCCCCATGGAAGAGATTCCGTCCCGCTACGGCGAGCTAGATTTGGATTCCGACATTTACCTGATGTGCCGCTCCGGTGGACGCGCCGCTCAGGTTTCTTCCTGGTTGGAGAAGAACGGTATCGACACCATCGTCATCACCGGCGGCATGATCGACTGGGAGCACTTCGGCCGCCCAATGGAGAAAGCCAACTAAATCAACTACAACTGCCCTGCCTACCTGCAGGGCAGTTTTTCATTTATTTACCCACCCCAAAGCACCGACCTTCTAACAATCCGCAGGCAAACATGGGCATTATTAGTTGGCCATGTCCCATTATTGATGGTTCCCCAGATTGTCTAGTATGGGAAGTATGTCTGATTCATCCGTACTTTCCTCGGCGGACTCAGCCGACACCAGCGGTGGTGTGGCAGCCGACGTAGACGCGAAGGTGCCTGCTGTCGACGCACAGAGCGGCACCAAGGCGAAGAAGGCTCGCAAGGGAGCGAAAGCCAAAAACAAGGCCAGCGCTAAGTCCAAGTGCAAGCCCGGCTCCGCAAGCGAACTCGCCGTCGCACCGGCCGCCCTGCGCAAATCCGCGTCCTGGTGCCTGGCGCAGCTCGATGCGGCTGTCCGCGCCAGTGTCAACGCGGCTCTTGGCCGCACTCAGATTGAGTCGATTTCCATCCGCGGTTATTGGGTTCTGGAGGCCATCGCCGATGGCGGCGACATGGCTCAAACCGAGCTGAGCGCGCTGCTCGGCATGGACCGCTCTGACATGGTTCGCCTGATTGACTCTCTGGAGTCGGCAAATCTAGTCGAACGCACCCGAGACTCCAAGGATCGACGCCGCCAGCTCATCGCGCTGACAGAAACGGGCAACACCACCCGCGCATCTCTGCGACGCTCACTCCGCAGAGCCGAACGCGCCGCCGTCGCCGAATGCGCACCCGAGGTACGCGCGCTGCTTGCATCGCTTGCCGACGACTCCGCTGCAAGCCCCGAAACCGATGCCGGCGCGAAGAACCCCGAGACCACTACCCCAGAGGTCACGGCCACTGAGACAGACACCAAGGACATGGCGGAGAATAAGACGCAGGCGACGTCGTCAAGCGATGCCCCGCGTCCTAAACGTAAGAAGTCGAAGAAGAAAAAGCGCAAGAAGAAGAATAAGAAGGGGTCTTCTAAGTGACAACCACTGAAGCGAAGTTCCTACGCGCTACGGAACAGCCGCTTGAGCGCACACTCATTGACATTGTCCGGGCGACCGCGCGAAGGTTCCCCGAGGCTGAGGCCATCGATGACGGCGAGGTTGTCGTCACGTATGCGGAGTTGATCAACGAGATTGATTCCACAGCTACGTGGCTCTACGAACAGGGCATCCGTCGCGGCGACCGCATTGGTGTGCGGATGCCGTCGGGAAGCCGCGAGCTCTACCTGGCAATCTTGTCCATCATGGCCGCCGGAGCCGCCTACGTTCCGGTGGATGCGGATGACCCCGACGAGCGTGCAGAAATGGTCTTCGGCGAGGCCGGTATCGCCGGTTACTTCGATGCTGAAGGCCTGCATTTGGCTGGCTCCACGGCACGTAATCGCCCCCGCCCGCTGGACTCCGATGCCGACTCCGACGAGGAAGAGACGGAACCGACACCGCCGAGCGCACGCGAGATCATCTCGCAGGAGCCCACTCCGGACGACGACTGCTGGATTATTTTCACCTCTGGCTCCACCGGCAAGCCCAAGGGCGTGGCGGTCACCCACCGCAGCGCCGCCGCTTTTGTCGATGCGGAGGCCCGCTGGTTCTTGGCGAACCACCCGGAAGGACCGCTCGGCCCGGATGACCGCGTTCTCGCCGGCTTGTCCGTCGCCTTCGACGCCTCCTGTGAGGAAATGTGGCTGGCCTGGCGAAATGGAGCTTGCCTGGTGCCAGCCCCGCGTTCACTGGTGCGCTCCGGCGTGGACCTGGGGCCATGGTTGATTTCCCGCCACATCACCGCTGTTTCCACGGTGCCGACACTGGCCGGCCTGTGGCCTGCCGAGGCGCTCGACAGCGTGCGCCTGCTCATCGTTGGCGGCGAGGCCTGCCCGCAAGAGCTGGTCGAGCGTCTGTCCACCCCAGAGCGCGAAATGTGGAACACCTACGGCCCCACCGAGGCCACCGTCGTGGCCTCCGGCATCGAGCTGAAGCCCGGCAAGCCCGTAACCATCGGTTTTCCTCTGGACGGCTGGGACCTCACCGTCATCGACGAAGAGGGCAACCCCGTCCCACCGGGCACCAAGGGCGAGCTGGTCATCGGCGGCGTGGGACTCGCACGCTATCTGGATCCGGAGAAGGACGCCGAGAAGTACGCACCGCTGCCAGCCCTCGGCTGGGAGCGTGCGTATCGCACCGGCGACCACGTCATCATGGACGAGGCCGGACTGTACTTCACCGGCCGCGTCGACGATCAGGTGAAAATCGGCGGTCGGCGAATTGAGCTCGGCGAGGTCGAGGCGCACCTGGCTGCCCTCCCCGGCGCTACTCAGGCGACTGTCGTGGTGCAGAAGACCGGTGCTGGCGATTCCATCCTGGTCGGCTACGTCGGCGCCGGTGGCGACGCCGCAGCCATGGACTATGACAAGTGCATGGACACTCTCCGCGATGCCATGCCAGCCGCGATGGTGCCACGCCTGCACATCATGGATGAGCTGCCGGTTCGTACCTCCGGCAAGGTCGACAAGGCGGCGTTGCCGTGGCCCCTGCCTGCGCGTGCGGGTGAGGGCGACGTCGACAAGCTGAGCCCTGTGGAGAAGTGGCTGTCCGACATCTGGGCGGACGTGCTGTCCGTACCTGCGCCCGGCGCGGCCTCGGACTTCTTCGCCCTGGGCGGCACGTCCTTGGCGGCGGCGAGCGTCATTGCGCGCATTCGCCAGCGCGCCCCACAGGTCGCCGTGCGCGATCTCTACGACCACCCGCGCCTGGGAAATCTCGCTGAAGAGCTGGTCGCGCGCGGTTTCATCAGCGACGACATGCTTGCCGACGACACCAGCGACCCCACCGCTCACCTGGAAAAGGTGCCCGAGCCGACGCCTGTCTCCCGCAAGACCCGTTGGGCGCAGGTCGGCCTCATGGTGCCTCTGCAGTGGGCACGTGGCATGCGCTGGGTAACGTGGCTTGCGATTATCAACTGGGTTATCGGCGGACCGCTGGCGCTACCAGGCTGGTTGGTGGCCGTACTGGCCGTGCTGTTCCTGACCCCGCTGGGGGTCATGCCCATCAACGCGGCGACGACACGCCTGCTCACGCGCAACATCACCGCGGGTGATTACCCGCGTGGCGGTTCGGTACACCTGCGGCTATGGGCGGCCGAACGCCTGGCGGAGAGCTCTGGCGCCCACTCTGTGGCGGGCGCTCCGTTCGTGCTGTGGTACGCCCGCATGCTGGGTGCCCGCATTGGTAAGGGTGTGAATCTGCACGCGCTGCCGCCGGTGACGGGTCTGGTCAAACTGGATGATTACTGCTCGATCGAGCCGGAGGTAGACCTGTCCGGATACTGGGTCGATGGCGATGTCGTCCACGTCGGCGAGGTCACTATTGGCAAGCACGCCCGCATCGGTGCCCGTTCAACGCTGCTGCCCGGCGCGCGTATTGGCAATGACGCTCACATCGAGGCGGGTTCCACCGTCACCGGCGAGAAGAAGGTCAAGGCTGGCGCGCGCTGGTCGGGTTCCCCGGCTCGCAAGGTCGGTCGGTCCAAGCACCGCTTCCCGGAGGAAGTTCCGCCGGCTCGCCGCCACTGGGTGGCTATCTACGGTCTCACCGCTGTCTTGCTGACATTGGTGCCGCTGTCCGCTGCGGTCGCGATGGCTGCTGTCATCGGTTGGGGCACGGGGCTTATCGACGGCACCACCGAGCTAGCCACCTCGAATCTCTGGTCAACGCTGGGCAGTGCCGTGCTGTGGACTATTCCCGCCACCTTCGTCGGTGTTGCGGTGTATGCCCTGCTGACGCTGATTCTCGTGCGCCTGTTCAGCATCGGTCTGAAGCCGGGAGTGTTCCCGGTGCGTTCGCGCGTGGGTTGGCAGTCCTGGGCGACAATTCGCCTGATGGACGCTGCCCGTCACGACCTATTTTTCATCTACGCCTCCATGCTGACGCCGCTGTGGCTGCGTGCACTGGGCGCCCAAATTGGTCACGACAGCGAAGTCTCCACCGCGATCGGTATTCCGAAGTTCTTGCACGTCAAGGACGAGTCCTTCTTGGCTGACGACACCATGGTCGGCAGCTACGAGCTCGGCGGTGGTTGGCTGCTGGTGGGCGACTCCCGCATCGGCAAGCGCGCCTTCCTGGGCAACTCCGGCATCACGCTTCCGGAACGCAAGCTGGCGAAGAACTCGCTGGTGGCCGTGCTGTCCTCTACCCCGAAGAAGACCAAGTCCGGCTCCAACTGGTGGGGTTCGCCGCCAGAGCGCATGCGCCGCGTGGGCACCGTCTCCAGCGATGAGTCGGCGCAGACCTACCGTCCGACTACGGGATTGAAGGTCGCCCGCGGCATCGTCGAGACACTGCGCGTCCTGGCACCGATGGTCTCTCTCATGCTGGCGACGATCACGCTGTTTAGCCTGCAGGGAATTGTTATGTTCACCGCGGAGCTGGTCACTGCAGGTGGCGTTGGCGCTGCCCTGCTCGGCCTGGTGGTTGCGTGGCTGCTCTCCCCTGCCGTGCTACTGATTGTTGGTGTGCTGGGGCTGCTCATCACGGTCGTGGCCAAGTGGGTGTGCGTCGGCAAGCACAAGCCGGGTGATCACCCGCTGTGGAGCAAGTTCGTCTGGCTCAATGAGCTGCAGGATACGTTCGTCGAAATGGTCGCCGCGCCGTGGTACCTGAACCCGGCGATGGCCACCGGCGGCATCGCACGCGCAATGCGACTGCTCGGCGCGAACGTTGGCCACGGGGTGTGGCTGGAGACGTACTGGCTGCCCGAGACCGACCTGGTCACCATCGCGCGGGGCGCCTCTGTCGGCCGCGGCTGTGTCGTCCAGACGCACCTATTCACCGACCGCGTGATGACGCTCGACACCGTCCACATCGGACACGGCTCCGTCCTAGGACCGCACTCAGTCGCACTGCCGGCATCTGTGCTTGACGACGGCTGCCGCGTCGAACCCGGTTCTCTCGTCATGCGCGGTGACCACGTTCCTGCGCACACCTCCTGGCGAGGTAACCCAATTGAGCCAGTAGTGGCCAAGAAGTAGCCCGGATTGAGTGGGGGGCTTAGGTAGGAGCCTGGTAGGCACAACGGGCTGCAAATGTGAAACTGTGAGAGTTTATGACACTTTCAAGCCATTTTTCGGGCAGTTTTTGCTATAAACGCAGTCAGTAACTCACATTGGCCCGCTGCCAGCCATAACCGAGGTCACTAACTCGCATTGGGGCTAAGTAGGGCTAAGTAGCAAAAGGTGCCCACCCGGCGACACGCCGAGCGGACACACTTTTTGCTACTTAACCCACTATTTATTTTGCGGCTATGCAGTTCGCGACTTACTCTGCTAGCTGCAACCGAGCCTGCTGAGCTGCGGCTACCAATACTTTCAGTGAAGCCGTAACCTCTTCCCAACCTCGGGTCTTTAGACCACAGTCCGGATTAATCCACAGCAGGTTGGGGTCAACGCTTTCAAGCGCATCTTCCACGAGCTGGTTGACTTCTCCGTCCGTCGGCACGCGAGGCGAGTGGATGTCCCAGACACCTGGACCAATCCCGCGAACGTATCCCTCATCTTTCAGCGCTGCGAGCACCTGCATACCGTTGCGAGCTGCTTCGATGGACGTGACATCGGCGTTGAGATCATCGACGGTGTCGATAAGCTCATTGAAGTCCGAGTAGCACATATGCGTGTGAATCTGAATGTCGTCAGCCACACCAGAGGTAGCCAGACGGAAGGAACCTACGGCCCACTTCAGGTAGGCGGGCTGGTCCGCTTCATTCAGGGGCAGCAACTCGCGAATGGCTGGCTCATCGACCTGCACGATTTGCGCTCCAGCGGCCACGAGATCTGCAATCTCATCGCGCAAAACCAGCGCAACGTTATCCGCAGTGTCACCGATGGGCTGGTCATCACGGACAAACGACCATGCCAACATGGTCACCGGCCCGGTGAGCATTCCCTTGACGGGAAGGTCAGTCATGTTTGCCGCTGCCTTGTACCACTGCACCGTCATTGGCTCTGGCCTGGTGATATCACCGTAGAGAATCGGCGGCCGCACGCAGCGGGAACCATAGCTTTGGACCCAGCCATTGGCGGTCGCGAGGTAGCCGTCCAGCTGCTCCGAGAAGTACTGCACCATGTCATTGCGCTCAGGTTCGCCGTGAACGAGCACATCGAGTCCCAATTCTTCCTGCTGCTCAATGGAGCATCGAATTTCAGCGAGCATTGCTGATTCGTAGTCGACTGGGGTGAGCTCTCCCGCGCGCAACTGCGCACGTGCACGACGAATGCTATTGGTCTGCGGGAAGGAACCGATTGTGGTGGTCGGCAGCGGAGGCAGGTTAAGGGCCTCAGCCTGAGCCGCCTGGCGAGCTGCAAACGAGGAACGAGTCCGGTCGCTCTCCTCGATTGCTGCCAAAGCTTCACGAACTTCAGGCTTAACAATCCGCTTCGATTCTGCCCTTGATGCCAGTGCTGCCCGGGACTCCCTCAACGCCTTCAAATCCGCGGCATCGAGTTGGCGGTCATTCAACCTGGCATCAAGCGCCCTCGCCAAGAGGGTCACCTCGCCGATTTTCTCATCCCCGAAGGCCAGCCACTGCAGCACCTCGGCATCTTCTTCGCTCGGGTTTTCCGAGGCCAGGGAGTACGGGACGTGTAGCAGCGAACAGCTAGTCGACACCGCGATGGGGCCTCGGACTGCCAGCTTCTCCAGCGTCGCCAGGGCTGCATCCAAGTCGGTGCGCCACACATTACGCCCATCAACAATGCCCGCAACCAGCAGTTCCTTGCCGGTCCAATGCGGCAACTCAAAGCTACCTGCTACCAGGTCGCAACCAATGGCCTGCACGCCTGTGCCAGAAAGGGTTTCCAGCGCCTGATCACCATCACCAAAGTAGGTCTGCACCCACAACTTGGTATTCGCAGACTCCGCCACGCCGGCCAACTTCTCGTAGGCCTGGCGAGTCCTAGCAAGAGTCACTTCATCGAGGTCAGTGACCAATACTGGCTCATCGAGCTGAATCCACTCAAAGCCCTTATCCCCCAGTTGAGCGATGATTTCCGCGTACGCATCGGTCAACTTTTCCAGCAGGCCGAGTGGGTTCGAACCATCGTCGGTACGCGACAGGCTCAAGTAGGTCACAGGACCAATCAAATGAGGGCGCAGCATCGTTGTGGCGCCATTGTTCAAGCTGCAGGAATCATCCAACCAGTCAGTGAGGTCAGAGGTAAATTCAGTATCGGCTGACAGCTCCGGAACGATGTAGTGGTAATTAGTGTCGAACCACTTGGTCATTGCGGATGCCGGTTGCGTCTTCGTACCGCGAGCGGTGGCGAAGTAGTGGTTGATCCATTCCGGCAGGTTGGAACCGTCCGTTTTCGGGACATCCTGAAAGCGAGCTGGAAGCACTCCGAGCAGCGCCGATGTATCCAGCATGGAGTCGTAGAACGAGCGCCCAATTGTCGGAACCGAGTCGATTCCTACCTTCAACGCTGCGCCAATGTAGCTATTGACAGTGTTGCGCGCCGTCGCGGCCAACAGGCCGCCGGTCGCCGGGTCGCGCCAGTAGTTTTCCAGAGCTCTTTTGAGCTCACGATTACGCCCTATCCGCGGAATGCCCGCGAGGGTTGCGTGAATTGCCATGATCTCGTGATTTCCTCGTCAGTCGTGATCAGCATCGGGTATGAAATTGCACAACCGGCAGGCATTCGGACTTGTCATCACTGAAAAGATTGGTTATCAACGCGTCGGATAAACCAAAGCTCTGGCAGTGATGCTTACCGTTGCGGGACAGTTCCGGACTTGCACCGGGATTCCCCTGCATAACTCGAAGGCCTTATGCGCGCTAGGCTCAAAACACACCTTGCGCGGAAAACGTGCGATATGCAGCACTTTCCTTAATGAACACCTTCGAGGCGGCTGTGGATGTGAAGTATATCGCAATATACAAATATCTCATTCACTTAGCCCCCTCCCCGAGCCTTTGCTTTGATGCTCTCCTGCTGGGACCAAAGTGATTAAGCTCGTAGTCATAAAAGCTATTTATTCTACCTCTTTTCAAGGAGTGACCTCGAGTGACACAGGCTTCCGGACCTTCCCTGAGGGGCGCCAAGATTCCGTTCGATGGCCCGGTCCAGTCAGGCGTTGAACAGCCCGGCCAAGCACATCTCCGCCTCGTCGCATTCGATTTGAAGGACGGCGTCGACGCAGCAGATCTGAAGGCACTGTTCTCCTCGCTTACCGACGTTGCCCGCCGCCTCACCCAAGGCCAGGACATCGAGGGGTATCTGGAACCGGAAATGGTTGCAGCCACTGCAAACCTGACCATTACCGCAGGTTTCGGTGAGCGCATCTTCGATGTGCTCGGCAAGCCAGAGCGCAAGCCGGCTGGTCTGCACGATATCCCGTCATTCCAGCATGACATGCTCCGCCCTGAGTGGGGCCAGTCTGACTTCGCTCTGCAGTTGTGTGGTGATGACCTCGTCACCGTTTCGGCCGCGTCCCGTCTACTGGAAAAGAAGGCGGCTCCGTGGGCTCGCGTGAAGTGGTTCCAGAAGGGCTTTTCCTACGCCTGGGGTTCGCAGCCTCACGGCGCTACCCCACGCAACCCGCTGGGCCAGCTCGACGGCACCGTCAACCCGTCCACTCCGGAGGAATGGTCCGAACAGGTGTGGATTGACTCCAAGGACAAGGCGATTAACAACTCCTGCGTGATGGTTGTTCGCCGTATTGCGCTCGACTTGAACAGTTGGGATGAGCTCAGCACCGACGAACGTTCCATCGTTATCGGTCGTGACTTCCACACCGGCGCTCCTCTTTCCGGCGGCAATGACGAGTTCGATGAAGAGGACATGGATGCCGTCGATGACCAGGGCGAGTATCTCATCCACCGCCAGTCTCACTTGGCGCTTTCCCGTGAGCAGGATGGTCAGCCTGACGACGCCCTGCGTCGCCGCGCCTATGCCTACGAAGACCAGCCCGGTGAGCCGGCCTTCCCGTTCGAAGGACCGAACGTTGGCCTGGTCTGGGTTGCATTCCAGAAGAACCCGGACAACCAGTTCAGCGCAATCCAGGCCCGTTTGGATCGCGGCGATTTGCTCAATGAGTGGAACCGTCACATCGGCTCCGCTGTGTATTGGATCGCCCCTGGCACTACCCCTGATTCTTACTGGGGACAGGAGTTGATTGAGGGGTAGCGGCTGCAAGCTGGCGGCGAAAAACTGACTTGGCGGGCTAAGGCCTGACGGACTAAAAGCTGACGGGCTGCAAATGTGAAACTGACCTAGTTTATGACACTTTCGGGCCAATTTTCTGGCCGTTTTTGACATAAACTCAGTCACTAACTTGCACTGGCCCGCCGTCGTCAGCCGTAAGGGCATCGCCCCGCCGCCGCCAGCCATAAGAAAACGCCCGCCGAGTGCCTGAGCACTCCTACGGGCGTTTCTTCTAGACAAGAACTTTGTCAGTCACGGACCACCGAGCTAGTCACCAATCTGGTCACGGCCACGCTTAACAATCTTCGGATCCGGAGTACCGACCAGCTCGTGGTCCTTCTCCGTGTACTCAAACTTGCTCAGCACATAACGCATCGCGTTGATGCGGGCACGCTTCTTGTCGTTGGACTTAATGGTAATCCACGGGGACTCATCGGTATCCGTGTAACGGAACTGCTCTTCCTTCGCGCGGGTGTAGTCACCCCAACGGTCCAGCGATGCGAGGTCCATCGGAGAGAGCTTCCACTGACGTACCGGGTCGACCTGGCGAATAGCGAAGCGAGTGCGCTGCTCCTTCTGGGTCACCGAGAACCACAGCTTGGTCAGCGAAATACCGGAGCCCAGAATCATGTTCTCCAGCATCGGAACCTCACGCAGGAACTCTGCATGCTGAGACTCAGTACAGAAACCCATCACGCGCTCAACGCCCGAACGGTTGTACCAAGAACGGTCGAAGAAGACGATTTCGCCAGCGCACGGAAAATGCTCAATATAGCGCTGGAAGTACCACGAGGTGGACTCACGCGGCGACGGCTTTTCCAGAGCCACAGTTCGAGCACCACGCGGATTCAGGTGCTCGTTAAAGCGCTTAATGGTACCGCCCTTACCAGCGGCGTCACGGCCTTCGAAGAGGATGATGTGCTTCTGACCAGTTTCCTTGGTCCAGTTCTGCCACTTCAGAAGCTCAATCTGCAGCTTCCTCTTAATAGACTCGTATTCCTTGCGCGTCATGCGCTCCTCGTACGGGTAGCCATCGCGCCAGGTATCAACCCGCTCACCGTCTGGAGTGACCAGTACCGGATCGTCCTCATCAGAATCATCGACGACGTAACCTTCGGTCTTCGCCAAATCGACGATGTGGAATTCCTCTTCATTCTTGTCAGCCATACCCCTTATCCTACTGAATTTCTCTACCACACGTCCCCCATGCGGGTGCCCTTACCTGCAATTTCCCAGCAGTTAACGTTCCGTCTTACCGAAATTGAGGGGGTGGGACTGCACGCAGCGACCGTCGATAAGCACTGCGCGTACAATAAATGCCATGTTGTTATCCGAGGCTCTTGCCGCACGATCCGAAGTTTCCGACCGGCTGGCTGAGATTAATCGCCGTCTCGCGCTGGTGGCGCAGGTGCAGGAAGGCGATACGCCTGATGAAGATCCGCAAGCGCTTATTGCCGAAGCCGAGCGTCTGATGGCGCGCTTCGAATGGCTGGTGCGCTCGATTAACGCAACGAATTCCGCTACTGCCTTCGAGGACGGAACGCTTAGCGACGCACTTGCGAAGCGCGACCACCTGCTAACACGGCGGCGGTTCTACACCTCCGCAGCCGATCAGGGCTCGGGTCGGCGGGATCGATACTCAGCTTCGGAGATTCGCTATGTCGCCACTGTGGATATCCGGTCGCTGCGCCAGAAAGCCGACAAGGCGGCGAAGGAATACCGGGACTTGGATACCCGTATTCAGCAGGCGAACTGGTCAACCGAGCTTATCGAGGCCGCGAATAAGCCGGCCGAATAGCAAAGTGGCAGGGTTCGGTAGCGAGACCAGAAGAATTTCACACTTTGATAAGTCGGTAGTTGCATCCAGATTGTCGGCGAGCGCGACGGCCTGTCCCTGGCCTTAAAGGGACTCCAAGGATCTCACCTCTGTACTGAGGCAGCAGGATTAATAACAGACAGTCCTCGGCATTGCGTACATGGGTACAGATCATCGGTTATTTTTCACTACCAAGCGCTGAGGCATCTGATGCGACGAGGGTGGGTTCGGGGACTTAAACTTTCTCAAGTTACAGAGCAAAATCGCCGCTGAGGGACACCCCTCAGCGGCGATTTTTAAGGCTAACTCAAGCAGTTGGGACCTCTTTTAGAAGCCCATGCCGCCCATCTCGTCGCCACCCGGCATTGCCGGCATAGCCGGTTCCGGCTTGTCAGCGACAACAGCCTCGGTGGTCAGGAACAGAGCCGCAATGGAAGCAGCGTTCTGCAGTGCGGAGCGGGTAACCTTCACCGGATCGTTGATGCCAGCTTCCATCAGGTCGATGTACTCGCCGGTAGCAGCGTTCAGACCCTCGCCCTGCGGCAGGGAAGCAACCTTCTCGGTGACGACGCCGGCCTCAAGGCCAGCGTTCAGAGCAATCTGGCGCAGCGGAGCTGCGAGAGCCGCACGCACGATGCGGACACCGGTTGCCTCGTCGCCGGTCAGACCCAGCTCGTCGTCAAGCACGTGCGAAACCTGCAGCAGTGCGGAACCGCCACCAGCGACGATGCCCTCCTCCACAGCAGCCTTTGCGTTGCGGACGGCATCCTCGATGCGGTGCTTGCGCTCCTTGAGCTCGACCTCAGTTGCGGCGCCAGCCTTGATAACTGCAACACCGCCGGCGAGCTTAGCCAGACGCTCCTGCAGCTTCTCCTTGTCGTAGTCGGAGTCGGAGTTCTCGATCTCAGCGCGGATCTGGTTGACACGGCCCTCGATAGCGGACTGCTCGCCAGCGCCCTCGACGATGGTGGTCTCGTCCTTGGTGACGACGACCTTGCGAGCGCGACCCAGCAGCGGCAGGTCAGCGGTCTCGAGCGACAGTCCGACCTCCTCAGAGATGACCTGGCCATCGGTCAGGATAGCCATGTCCTGCAGCATTGCCTTACGGCGGTCGCCGAAGCCCGGAGCCTTCACAGCGACAGACTTGAAGGTGCCGCGGATCTTGTTGACGACCAGGGTGGACAGAGCCTCACCCTCGACGTCCTCAGCAATAATCAGCAGCGGCTTGCCGGACTGCATGACCTTCTCCAGCAGCGGCAGCAGGTCCTTGATGTTGGAGATCTTGCCGGAAACCAGGAGGATGTACGGATCCTCCAGAACGGCCTCCTGGCGCTCCATGTCGGTGGCGAAGTAACCGGAGATGTAGCCCTTGTCGAAGCGCATACCCTCGGTCAGCTCCAGGTCGAGACCAAAGGTGTTGGCCTCTTCCACGGTAATGACGCCTTCCTTGCCGACCTTGTCCATAGCGGTGGCAATCAGCTCACCGATAGCCGGGTCAGCAGCGGAGATACCAGCGGTAGCAGCAATCTGCTCCTTGGTCTCGATGTCCTTAGCGGACTCCAGCAGCTTCTCGGTAACAGCCGCGACAGCCTTCTCGATGCCGCGCTTGATGCCCATCGGGTTGGAGCCAGCAGCAACGTTGCGCAGACCCTCGGAAACCAGAGCCTGAGCCAGAACGGTAGCGGTAGTAGTACCGTCACCAGCGACGTCGTCGGTCTTCTTGGCAACTTCCTTGACCAGCTCAGCGCCGATCTTCTCGTAAGGATCCTCAAGTTCGATTTCACGTGCAATGGAGACACCGTCATTGGTGATTAGCGGTGCGCCCCACTTGCGCTCGAGGACTACGTTGCGACCCTTCGGGCCCAGCGTAACCTTGACAGCGTCTGCCAGGGTATTCAGACCCGTTTCGAGACCGCGGCGGGCCTCCTCGTCAAATGCAATCATCTTAGCCATGAGGTTTGAAGAATCCTCCGTCTATTTATGTGGCACTTACATTGGAAGTTGACCCAGGCGCCCGCGACGGCATGTGATTCGAGGGAAGCGCCGCCCTCTCCATCACCGGAGTCAACACTGTACTTTTTAACGACTTTTCAACACTTGTTTCAGCACACGCATACACAAGGTGTGAAGTTGTTTTTATTAGCACTCAATTAGAGCAAGTGCTAATTCACTTTTCTAGCACTCAACCCCATCGAGTGCAAGGTTAAGCATTGTCACTCCTGGCGTCACTCCTTATGCCACTTCCAACGCCATCATGGTTGTGCGCCTACACTGTCGCACATGAGCATTATTAATAAGGAACTCACGGAGACCCTGCGAGACCACATCTCCAGCCAACGCGAGACCATCCGCACCCAGCTGACCGAGCTGGTGGCCTTCCCCTCCGTACACGGCACCGAAGAAACCAAGCAGGCCTGCATTGACGCAGCTCAGGCGGTTACCAAGATGTACGCAGAGCTGGGCATCGAACTGAAGGCGCACCACACCGTCGACGGCTCGATTGCACTGTCGGGTTTCGTCCCCGCGTCGTCGGAAAGCGCGAAGACCGTACTGCTCTACTCCCATTACGACGTCCAGCCGGCGGGCGACGAGTCCGCCTGGACCGCAGATCCGTGGACACTCGACGAGCGCGACGGTCGCTGGTACGGCCGTGGCACCGCCGACTGCAAGGGCAACGTGGTCATGCACCTAGCTGCGCTGCGCGCGCTGCGCGACGACGCGCTTGCAGGCCGCGTCGATATGCCAAACATCAAGCTCATCGTGGAAGGCTCCGAGGAGCGCGGATCGGCGGGCCTGAACAACCTCATCGCCACGCAGCCGGAGCTTTTCGACGCCGACGTTATCCTCATTGCGGATGTCGGCAATGCCGAGGTTGGCCAACCGACACTCGTAACCACTCTGCGCGGCACCGCCGATGTGGAAGTTCGCGTCGATGCGCTGGAGCAGCCGGTGCACTCGGGCATGTTCGGCGGCGCAGCTCCGGATGCACTGGCGGCGTTGATTCGTATGCTCGACAGCCTGCGCGATGAAAATGGCTTTACCTCTATTGACGGCCTGGACTGCTCGCAGCGCTGGGAGGGGCTGGACTACGCGCCAGAGACTTTCCGCGCCGACGCAGGTGTACTCGACGGCGTGGACCTAATTAGCAACGAGGACGCTTCCGTCTCTGACCTGACCTGGGCTCGCCCGTCTGTGATTGTGACCGGAATCGACTGCCCACCAGCGACCAATGCTGTCAACGCAATTTCATCGACTGCTATGGCGCACATCAACTTCCGCATCCCAAGCGGCGTCGACCCGGCCGAAGCACAGGAGGCACTGGAGAATCACCTGCGCGCGCATGCTCCGTGGGGCGTGAAGGTGACGGTCGAGCGCGACGAGCTAGCGAACCCATTCCGGGCCAATGTTGAGGGCAAGGTTGTGCAGCTGGTTGCCGACAGCCTGTCGGCCGCCTACGGCAAGGAGACGGCAAGCATGGGCGAGGGAGCCTCGATTCCGCTGTGCGCCACTTTGCTGGAGGCCGTACCAGGTGCTGACATCGCACTCTACGGTGTGGAAGAGCCACAGGCCCGCATTCACTCGGCTGATGAATCGGTCGACCCGAACGAGATTCGCGACATCGCTATTGGCGAGGCGGTTTTCCTGGCCTCTGTCAACGGAATTTAACGGGGACAGCAAAGAATCCACCAAAGATATTGATTGAATGACTTGTGTCACATCTTTTACCTGTAGTAAGGTTCCACCCATGCAGCAGAACATTCTTATTCGAGTAGCGAAGGCTACGAACCCCGGTGGAGGCCGACAGGACTGACCCCTCCACACGGGGTCTCTGGCCGCAACTTCTCAAAGCACTTGGTTGGTCCGCCACTCACAGCAAAAGCAACTAAGCAAAGGACCAGAAAAGAATGTTTCCCACTCGCACCCAGAAGAACATGTCCACTTCGACGACGTTCACGGGCAAGCGCCCTTCGTTGGAGCACCAGGACGACGGCAATGTGCGAACTTATTCCGACGATCCATTTAGGGCTCGATTCGGACATCGCCTGCCTCGAGGCTTAAGGCAAGAAGCTCGTGGCATGAACTGGCAGAAGTTCAAGGACACCTACTCCCCCACGAGCGGCCCGGTTCAGATCAAGAATTTCGAGGCAACCCGCGGCACCCTGGGGCGCTGGAATTTCAACGCTGACTTAACACTGACCGACAAGGACGACCACACCCACACCTTCACCCAGGAGATTACCGCTATGGGGCCGGTGTCGGCTTGCACTAATCTGCTGGCTGATGCAGGTTACCGCGTGGAAATCGTGGAATTCCACCAGTTCGAAATCTTCGAAGCTACCGCTACCTTTGTCTATGCAGGTCACAACAATGACCATGTGTGGACCATGGGCTTCGGCCAGACTCCGGAGGCTTCCGTGCTCTCCGCTTTGGTCTGCGCTGCTAACCGCCTGCATGGGTAGGACGCGGATGCTGCTCGTTTAGTAAACGGGGGGTGTCCCTATGTTTTTGTCAAGTGCCAGACCGATGTTGACGAGCACAGTCTTGGGAGTAGTTTCTTAGGCGTGCCTAGGAGCCGGCCAGCGTGTGCTGGTCGGCTTCGTCTTTGGGGCTTTATGCGGCGACGGGGCGTGGCGGGATTTCGCGGAAGAACTCCTTGTTTTTCAGCATCGCGTAGATGACATTGCATCGGCGTCGTGCCAGGCAGATGACTGCTGCGTTGTGGCGTTTTCCTTCAGCGCGTTTGCGTTCGTAATACCGCCGTGACGGTTCGTGGCTGCGGATAACTGCGAATGCGGAGTAGAACAAGGCGTTTTTCAGTCGTTTATTGCCTGACCGTGCCGGGAATTCACCTCTGATCGACGAACCGGATCGTCTAGTCACGGGTGCTATTCCAGCATAAGCAGCTAAGTGGCCAGCACTAGCGAAGTCGGAGCCATCACCGATCGCAAGAAGGATCTGCGCTGCGGTCTTGATGCCGACTCCGGGCATACTCATCAAGACCTCACAAAGAGGGAAATCAGCGAGCATCTCTTCAACCTGCTCAGCAATGGTGTTTCGTTGCTCTTTGAGGGCCTGGATGTTTGCAGCCAGTTGAGGAATTACTAACTCGGCGGCATCGCTTCCAGGCACGGTGACTGTTTGAGCTTTCAGCGCTGTAAAAATGTCGTCTACCAGCGGGGTGGGGTCTTTACGTGTGCGCTTGATCATCCAGTTCAACACTCGTTGGTATCCGGCTCTTTTTAGCCCCTGCGGTCCCTTGTAATGGATCAATAATTCCAGGATCGGCGTGCGAGTCAGGGTGCTACCAGCAAAAACTCGTTCCAGGCTGGGGTAGATCTGGGTGAGGACACTGCGAAGCCGATTGACAGTGCGAGTGCAATCGCGGGCGATGTCATCATCGAAGCCGGACAGCATCTTTAGGGCGGAGAGTACCTCATCATTGCGGTCGACGGCACGTAGCGTGTGGGGCATTGTGCGGGCGGTGTCGGCGATGATGAATGCGTCGCGTTTGTCTGTTTTTGCACGTCCCGGATAGAGATCTGCAGCTTTGCGCATCGCAAGACCTGGCAGGTATCCGACTTCGCAACCGCAGTCCCGGGCTACAGCAATCGGTAGTGCGCCGATGGTGTTGGGTTGGTCGACGATCACGAGCACGGTGCCAAGCTTCTGAAGCTGGTGAAAAACGCCTGCTAGTTCGGATTCGAGTTGAGGCAACGGTTTGTCGAAGACCTTGTTGCCATCACGGTCTAAGGCGCAGGCGTGGTGTTCAGATTTGCCGACGTCTAACCCAAGGAATATGTCGATGGAATGCTCCGGAGACATGATGAGCTCCTAGAAAACGAGATGGGTATGGCGTTGTTCCAGTCGCTGGTGTCATGACCTTCGTTGCAAGCACCCACGTTACAAAGAGACCTAGTTTAAAACTGGCCGTGTCCCTATCAGCTGTCATCGAAAGTCCTGGCACCCGGCGGCAACACCCCCCCGGATTATGGAAACTACAGGGCAGGTAAGCCATACCGGGACCAGCGACTATCCCCATTATCGGGGACACTCACAAGGTAACGGGAATGCGACCGGGGAAGCCCAACGCATGTGGGCCTCGAGCATTCGCGTTTTAGCGCTTCAGCCCCGCGATCATGGTCTTCAAGTTGCTGCGCAGGAAATCCTCGTAGGTTCCCGCGACCGTGCCCGGCTTGCCGAGCTCATCGGAGTGCAGTGGCTCGTCGAAGATCGGAATCCCGGCCTCCTTCGAGACGGTCTTCATGGGGCGCGTATCCACGTTCGACTCCACGAACAGGTGCTTCGGGCGCTTGTCCTTCAGCTGGCGCACGAGGTGTCCGATCTGCGCGGGGGAGCCGTTTTCATCCGTGTCGATCTGCCAGATATACAGCTGCTCCATGCCGTAGGTGTCGACCATGTATTGGAAGGCATGTTCACTGGCCACGAGCACACGATCCTCCTTCGGCAGCGCACCGATCTGCTCGCGGTAGTCGGCGTCGATGCTCTCCAGCATGGCCTTGTACTCCGCCCCCTTCTCCTCGATGTGCTCGGCACGCTCGGGCAGGGCCTCGGCCAGCGCCGCGGTCACGTTCTCGGCCATCGCGATGCCGACGGTCGGGTCCAGGAAGGCGTGCGGGTTGATCTCCTGATTGCCCTTTTCGTCCTTGAGGTACTTCGGTTCCACGCCCTTGGTGGCCTCGACCATCTGGGAATCGTCCAGGCCCGCGGTGTTTTTCAGTTTCGCGAGCCAGCCGTGCTCACCGCCCTCGAGGTTCAGCCCGTTGTAGAACAGCAGGTCGGCGTCGCTCGTCGCATCCAGGTCCGCGGGCAGGGGGTCGTAGTCGTGCGGGTCCGTGCCGGTCGGCACGAGGTTATGGACGTCCACCGCCTCGCCGCCGATCTCCTCCACCAGGTCCGCCAGCAGCGTGAAGGTGGTGACGACGTTCAGCTGCTCACCGTCTGCCTTCTCCTCCGTCGAGAAGGTCACGGCCCCGAACACGAGGGCACCGCCCACCAGGAGGGCCAACAGCGCGGCCAGTGGCTTATTGCCCAGCGAGCGAGCAATCAGTCCCTTGCCTGGCGCGAAGAGGAAAGCCAGCAGGAACAGCGCGCTGGCGGTCAGCACGATCGTCACGCCGGAGGACACGTTGTAGCTATAGCTCAGGAACAGCCCCACTACGGAGCTGAGCGCCGAGATCGCCACTGAAAGCCCGATCATCACTCCCAGCCGGTTCGTCAGCAGGTACGCCGCCGACGCCGGAGTGATCAGCAGGGAGACCACCAGGATCACGCCCACCGTCTGCAGGGAAATGACCGTCACCAGCGTGAGCACCACCATCAGCCCGTAGTGGATTGCCCGCACGGGCACGCCAGCCGACTGCGCCATGACGGGGTCGAAGGTGCTGAGCTTGAGCTCCTTGTAAAAGACCAGCGTGAGAATCAGCACGGCAGCGGCAATACCGATCGAGAGGTTGCGGTCGGCGTCCTGAACGGTCAGGACGTTGCCGAAGAGGATCTCCGTCAGATCCGTCGCCGTCTGCGCTTTCGCCATGAGCAGCACGCCGATCGCGAAGAAGGTGGAAAAGACGATGCCGATCGCCGAATCGTTCTTCACAGTGGAGCGTTCGCTGATCAGCCCGATCGCCAGTGTGGCGAGTAGACCCGCGACCACCGCCCCGAGGAAGAGGTTCGTGCCGAGCAGGTAGGAGGCCGCGACCCCCGGTAGTACGGCGTGCGAGATGGCGTCGCCGATCAGGGCCATGCCGCGCAGCACGATGAAGCTGCCGACGATGCCGCAGGCCACGCCCACGATCACCGAGGTGATCAGCGCTTTTTGCAGGTAGCCGTGGCTGAGTAGTGAGTCGAGGAACTCCGCGATCATGCTGTCTCCTCCTGGAGGGCTGCCTGCCGTGGCGTGGGGTGGGCTGGTGCTGACGGCTCGCGGATGACGAGCGCGCCGAAGGCCTTCTGCAGCACGTCGGGGACGAAGACCTCCTCGGTGGGACCCGCCGCGACGAGCTCGCCGTTGAGGACGATGAGGTCGTTGTAGTAGCCGCGCACCGTGTTCATGTCGTGGTGCACGACGACGACGTGCTTGCCCGCGTCCGCCATCTGCCGCAGCAGGGTCACGATCGTCTTCTCGCTGGGGACGTCGATGCCGACGAAGGGCTCGTCCAGGAAGATGTACTCCGCGTCCTGGACGATGGCGCGGGCAAAGAGGACGCGCTGGAACTGTCCGCCCGAGAGTTCGCTGATGTGGCGGTGGCGAAAGTCCCACATGTCGACGTCCTTGAGAGCCTGGGTGGCTGCTTCGCGTTCGGCCTTGCCGGGGCGGTGGAAAAGACCCAGGCGCGGGTAAGTGCCCATCAGGACGGTGTCGAAGACGCTGGTGGGGAAGTTGCGGTCGAGGTCAGAGCGCTGCTCGATATAAGCGATTGCGCGGCGCTGCTCGGCGGGGGCCTTGCCGTCGAGGGTGACGGGGTAGCCGGCGGGGGCGCCGGTGGGGCCTGTGCCGTGGACGTTGTGTTTGTCCAGGATCTGGAGCATCGCCTTCATGAGGGTGGATTTGCCTGAGCCGTTGGGGCCGATGATGCCGTGCATGCCGGGGGAGTCGAGGGTGAAGCTGATGTTCCGAATCGCGGTGTTCGCGCCGTAGCTCACGCTCAAGTTCTGGACGCTAATACTCATGGCAGCCAAGAATAGTGGTCAGTTCAATGAATCACCAAGTTCAATGTATTGACCTTTGGGGTGGGGTGGTGTTGGGGGCAGTAATGGCACTGATTTGGGGCTTGAGCAGTCAGCCGCTCAAGCCCCAAAAAATGCCCAACTTCCGCCCCCCCCCACAACTCACCCCCAAATTTTCACTTTCCCAGAAACAATTGACCGTTTTCACACACTCGGTTAACACCGCTTCAAATGCTTAAGTCCCTAAAACGGGGTTGCATGAACTGGCGTGTTCCAATCATTATGGAATAGTGACTTCTCTCCTGTGCATCCTGTTCGTTACGGCAGCGCTTGCACCATGGACGATTAAGTGGCTCGGAACCCGCGGGTTCCTCGTACTCAGCCTCCCGCTGGCAGGCGGTGCCATCTACACCGGCACCCATCTCGTTCGCTTAGCTCTAGACAATGGCAACGGGGAAACTTCCGCACTCACGCAACCCGCCGTCACGCATTTTTCGTGGATGCCCATTATCCACTTGGATGTAAACCTGCGATTAGGTCCTATTGAATCGCTCTTCGGCACGCTGGTTTTGACCATCGGCTTTCTCGTACTGGTGTACTGCTCCGGTTACTTCATCAACCCGCCACTCGGCAAACGTCGCCGCGTAGGTTCCTTCGCAGCCCAAATGATCGCCTTCGCTGCGGCGATGTACGGCCTGGTCATCAGCGACAGCATCATGCTGATGTTCGTCTTCTGGGAAATTACCTCGGTTCTGTCCTTCCTCCTGGTGGGCTACTACGCCGAGCGCGCCTCCTCCCGTCGCGCAGCAGGCCAGGCGCTCCTGGTCACGACGCTGGGTGGCCTCATCATGCTGGTCGGTATCGTTCTGATGGGAGTGACCACCGGTTTCTGGAACTTCTCCGAACTCACCGCGCCTGGCGCTCTGACAGCGGCACAGCTGGACTCCACGGCAGTATCCACGGCCGCAATCCTGCTGGTCGTTGGTGCGCTGTCGAAGTCCGCTATCGCGCCCTTCCACTTCTGGCTACCCGGTGCAATGGCCGCCCCTACCCCGGTTTCTTCCTTCCTGCATTCGGCAGCGATGGTCAAAGCCGGTGTGTTCCTGGTTGCCCGGCTCGCGCCGACCTTCAATGACACCAACGCGTGGCAGCCAATCATCATCCCGCTCGGCCTCTTGACCATGATCATGGCCGGCTGGATGGCCCTGCGCCAGAAGGATCTCAAGCTGATTATGGCGTATGGCACTGTCAGCCAGTTGGGATTCATCATCACAGTCGCGTCGATAGGCACGCGTGCGACGATGCTGGCAGCCCTGGCACTGACGCTCGGCCATGCCATGTTCAAGGCCGCGCTGTTTATGGTCGCGGGCACAATTGACAGGCTGACTGGTACGCGCGATATCCGTGAGCTCTCTGGGCTCGGTAGAAAGTCGCCGCAGTTGCTGGTGATTTCGATTCTCGCCGCTGCATCGATGATGGGTGTGCCGCCGTTCTTCGGCTTCGTCGCCAAGGAAGCTGCGCTGGAGGCCACGCTCAATGCTGATCCGCTGCATGGGATGCCGTCGGTGTTTACCACCATTGGCCTCGTCGTGGGTTCGATTCTGACCGTAGCGTACTCGCTGTACCTGCTGCGCGCCGCGTTTGCGACCAAGTCCAGCACCCACGCCAGCGGCGGTGGCACTTCCCCTGCCGTGGCAGAGATGGATTCCCCGACGTGGGATCAGATTGGCCCGGCTTGGCTGTTGGCGCTGGCAGGTTTGGTTTTCGGCCTGGTTCCCCGCGTCCTCGACTCGATTATCTCGCCCTACCTCACCAGCGCATTCCCGAATACGGAAGCAGAAACGCACCTGGCGCTCTGGCACGGATTCACCCTTCCGCTGGCACTGACGGCCACAATTCTACTCGTGGGTGCCATCATGCATTGGCAGCGTAATCTGGTGCGTCAGCTGCAGTTTGATCAGCCGGCTCTCGGTAGTGCCGATGCGCTTTACGACGGAATCCTGGACTTGGCCCGCCGTCTTTCTCTCCGTGTCACTGCTGCGACCCAGCGTGGTTCCCTCCCGTTGAATGAAGCGGTCATTTTGCTGACCCTCATCGTGCTGTCCATCGGTGCGTTGTTGCTCGGCGAGCGCGATGAGCTGCGAATGGAACTGTGGGACTCTGCTCCGCAGGGTGCAGTTGCGCTCATCATGATTATCGCGGCGCTGGCCGCTACCCGGCAGAAGAACAGGCTTTCCGGGGTCATCCTGGTAGGCGTGACAGGCTACGGCTTGGCCATTATTTTCGCCATGTACGGCGCTCCTGACTTGGCCCTGACGCAGCTGCTGGTCGAGACGGTCTCAATGATTATTTTCGTGTTGGTGTTGCGTACGCTCTCCCCGCGGGCACCGGCATCGAACCCGAGGTGGACACGACACCGTGCTTGGTTGGCCATTGCAGTCGGTGTCACGGTTCCCGTGTTGGCCGCCTACGCCATGGGCTCCCGTCGTACTGAGCCAATCTCGGGCGACATTCCGCCGCTGGCGCACGATATTGGACACGGCCAGAATGCAGTCAACGTACTGCTTGTCGACATCCGCGCCTGGGACACCTTCGGTGAAATCACCGTGCTGGTGATGGTGGCTCTGGGGATTACCTCACTGGTCTTCCGCACGCATACCATGCATATGCGTTCAAAGATTAAGCCGCAGCGGAATCGAGCTCGCCGCACCAACCGTTGGTTGAACACTCTCGATGAGTCCGGTGAAGCCGAGCGGTTGCGCTACCCGATCATGGTGCTGGTGGCATCGCGCGTGCTCTTCCCCGCCATGATGGTGGTTTCCTTCTATCTCTTTTTTGCCGGCCATAACGATGTCGGCGGTGGCTTCGCCGGTGGTCTCGTGGCTGCGCTGGCACTGACCATGCGTTATCTCATCGGTGGTCGTCGTGAGTTGGCGGCAACTCTGCCGATTCCTAACGAGATGCTTCTCGGCGGCGGTTTGCTGGTGTCGGCACTCAGCGCGTTGTGGCCACTGTTTGTGGGGTGGGCACCGCTAACTTCTACGTATGGCTCGCGGGAAATTCCGCTGCTCGGAGATGTCACTGTTGTCTCCCCGATGCTCTTTGACCTGGGCGTATACATGATCGTGGTTAGCACGATTGTCTACATCCTCCGCAGTTTGGGCGGTGGCATCGACGCTCAGATAAACCTTCGCGCTGAGCGTGATCGTTCACGTCGTGTGAATCGAGCCGCACTCGGCCAGTCCCGCCAGCTGCGCAGCAAGTTGGCGGCGGCTAAGCCCGCAGGTGTTAAGTCCGCAGGCGCTAATCCCGCAAGCGTTAAACCTGCCGGCACTAAACCCGCAGACTCTGCCAACACAGCCACCTCAGAGGCTTCAGAACCGACAGCCCCAGCTAGGACCGAAGGAAAGGACACACACCCGTGATTCTCAATTTTGTTCTGCTAGCAACTGTCGGCACGCTGATTGCTACAGGGGTGTACCTGTTCCTCGATCGTTCGTTGACCAGGATGCTCATGGGACTGTTGCTGATGGGCAACGGTATCAACCTGCTCATCCTGCTTGGCTCTGGTTCGCCGGGACGGCCACCAATTTGGGATAGGGAATCGCTGGTCAGCGATGCTCAGGCAGACTCACTGCCCCAGGCCTTTATCCTCACCGCAATTGTTATTTCCATGGGCATGACCGCATTCCTGTTGGCTCTGCTCTATCGCCAGCACCGCTACCGCATCGGCGATCACGTGCAAGATGACCACGAGGACCGCAGCCTGGCAATGCGTCGGGCCAGCGACCCATCAGCTGCTCCGGACCACGACAAGTCCGACGATCCCACCACCGGTCGTCCCACAGAGGCCGGCGATAGCTTCGGTCCGGCCAGTTTCGAAAAGCCCGTGACCCCGCCATCAAACTCCCCAGGAGGTGACGACGATGACGACTGAGCAAATAATTCTGGCACTAATTCCGCTGCCTATCATCGTCCCCGCCGCCACCGCCGCAATTGCTCTGCTGCTGGCACGTTTTCCCAAAGCACAGCAGGCGATCGCGCTAATCTCGCTCGGCAGCCTGCTGGGAGTCGCCAGCGCCTTGGTGTATCTCATCTACGCGCACGGCGTCCACACGGTCCAGGTGGGCGGCTGGGACGCACCAATCGGCATCACGCTCGTAGCCGACAACCTCGCAGTGTTGATGATCACCGTCTCTCAGCTGGTCCTCTTTGCCGTGATGTGGTTCGGCATCGGCCAGGGTATTAGCGATGGTGACGAAGATGAGCCGATCTCCGTCTTCGTTCCGACGTACATGCTGCTCAACATGGGCGTCTCCATGGCCTTCCTGGCCGGCGATCTGTTCAACATGTACGTCGGCTTCGAGGTTCTGCTCGTAGCCTCCTACGTGTTGCTCACGCTGGGGGCATCGTCGTCACGCATTCGCGCAGGCGTGTCGTATGTGATGGTCAACATGTTGTCCTCGATGGTGTTCCTGCTGGCGATTGGCCTGGTTTATCAAGCGGTCGGCACGGTGAACTTCGCACACATTTCCCTGCGCATGGAGGACATCCCCGATGGCACCCGCACCGCGATCTTCGCAGTGCTGCTCGTCGCCTTCGCAGTGAAGGCGGCGGTGTTCCCGCTGTCGGCGTGGTTGCCAGACTCCTACCCCACCGCACCGTCGATGGTTACCGCGGTCTTCGCGGGGCTGCTGACGAAGGTGGGTGTCTACGCGATCATCCGCACGCGCAGTGTCGTTTTCCCAGACGGCAGGCTTGACGACGTCCTGATGTGGGCTGGCCTAGCGACAATGCTCATGGGCATTCTCGGTGCCATGGCCCAAAATGACATTAAACGTCTCTTGTCTTTTACGCTGGTATCCCACATCGGATACATGATCTTCGGTATTGCCGTCGGCAATACGCTGGGACTCGGCGGCGCGATTTTCTACATCGTCCACCACATTCTGGTGCAGACGGCATTGTTCCTGGTGGTCGGGCTTATCGAGCGCCAGGCGGGCTCGTCCTCCCTGCGCAGCCTCGGTAGCCTGGCCAAGACGTCGCCGCTGCTGGCGTTGCTATACCTCGTGCCCGCGCTCAACCTCGGTGGTATCCCACCGTTCTCAGGCTTCCTGGGCAAGGTCATGCTCATCGAGGCCGGCGCACAGAACGGATCCGCCACCGCATGGATTCTGGTTGCGGGATCTATCATCACCAGCCTGCTGACCCTCTACACCATGATTCTCGTCTGGTCGAAGGCCTTCTGGCGCGACCGTTCCGACGCCCCCGAGGGCGACACCGTGCTTGCGCAGCCAGCCGCGCTCCGGGAAAGGACTCAGATGGTTGCTATCGCAGAGCGTGACGACGTCGGCAAGATGCCACTCGGCATGGTGATGCCGACGGCCCTGCTGGTGATTGCCTCTGTGGGGGTTACCGTTCTGGCCGGGCCACTGTCCAATGTGGCTACCGAAGCGGCAAGCAACGTCGCGAATGTTGATGAGTACCGCGCAGCGGTCCTCGGTATCGACTCGGCCGATGACAAGGGCCTGGAGCAGCTGGAAAACCCAGGCCGCACCAAGAGCCCATGGAAGTCGGATTCAGCGACCGAACGTGCCACCAGCACGCTGGAAGGAGCAGGTGAAAGCTGATGAGTAAAGCGCGCGCCAAGGTGGCTGCAAAGCGACCACCACGTATTTCAATCCTGCTCTTCTTATTCACAGTGATTATTTGGGTCATGCTGTGGGGCGAGGTGACATTTGCCAATGTGCTCTCGGGAATCCTTGTAGCCACGTTGCTGAACCTCGCCATGCCTATCCCGCCAAACAGCGCGCTGGATATCAACTTCGGTGGCATGGTGCGACTGTTCGGTTCTTGGACAATCGACTTCGTGAAGGCCTCTATCAGTGTCGCCTGGCTGGCCATCCGACGAGATGATCCGCCACCGACTGCCATTATCAAGGTCCCCATGCGGACCAATGACGATATTTCGCTCACGACTGCAATGGCACTAATTAATCTGCAGCCGGGCGGCATCATCGTGGACATCGATAAGCGAAAAAAGACGCTGACCATGCATCTTCTCGACGCTTCGTCGACAGGCAAGGTAGCTGAACAAATCAACCAGTTGACCCGAATCGAGCGACGGGTGATTCGCGCGTTTGAGAACCGCGATGTACATGAGCAACCGACTAAGCCAGGCTCTGGCGAAGAGCAGCCGAGCAGTGCGAAAAGCGGCGAGCAAGGCGAAACGAGCAGCGAAAAAGGGGAGAAAGGAGCAGCCGATGAACCCGGAAGTTTTTAACATTCTGCTCGGCGTAGCTGCTGCAGGCTATTTCATTGCGGTGATGATTACCCTCGGGCACATGATCGCAGGACCAAACTCGCTGGACCGCCTGGTGGCGCTGGAGTCCATGACTGCAATGTTGCAGGGCATGCTCGCTGCGTTCATGGCATGGAGTTTGGACACTTCGGTGGTCTACCCAATGCTCATCATTGCGCTGCTCGGTTTCCTGTCTTCGCTGGCAGTCGCCAAGTTCCGTGTTCCGGATGACGGAAAGCAGCCCGCGAAGGGCTCCCGAAAGGGTGTGGCGAAAGCAGCCGGAAAGGTCGCCACAAAGAAAACCGCACAGAAAGCAGCGCCTAAGGCAACACCGACAGCAGCTCCGAAAACAGTGAAGGGAGAGCCCAAATGATTCTCGTGGCAGACATTATCGCCATCGCACTCATTATCACCGGAATGCTACTGTGCGTTGCAGCGTCCGTGGGATTAATACGCTTCCGCGACACCATCAGTCGCATGCACGCATCCTCCAAGCCACAAACGCTGGGGCTAATTCTGACGCTGTCGGGTTCGCTTTTGCACGTCGCCACGCACGCGTCAGCTCACACAACTACTAGTAGTGACTTGGCTCTGTTGACCCTGATTATCCTGTTTGCTCTGGGTACATCGCCAATTGTTAGTAACCGCGTTGGCCACGAGGCGTTCAAAGAGAGGCTCGTCGACGAGGACAGCCTCGCCCGCGATGACAGCCGGGAATAACGAGAGGACACTCCCCGTCAAGATTGGACCCCGACCTGGAGCGGAACCGGGTTCGACCGGGGCCGCCCAGGGGGGGGCGCCTTTCTTCAGTTAGTGGCTAGGTTTATGCACCCCAAAAGTGCTATAGGCCTAGTCACTAATTTTTGTCTGGGCACACACCGCTTAACGACGGCTAGTCGTCTACTTGCTCGTGGAAATCTGCAG
This sequence comes from Corynebacterium sp. MSK012, assembly GCF_030232435.1. Taxonomy (NCBI): domain Bacteria; kingdom Bacillati; phylum Actinomycetota; class Actinomycetes; order Mycobacteriales; family Corynebacteriaceae; genus Corynebacterium; species Corynebacterium sp. MSK012. Next base: position 87,497 of record NZ_JASPJU010000001.1, read on the forward strand.
GCGCTATCGGATGCCCGGCGCGCAGTTCCTGCACCGCAAGATCCACGGCGGCACGCCACGGGGTGTGGCCAATGCGCTCTTCGTTCGCCCGTACGTCGTCCTCGGTAGCCATGGAAGGCAGCGCCCCGGCCGCATCCGCCACAGTGCGCTGCCGCTCGTATGCCGCGCCCATTTCCACGATGTTGTTGACGAATTCCAGTTCGGCTCGGCAACCCAGTTCGTCGGCAAGCGGGGCGAGTTGAACCACAAGTTCACGGAGTTCGTCGCGAACCCACCGCTCGTCGGTATCGCGATTAACGATGACCAGCGCGTCCATGCCGTAGCGGGCGGCGCGCCACTTGTTTTCGGCGATGTGCCAGGACTGCAGCGACGGTAGCTCCTCGCCAGCCTCCCACATGCGGTCGTAGTAAACCGTCAGACAGTGCGTCAATGCCACGATAGCGGCGAGTTCCTGCAGGTTAGAGGTAGCGTCAGCGACACGAATCTCAATGGTGCCGTACTTTGATGCCGGGCGAATGTCCAAGTGCATCGAGCCGGTGTGATTGATGACGCCGGAGCGGGACTGGTCGTGCATGTAGGACTCCCACTCGGGCCACGTGTAAATCGCCGGCGGCTGACCAGCGGTGGGAAGCTGCTGGTAGAGCAGGCTTCGGTTGGAAGCGTAACCCATGTCCTCACCGTTCCAGGCCGGTGAGGAGGCAGACAGCGCCAACATGTGCGGCAGCTTCGTTGCCAGGGCCTGAATGATCGGCCAAACGCGTTCGGAGTCCTTAATGCCAACATGGACGTGGACTCCCCAGATGATCATCTGGTTACCCCACCACTGAGTGCGGTTGATGATTTCGGAGTAGTGCCCCTTAGCGCTGACCTGCTGAGCAGTACCGCGGGCGAACGGATGCGAGCCCGATGACCACACATCCACCCCAACGCGATCAGCGGCCTCGAGAACCATGTCCAGCTGGCTTTGGAGCTCCGCTACGGCACCGGGCACGTTCGTGTGCACACCGGTGACGAGCTCTACGGTGTTGGCGAGGAACTCTCGCTGGAGCCCATGTCCGGGATGCTCCGCATCGATGATGTCGAGCACCTCGGCGGCAGCGGGGGCGGTGTCGCGCGTTCGTCGGTCAACGAACGCCACTTCCCATTCCACTCCCAGTGATGGCTGCGCCGATCCGGAAAATTGCTCAGTCATACCGCTATTTTTTCACACTAGGAGTCGTTTTCCTCAGTTGGCTCCGTCCAGGTGACGGTTTTTGCGCAGGAGGCAAGGTCACCGTTGGAATCGACAAGCGCAACTGTGGTGAAACTGTCTTCATCCACCTTGGACGGAACGTTCCAGACATCTGCATTCCGTTTGTCATCGACGTGCACTTCGCCGATGACACCCAACCCTTCGGTTGCGGGGCTGCCGATGCCACTGCAGCCAGATGCACCGCGCGCCTGCACTGTGTACTTGCCCTTATCCAAGGTAGTGAACTGACCTTTTTCGTCGGAAAGGCCCATCCATCCCTTGGCGCTCATGACCTGTACAGTTGCCAGCATTTTCATTGATCCGTCGTCGTTTGTTCGGATGAAGTTATAGGCGCTGACTCGCTCGGTCAGCTTCGGTGCAGCCGGATCTACGCTCACTGGCGCAGTGCTTGTCGACGCGCCTGCGTTCCCGTCCTTGTCGCTGCTGGATTCAACCCCCGAGCAGGACACCAACAGTGTTGCAGCACAACCCAACGCGGTGGCGACAGCAACACGACGACGCTTTACGGCGAACATAAAAACCTCACAGACCTCACTGGCTACTAGCAGAATACTAGTACCCCTTTTTCAGCCGTGATCTGTTTGAGACTGCAAAAAATGCAAAAGCCCCGCGTAGGCCATGAAATGTGTGGCTTACGCGGGACTTGGAAAGCTATGGGGCTTCGCACCACGGCGGCAGGTTTTGAGACTTAGGCCGCAAACCTTAGTGAGAGACCAAAGCCTGGTGGGCCGGGAGTCTAGTGAGCCGGGTCAGTGGCGACCACGACGATTCCCGCCGGAGCGTCCCGGAGGCGGTCATCGCGAGGTGCGGCTTCCCAACCGTTGTCATGCGCGATCTGCTCAGCGGCGGCCTTTTCCTCTTCGTTCCTCGGGTCGAAGTAGACGGTGGTCTTCTCCCACACACCCATCTTCTCTTCAGGAGCATTGCCGGTCTCGCCGGCGCCCCAGCCCTGCTCGCCCATCTGCTTGGACAGGTCATCGGCGAGGCCCACGACCTCAGAGTTATTCAGGACACTGACCTTGACAGTCTTGCGGTCAATCTGGGGCGCTTCGTTGGCCTCATCCTGTGCCGGCGGATTCTCAGCGGGAGGAACCGGTTTGCCTGGCTCATTTGCCGGTGGCGGCGGCGGAACCTCGCCGTCACCATCTCCAACAGCACCATCCTTTGCCGGATCACTGCCGTTGGCCGAGTCAGCAGGCGCACCAGAGTCAACCGGAGCGGATGCCGAGGTGTCATTCTGGCCGGTGTTCTCGGCATCGTCGCCACGTGTGCTGAGTGCATAGGCACCGTAGGCGACCAGGCACACGCCGATAGCGAGCAGCACGATAGCGAGAACGCGCATGTAGCGGCCATCACCGGCACCGTCGCCGATGTCGCCGTCATCAACACCATCAGCAGCTGCGGAATTGCTAGCAGCCCCAGCGCTGGCACCGGTCGAGGCGGCGGTGGCACCAGCAGCAGCTGCACCAGCGGCGGGAGCCGCAGATTTTGGCGCTGTGTGTTGAGCATCCGACGGCTCGGAGTACGCATGGGCGCCGCCAGCGGCGGGAGCCTCCGCGTAATCGCTGTACTCATCGAAGTCGTCGAAGTCGTCATCGAGTCGATGACGGCCCGGACGCGGCGAATTCTGAGGGTTTAGTTGGTCAGACACATCCCACATCCTATATGTTCTGCCGCCGAACCGTGAAGTGAAACTTGAACCTTATGCGTCTTGGTTGTCCCGCACGGCGCGCAGCCGATGAACCAACACGGGTTCGGCCGCTTCGGCTGCCGGAGAATCGAGAAGTCGCGAAAGTACCTGGTGGTAACGGATTGTGTTGTTGCCGAAGTCCTCGGCAAAGCGACGCCGAATTGCCTCCTGCCGCGCACCGGCCATACGCGGCCCACGGCGGGCAACTTTCAGCCATTCCTTCTCAAAATCCAGCATTTTCTGCGCCAAAATGGGCTCAATGCCGCCGGTATCGCCCGCGAGTCCGGGATGCTCGGATGAGTCAGGCCGCAACTCAGTCTCAGGTTCGTGGCTGCCGCCTATGGGCTTCTTGCTCACCATTTTTCTGCACCCCGCTTTCCTTCTCAGTCGCCCTGATTTTCTATTCTGCACGACACTGCTTATGCAGATACTTAGTGAAGATACATAGTAAGGCTCAGCCACCCAGCCCTACATACCACTTCCGACATCGCCCAACGTCTCCAAGACCCCTGACATCACCAGGCGATTTAGAAAAGATGGACGCCGAGTAGAATCAGCGACATGACTATCCGTCCCATTGTGATTGCCGGAGACCCCGTTCTCCACACTCCTACCCAGCCGGTGACCGAGGACATCTCCGAGCTGCGTGAGCTCATCGAGGACATGTACGAAACCATGGACCGCGCCCACGGTGTGGGGCTGGCTGCCAACCAGGTGGGCGTCGGCAAGCGTCTGTTCGTCTACAACTGCCCCGATGATGACGACGTCTGGCACCGCGGCTGCGTCATCAATCCGGTGCTGACCACCAGTGAAATCCCGAAGACCATGCCTAACGACGACGGTTCCGATGACGAAGGCTGCCTCTCTGTACCCGGCCTGTCCTTCCCCACCAACCGCGCGGAGAAGGCTGTCGTCACCGGCCTGGATGAAAACGGCGACGAGGTCCGCATCGAGGCCACCGGTTTCCTCGCTCGCTGCATGCAGCACGAGGTCGGCCATCTGGATGGGTTCCTTTACACCGACTGTCTCACGGGCCGCTGGAAGCGCATGGCCAAGAAGGAAATCAAGCGTGCCGGTTGGACCGAGGGCGGCCTGACCTGGATGCCGGGCGTGGATCCCGATCCGTTCGGCCACGAGGATTAGATCGTGGCGGATAGGCAATTGGAGTCGTCGGCAAGCGAAAATGCAGCACAGAAGCTACCGATTTCCCGCTGGGGCGTCGGTGAAGTGGCGGTGGGACGTCGTGTCATTGTGCGGCACGCGCTGACCGATGAAGAAGCATTGGCCAGCGGCAAGAAGACTACGGACGTCATTGGGCATGTGCTCAGCATGGATCCGTTCGTCGTGCGTCCGCAGGTTCGTGCTGGCGTGCGTGCCGACGAATCCGTGGCAGCGGTGGACTTTAGCGATAAGCACATTTTGATTGTGAAGGCCCTGCCGGATCATCCGGTGCGCAATTCGGATATTCGCGCCGTGGAAACTGCGACAGCGAAGGCCTTCCCGGGTATCGCGCATGTGGTGGAGTCGGGCTGGCTGCTGCGAGCCGGCGATGGCATTACGGAGCGTTCCAACTCCGCGCTGCCGCTCGAACCCGGAGCCAGCACTCAGCCGGTGCCGTTGGAGAAGATTAAGTCGTTTTACGATTCCCACGATTTGCCGGTGCGGATTGCGATTCCGGATAGAATCGCCAAACCTGCACAGGCGCTGGTCGCGGGGCCGGAGTGGACGGTCGGGCCGGACATTGTGGTTATGACGCGCTCACTCGATGGGGATTTGCCGCCTGCTGAATTGGCAGCTGAATCGCACAGCGCCGTACAGGTGCTTGATGAGCACAGCGCCGTACAGGTGCTCGATGAGCACAGCGTCGAGCTTGCAGACGTGCAGGTGGATATCGCTGATCAACCTGACGACGACTGGCTGGGGCTCTACCATTTCCGCGGTACCACGCTGCCCGAGCATGCACTACAGCTTCTGCGCAATGAAATTGATGGCCGCATGTGCTTCGGACGCCTGCAAGTGCCTGACAACAATGCGCCTGAAGGCATACGCACGGTAGCCATTACGCGCGGCACGCTGACCGAATCGGACGACGGCCGTGTGTGGCTCGGGTTCTCCGCTGTGGAAGTCGCAGCCGATATGCGCCGCCGAGGACTTGGCACCCTACTGGGAATTCACATGATGCACTGGGGCACACAACACGGGGCAGATTCTGCATATCTGCAGGTATTGGGCTCAAATGAGGCTGGCATTGCGCTGTACCGGACACTCGGTTTTACCGAGCACCACCGGCACCGCTACGCGGAGCTGACAGGGGCTTAGGGGCCGGGGGTTACGTTTCGGCCCTGCGCTGCTCGCCCTGATTGCCCTACTTCCCGCGCTTAACCCTTTTAATCCGCTTCAGCTGCTTGCCCTGCTGCTCTTTGCTACCCATGCGATTGCCCATGCGGCGCTGCCCACGCGGCAGCTCGCGCGTCTCCGGCTTTTCCACCACACGGGTGTGGACCGAGAGTTCATGACGACCTCTCCCCAGCGGATCGCGTGAGGCAGCCATTGCAATCCAGCCGGCCAGGCCCGCAGAGACAAACCAACCGGCGACCGGAATCATCGACGGCAGAATCCAGGCATTGCGCACAAAACCATCGCGGGCTGAGACTGGCATCCCGTGTGCACCTTCGATTTTCATGCCCATGGCGTGTTTACCCGGCGACCCGTCGAAGATGGAGTCCCCCGCCACGCGGTAGAGGTAAAAACCACCGGGACCGAGGAAGAGGCTGATCAGCATCACCATTACGCCGCTGTCCGATGTCCCCACGATGCTAGTGAGAACTGCAATGGAGGCAATCAATGCAGTGTAGATGACAGAATCCACCAACAGCGCACCACCACGACGTGCCACTGAGCCATTGGCCAGATTGGGGTCAAAGCCCAGGTGTACTGCCATTTGAGCGGTCAGCGGCGCGACTTTGGGATTGGCACTGAGCTCACCGAAGGAAGACACCCCATAGCTAGCGGGGTACCCGCTTTCATAGCCGACCGGAATGTTTGCTACCGGATATGGCACTTCCTGATACGGCATTGCCGCATCGTACGCCGCATATGCGTCGTGTTCCCGATAAGCGTTCCTGCCACTACTACCCAGGTAATCCGTCGGACTGTACTCGCCGCCGTAACGGCGATCGTCCCAGTTAGCCAACCTCGAAACTCCCTTTCCTACCGGGCTTCCGCCCACCTTATCCGTTTTTGTCCGCCTATTTTGTCACTGCTTTGTTCAACGCATGAGGCCGCCGTTTCGTTCCCCTTTTACAATCGTTGATATGCGAATCTGTGTCTGGAACGTCAATTCGGCTCGAACTCGCCTCGACCGAATGGTGGAAATGCTGCGCCGGAATGACATTGATGTCCTGGCCGTCCAGGAAACCAAGTGCAAGGACGACCAATTCCCCACCGCTGCTTTTGAAGAGCTGGGATACCAAGTCGCCCACCACGGCCTGAATCAGTGGAATGGCGTTGCCATCATCTCCCGCGTCGGCCTTGAGGACATCCAGGCAGAGTTCCCCGGTCAGCCGGGTTTCAACAAGGACCCCGACGCAACTCCCGCATTGGAGGCCCGCCATATCGCCGCTACCTGCGGTGGCGTGCGCGTCCATAGCCTCTACATCCCGAACGGCCGCGACATCACCGACCCGCACTTCGAGTACAAGCTCGAATTTCTGGAGCGGCTCCGTCAGCACATCATCGCCACGCTTGACGACGACCCGGAGGCCACCTTCATGATGGGCGGCGACTTCAACATTGCCCCGACCGACGGCGATGTCTGGTCAATGGCAGCCTTCGCAGGGAAAACACACGTCACACCGCCTGAACGCGCAGCTTTCTATGCGCTGGAGCAGGCGGGCATGAAGGAAGTAACTCGCCAATTCACCCCAAACCAGTGGACCTACTGGGATTACAAGGCTGGCCGCTTTTTCAAGGATGAGGGCATGCGCATCGACTTCCAGCTCGCCTCCCCCGACCTCGCGGCAAAGGCGTCCGCCGGATTCATCGACATCGAAGAGCGTCAGGGCAAAGGCGCATCCGACCATGCTCCGGTGATTGTGGATTACGAAGTGTAGATAAACGGGCGGAAAAGCGCGTAGGCCTAGTTCCTACTAGGGGGTGTCGCTGGGGCCGTCGTAAAGCGGAGTCTTTGCTGCCAGCCCCTAAAATCAGGGGCAGAAATGGGCGATAAAGCACCCGCACAACACTTATGAGTCTAACTTTTTGTTCAATCTACAAATTTTCACCACAGAAAGTTATTTCGACGATATAAGGTGTTTATTCAGAACATCAATTCATTACGTCGGGAAGGAAGATCATGACTTCTGCACGCTCCCCTCAGCGCACCACTACCCCGGAGCCAGCGAGCGGCTTCCCCACCGCGGATGACCCAACTGAGTCCGATGAATCCCTGCGCGAAAGCGTGCAGAAGATTTCCATCGGCCTGTATGACTTCCTTGCGTCGACTCGCCGCCTCGGTGAGCGCCCGAATGCCAGGATGGACATTTCCCAGTCGGAAATGGAAGTACTGCACTTTATTTCGACCCACCCGGGCTGCGGCGTATCCGACATTGCACGCCTGCGTTTCCTGCGCCCGTCCAACGTTTCGGCAACAGTCCGCCGCCTACTCGACAACGGGCTGATTGAACGCGAGAACAATGCAAAGGATCGCCGTGCGCAGAACCTCTATGTCTCCAGCGATGGCGAGACCCTGCTGGAGCAGCTTATCGACCACTGGGGTGCGCTGGTGTACGAAATTGTGCGGACAATGTCGCAAAAGGACGTGCGTGCGCTAATTAAGGCACTGCCTTCGCTGCTGAAGCTGGCGGAGCACTCGGAAAGCTATGTTGAGGAGCACCAGCGCCGCCAGGAGCCGTTCTAAAAGCGCGCCGCTAAACCCTTCTTACTAGGTACGATGATGCTCATGGCTATTACTTTGAAAAAGGCAAAAGACGTAAAGACCGCTCCATTGGTGGCCACCGGCCTCATCGGCGGCTGGCTCACCGCTCGCGAAACAGGCATTCGCCCGCTCGGTGGCGTCATCTTGGGCGCCGCCGGCGCATATGCAGCACGCACCTGGAACGCAAAGACCGGCGCCCTGGGAGCCACTGGTCTGGTGGCCGCCTACCTCGGCGCTTTCGGCCTCTCACACCCGCTGGCTAAGAAGATTGGCGCATGGCCGTCCGTCCTGACCGTCACCGCGCTGGCTGCTGGCGCAGCAGCAGTTGCCGACTCCAAGTAGTCGACGCAGAGAGCGCCGGTAGGTGCGAAGCCGACACCTAGTCAAGGGCCTCCAGCAGTTTCTCGAGGTGCGCGCGCACCCGGGGCCACGATTCCACAAAAGGCGGCAGCAGATCGAGGCTGTCGACGTCGTCAAGCGGAACCCAGCGCAACTCTAGGGACTCCTCGTTCGGATTCGTCTCCAGCTCTTCGGCAGCTAGTGCGTAGACCGTGTGGTATTTCCAGCCGCCGGCGAGCTCGGGGCGATTCGGATCGGCTGGGAAGGGCCCGGTGGTGACCTGCGTGTCGAGGATGCGAAGCTGATGCTCCAGCAGCCCAGTTTCCTCAGCCGTTTCACGCAGCGCGGTCGCCTCAGGAGTCTCATGAGAATCACAAGCCCCACCAGGAACACCCCACGTTAGGGGGAACGATGTCCAGTCAGCTCGATACTGCATAAGCACCGTGCGCTGAGGGCTCACAATCAGCAGCCCTGCAGCTCCGAAGCGTCCCCAGCAGCGCGTACCGTTGGGGCCGGCTGCCCAACCATTTCCATCCTGAAGCATGTCTCCACCCTACGCCAGATACCCTTGTGTTTTCCGTCACAAGCCCGAGCGACTAAGATTTGCAAGGAACTAACGTTGCTCTGAGCGGAGAGATCGTCGCAGGCGACTTCGGTCACGTCGGAAGGACACGTGCACATGGGTGAAACCACTTCAAGTGCGCCTCATTCCCGTGCCCACGACAAAAACCGAAACCCATTCCACCGCAAGAATCGTGCTCCACGCCGAACTCGTTTCAGCGGTCGCACCACTCCCGGTGGCGAAAGCTTAGACATACACACTGCGGCTCAGGCGGCAAAAGAATCGAAAGATACTCCCGACACCACCCCGGCTACCGAGAGTGCGGCACCATCAACTGCTCTGGAAACTACAGAGTCCTCGGCTAATGCCCCAGCAACGGCCACAACCCCAACAGCCCTAGCAGACTCTCCGCGCGATACAGACTTGCGCGTGGATGCCCTGGAGATTGGCCCGCGCAACCGGAGATTGACACGTTTTCTCGGTGAGCGCCTCTACGACAAGCTCGGCCCGTCGGCCACGTATGTGCGCCGGTCAGCGTCATTTTTGATAACGTCGCCGGGCCGATTGACCATAGTCGCCCTCATCCTCATCGTCGCAATCCTGGCCGCCGGCCTATCCATGTGGCAAACAACCTCGCAACGCCAGCAGCAGCTCACCCGCATTTCGCAGCTGAGCGAGCCGATGGCCAATGCCTCGCAGAATCTCTATGCCTCGCTGACGATTGCCGATGCGTCGGCCAACACCGCTTTTTCCCGCGGCACGCTCAACAGCAGCCAGGACTTGGTCAGCAACTTCGACGATGTCATCGCACAAGCATCCATGTCCGCTACCCGCGCAGCTACGGGCATTGAAAACGTCGATGATCCAGAGATGAAGGATGTCGCGACTGTACAGCGACTGTTGCCGGTCTACACCGGCATGGTCGAGACAGCTCGCGCGAATGCGCGCCAGGGCAACCCCGTCAGTGTCGCGTACCTCGCCTCTGCCTCAAACTTGATGCAGGTCCAGATTCTGCCAGCTGCAAAATCGCTCTACGAACGCACCAGTACCACCACTAATGAGGAGCAGCGCGAACTATCGAAACCACCTCTTTTCCCGATGTCAGGCCTGGCAGCGGCAATTTTGATGCTGCTAATCACACAGTGGTGGCTGACTCGCCGCACCGGTCGACTATTCAACGTCGGCCTGTTTGGTGCAACCATGCTGATGGCCATCGCACTTGTCGGTGTGGGAATCGCCACCACTCAGCCGTGGCAGTCTAACTCCCTCTTCGGAGAGCAGCGCCCGGACGTTCATGCCCTAACCCAAGTACGCATTGATGCCCAGCAGCTACGCGCCAGCGAAACCCTCGGCTTAGTGCGCCGTCAGCCCGCGGATGCGGAGTCCTTCTCGCAGTCGGTGCGCACCCTGGTCGGCGAGCTGGAAAGAGTGGACGCCAACGCGCCGGACGACGATGTCAGAGCCGCCATCCACGGTATCTACAGCTGGGAGTCCGGCCACAACCTGATGATGGGGCACTTGAGTTCAGGAGACTACGCCGGTGCGGTTCGCATCGCGACCGATGTGGATAATGCCAGCTCGTCGGCGACTGCGTTCAACCAGGTCGATGAGTCGCTACAGAATTCCATCGCCGAGTCCCGCCTGACCGCCCGTGAGAACCTCGACCAATCCCGTCGCGCTATCGCGGCACTGTCCCTCGCCACGGTTACGCTGACCGTCATCGCGGCAGTTCTGGTTGTTTTCGGCTTCCGACACCGGCTTCTGGAGTACCTATGATTGTTTCGTTCTCCCCGTCGCTCCACAGTCTCGCCGGTTGGCGGCGCAGGGCCGTCCTTGGTGCACTCGCCATCGCCGGGCTCACCGTCAGTGCCTGCGCGACCGATTCGCTTGCCGACGATCCCTACTCGCGCACAATCCTGGAGGCCACCGGTGACTTCCCCCTGCCACCGGGCGCGTTCTACGACAAAGCCTCCTCGAGGAAGCCTGCGGCAGAAGCCAACACCCCAGATCTGTCCACACTCGCCCCCGATGACCAAACACCGGAAGAGCGAATCCCGGAGATTTACCAGCGCGGCCGCATCATCGTTGGTGTTGACCAATCATTGAACCTGCTCAGCTTCCGCGACTTCAGCAGCGGAGAGCTCTCGGGGTTTGAAGTATCCCTGGCACAAGAGATTGCCCGGGACATCTTTGACAATCCCGATGCTGTCGAGTTTCGGTTCGTCGACAGCAACGAACGCACTGCCGCACTCGAAGACGGCACTGTCGATGTCGTTTTGCGCACTATGACGGTCACCGATGCCCGGCGCGAAAGGGTGCTGTTCTCCACACCGTATTTGACAGCACGAGCTGGAGTTCTAGTCTCTTCGCCGGGTGGCGATGCTTCCCCCGAGGACGTCGAGGACGGTCGCATCTGTGTCTCCCGGGGATCCACTACCGAGGATTTGATTCGACGGCTCTCGCCGAACAATACGCTGCTGTTGGTCGGTAACTGGTCGGATTGCCTCATTTCACTTCAAAACAGCCAGGCAGAGATTGTCGTTGCCGATGACACCATCCTCGCTGGTATCAACGACCAAGATCCGGCTACCGCCATTGTCCAGCGGGGCTTGAACGAGGAAAGCTACGCGGCCGGTGTATCCAAGGGGAACCCAGGCCTAGTTCGCCAAATCAACGCGACCCTGGAGCGTATGGCGAGCGACGGCACCTGGCAGTCCCTCTACGACACTTGGTTCGGCCCCTTCCTGCCAAGCGGTACACAGCCATCGCCACAGTACAGCGACGACGAAGACATACTTGGAATCTCCCCCACACCGGAAGCTGCTCCAGAAGGCGAGGTGGATAACCGATGAGCGACGAAAACCAGTACTCCGAGCATGCCCAGCAAGCCCAGCATCCCCAGTACACGCCGGAGCCCCAGGAGGATGCTCACGCAGAGGCAGAGGCAGCTGCCACTCAGGCCGTCGCCTTCGACCCATTCGCCGATGAAGACGACGAACAAGAGCCCGGCACTGCCGCTGTCGCCTTCGACCCTTTTGCGGACGATGATGACGATGACGAAGAGTTCGATATCGCCGAATTGTTGGGGCGCGGGGGCTCGTCGTCAAGCGCGACGACCCAACCCGGCGCCCAGACGCCAGATCCGTCGATGGCCTCGCACCGGAAAGCGTTGGAGGACTTCCGCCGGAGGCGATCGAATGCACACCGCGGACGCACTGTCGCCGACGGCATGGTGCACCTGCCGTACATCACAACGCAGGATCCGCGCGATGCAGTAATGAGTGATGAGAAGATTCGAGCGACGAATAAGCCGGCGCCGAGCCTGAAAGCCGGCGATATCGTGGCGGATCAGTACGAGATCGTGGGCCCGATTGCCCACGGCGGGCTCGGCTGGATTTACCTGGCGATTGACCACAATGTCTCGGATCGTTGGGTCGTGCTCAAGGGCATGATGGCAGCGAAAAACGAGAAGGATTTCGCCGTAGTCCAGGCGGAACGCGAGTTCCTCGCGGAAATCTCGCATCCGGGAATTGTGAAGATTATCAACTTCATCGATGAGACGGACGCCAACAGCGCCACCGGCTTCATTGTGATGGAGTACGTCGGCGGCCCGTCGTTACGCAAGCAGCGACGGAGCTACCCAGACGGCGTCATGCCCTGTGACCTAGCGATTGGCTACATCCTGGAGCTGCTCCCCGCGCTGGATTACCTGCACTCGCGCGGCGTTGTCTACAACGATTTGAAGCCGGACAACGTGCTGCTCAGCGAAGACCACGTCACGCTTATCGACGTTGGCGCGGTCACCGGCATCGGCGCCTACGGCCATATCTACGGCACGCCCGGTTTCCAGGCGCCGGAGATTGCCACGACGGGACCAACGATTGCCAGCGATATCTACACAGTCGGCCGCACGCTGGCCTCGCTGATTCTGAAGTTGCCGGCGACCAACGGCATCTACGACCCGGGGCTACCCTCACCTGTCGAAGAGCCTCTATTCCGCCGTTTTTACTCGCTCTACCGCTTCCTACTACGCGCTTGCCACGAGAACCCGGAGGCTCGCTTCGGTTCTGCCGAAGAGATGAGTGTGCAGCTCATCGGCGTATTGCGCGAGATTCTGGCGGTGCGCGACGGCGTGCAATTCCCGCAGGCGGTGTCGAATTTCTCGCCGCAGCGTTCCACGTACGGCACCAAGCACCTGGTGTTCCGCACCGATCAGCTTGTCGACGGCATCACCCGCGGCGTGGAAATCACTCCGCAAGAAGTGACCTTCGCGCTGCCTGTACCACTGATTAACCCGACAGATCCGGGTGCGCGCATCTTGAGTGCCTCGTCGTTTACAGAGCCCAACGAACTTATCGAAACACTGACCAATGCGCTGTCCGAACCCGAGTATGGCTCTTCCGTGGAAATTCCACTGGGCATCGTGCGTGCGAAACTGGACCTCGGATTAATTGATGAGGCCCGCGACAGCCTCCGCGATGTCTCTGAACGTTTGCAGCGCGATTGGCGTTACCACTGGTACGAGGGCGTGACTTATTTGCTTCTCGACCAATTCAACGATGCCCTCGCCTCGTTCCACCACGTGCTGACGATGCTGCCCGGCGAGCCCGCCCCGAAGTTGGCGCTGGCAGCGACTCTCGAGTTGATTCAACAGCGCTTGGGCATCGCCAACGCATCTCTCCTCGAGCCCGCTGTCGCCCGCGCCGCCGCGAACTTGAGCAGCGCGCTGGATAATGTCGCTGCCGATACGCCCGAGATCTTCTCCCCCGCCTGGGCCAGCGAGTCCCTGTCGCCTCAGACGATTCGTTTCAACACCCTGCGTCTCTACGCCGTCGTGTGGGCGGCCAACCCGACGACGGTATCCTCCGCCTTCGGGCTAGCTCGTCAGCTGGCCTCTGAGCGCCAACACGAAATGGCTATCTCCCAGCTTGACCGCGTACCCGGTAACTCCCGTCACCATCGCATGGCACGTTTGACGACGATTCTGATGCTCACCTCAGGGATGCCCTCCGAGTTAACTGAATCGAGAATTCGCCGTGCTGCGCGTCGTCTGGTGGAGCTGCCGACGAATGAACCGCGCATGCCACAGCTGCGCATCGCCGTGATGGCGTCCGCGCTGAACTGGTTGCGCAGCTCGAACCTCGACCATGCAGCTAGCTCCAATGGTCTTTTCGATGCGCCCTTTACCGTGGCCGGCCTGCGTGAAGGATTGGAAAAAGACTTACGGATGCTGGCACGCTCTTCGCAGTTTCCGCGACACCGCTACAACTTGGTGGATATCGCAAATCTCATTCGGCCACGGACTTGGCGTTAGCTCTCTAACAGCTCCTTACCGAACCTGGTCAAACATGCTGTTGTGGGCCTGAGCGCCACCCCAGAATTGGTGAATAAAGAGAGAATTGCCTTTCGTGGTTTAAGATATCCTCTATGTTTGCCTCTTCGAAATCCTCTCTCCGCAGCGCTAAGCGCGTAATTATCAGCGCTGCAGCCCTCACCACCGCCTTTGGTATTGGGGCCGGCACTGCCGTTGCCCTGCCGGTTTCTCCAGACCTGCAGTCGCTTAGCCAGAGTGTTCGGGACCTCAAGCTGCCGGAGATCTCGACTCTGAATTCGGGCGACCTTGCCCCTGAGCTCTCTGAGGTACTGGATTCCTCTTCGGTGAAGCTGCCGGATTCGGTCGTCGCTCTGATTAATGAAAACTTCAAGTTCGCTGAAAACAACAAGCAGGTGGCGGACAAGGTCAAAACTCAGCTGCTGAACGCCATCGACAGCCTGCCGTTGCCAGCTGCACAGAAGGCCGAAGCCACCCGCGTCGTCAACGAGATTTTCGGTTTGCTGGGGGGCCAGGACGAGCCGTCGCAGCCTGAGCCGGCGCCTGCCCCTGCTCCACAGCCAGAGCAGAAGCCACGCCCTGAACCACGCCCAGAGCCAAACAACCCGTGCCCGCCGAGCGCCCGCGCATGCGTTGACCTGGCTAACCAGAAGACCTGGCTGCAGGAAAATGGCAACATCACCTACGGTCCGGTGCCAATGTCCTCCGGTATGCCAGGTTACGAAACCACCCGTGGCCACCTGAGCGTTACCCGCAAGGTCCGCGATGAGTGGTCCCGTCCTTACAACGGTCCGATGCCGTTCTCGGTGTACTTCACCAACGACGGCGAAGCTTTCCACGAGGGCTCTGTTAATCAGATGTCCCACGGCTGCATCCACCTGAACCACGATGATGCTGTGAAGTACTTCGATACCCTGCAGGTCGGCGACGGCGTCTACATCTGGTAGTTAGCTGCGCTGATGCGTTGAAACGATGACCGGGTGACTGAGCCTGTTGAGGCATAGGCGCAGTCGCCCCGGCGGTGAAAAATGAGCTCGCCCCACTAGGTTCTTCCAGTTTGGAAGACAGTGGGAGCGAGCTCATTTTTGTTGGGTCACAGCTGCGGATTCAACAGATGGGGCATCTAGCAGCCGTCGATTACGGAGGGTTACAGGGGGTCCTGCCTACTCGCCAGGGCCCCTGCCCCAAAACCTACTCCACGAAGCTCATTGCGTAGCGAGCAATGGCCAGTTCCTCGTTGGTCGGTACCACGAAGACCTTGACCTTCGAGTCCTCCGCCGAAATCAGACGCGGGCCGTCATTCGGCTGGGAGTTGAGCTCGTCATCAATCTTGATACCGAAGTTCTCAAGCTCAGCCATCGAATCACGGCGGATACCGACATGGTTCTCACCGACACCGGCGGTGAAGGTGATGGCATCGAGGCGGCCGAGAATCAGCATGTAAGAGCCAATGTAGCGGCGCAGCTGGTGGACATACATCTGGTACGCAGCCCAAGCATCCGGGTCGTGGTCATCCATGCGCTCCTGCAGGACTCGGAAGTCATTGACACCAGAGACACCCTTCAGACCGGACTGGCGGTTACACAGATTGTCGATCTCGTCGATGCTCATGCCGTTGCGGTAGAGGTGGAAGATGACGCCCGGGTCAATGTCACCGGTACGGGTACCCATCATCAGACCAGCCAGCGGGGTCAGCCCCATCGAGGTATCCACCGCCTGGCCACCTCGGATAGCCGCACACGACGCACCATTACCCAGGTGCAGCGTAATCTGGTTGATTTCCTCTGCCGGCTTATTCAGAAGGTCCGGCACCTGCTTGGAAACAAACTCATGCGAGGTGCCGTGGAAGCCGTAACGACGGATATCAAACTTCGATGCGACCTCTGCGTTGAGCGGGTACAGAGCAGCAGCTGGCGGCATGGTGTGGAAGAAACCAGTGTCGAAGACGGCGACGTGAGGCACGTCCGGAAGCAGCTTGCGAGACTCTTCGATGCCTACGATATTGGCCGGGTTGTGCAGCGGCGCCAGCGGAATAAGGTCGCGGATCATGCCGACGATTTCGTCGGTAATCAGCTCCGGTCCAGAGAACAGGCGACCACCGTGAACGACGCGGTGACCGACGGCCGCAATATCCACCGACTCCGGACCAACACCGTGCTCATCCATCAGCTCGAACGCGCGGTCAAGACCACTGGCGTGGTCAGCGATCGGCTCAGTGATTTCAATCTTCTGTCCGGAGAACTTCAGATTAATAATGCCGTCTTCTTCACCAATGCGCTCCACCAGACCTGAGACATACGGCGGCTGCGTTGAATCCTTCTCCGGATCTACCAGCTGAAACTTGATAGAGGAGGAACCGGAGTTCAAAACAAGTACGTGACGGGACATAATAATTAGTTTCCTCCAGCCTGAATAGCGGTAATTGCAACCGTGTTGATGATGTCCGGCACCGTGGCGCCACGGGAAAGGTCGTTGACCGGCTTGTTCAAGCCCTGCAGAATCGGGCCGATTGCCAATGCACCACCACAGCGCTGGGCAATCTTGTAACCGATGTTACCGGCGTCCAGATCCGGGAACACGAAAACAGTTGCCTTACCCGCAACGGAGGAATCCGGCATCTTCTTCGCAGCCACAGACGGGTCAATAGCAGCATCGAACTGCAGCGGACCATCGACAGCGAGCTCCGGAGCCAGCTCCTTGGCCTTGGCCAGACCCGCCTTCACACGGTCCACATCCTCACCTGTGCCGGATGCTCCAGTGGAGTAGCTCAGCATGGCGACGCGGGCGTCGATGCCGAAGGAAGCTGCAGTCTCGGCGGATACTACCGCGATTTCACCCAGCTGTTCCGGAGCAGGCTTCGGCAGCACCGCACAGTCCGCAAAACCCCACAGCGAGTTGTCCATAACCATGAGGAACAGTGACGACACCGTGGAAGCCGACGGCTTGGTCTTAATGATTTGCAAGGACGGACGAATGGTGTGCGCAGTTGTGTGGGCTGCACCGGACACCATGCCGTCGACAAGCCCATTGTGAATCATCATCGTCGCGAAGTAGGAGATGTCCCGCATCGTCTCACGGGCCTGCTCCAGCGTGACCCCCTTGGCCTTGCGCATCTCTGCGAACTGTTCCGCGAACTGCTCAACATATTCGGAGGTCTGCGGGTTCCAGAGATGGGCGGCGTCGATGTCAAAACCCAGTTCGGCGGCGCGTGCCTTCATCGCATCCGGGTCGCCGAGGATAGTGAGCTCACAGATGTCCTCGCGCAGGAGGTAATCAGCGGCTTCAAGAATGCGGTCATCGTCCCCCTCTGGCAGCACAATGTGGCGTTTATCAGCCTTGGCGCGCTGCAATAGCCACCACTGGAAACGCTGTGGAGTCATCACTGCGGTGACCTCGCGGCTTACGACCTTGCGCAGCCCCTCAGCATCGTCAACGGCAACAACGGGAACGTCGAGCTCGAGAGTCTTAGCAGCCTCAGCTGCCTCCTCCCCTGTAAGGACAACTGCGAGTACCTCGCTGTGACGCTGAGCTGCACTGCTGAGAGCCAAACGAACGCGAGCCTTTGCGGCCTCTGTGTGGCAGCCCTCGCCGCCAGCGACAACGATGACACCGGCGCCGGCGACGGTGGCAATGCGGAAGTCAAAATCGAGGTTGCCGGAGCCGGTCAGAACAGCCGCCCCCTCGTTAGCAGCGCGGTCAGCCTCAACAGCACTGACGATGGTGTCAAGCGCGGATTCCGGATCCACAACAACCTGATCCACGGTGGCGCCGTGCGCCCCACCGACAGTGTGGAGGCAACGTGCCCCACCCAGTGCCTCAGACAATGCCGTAATGACATCTTGCAGATTGTCTGCGCGGTCCACTGAAGTAATCAGGACTGCGGAGTTGTTGGTGGACGCTTGGGCGTTCTTATCGCTCACCGACGTTCCTTTCTCGCACTGCGCTTAATCGTTGACTTATTTAAACGTTGACTTGGCTCGAGCCGTTGGACTGCCGGAGGCTCAAGATCATGCTGAGCTTCTAATCCTGCTGAATCTAATCCCGCTGAGTCCCAAATCATTATTTTCATCTTATTGTGAGTCACCTTACATCTCACGGCGGACTCAAACCTCTTTGGTTACCCCTGGTAGCCACACTTTTCCCCGCAGATTCCAACAATTTTCCCGCATAATCGCGGGTTTTATGCGGTTTTTCTAGTGAACTAGCCCAAATTCCCACATTAGACGTGACTAAGGTCACATTTAGTTTTGTATGCCTTCAAAAGCATCTCACCGATGATGTGATGCTCGCCTCTCGATTTTTCGTAAGTTATCGCTACGATTGGGGGCGCTACCATTGGGAATGTCGAATAAACCGATAGCTCACCAATAACTCCTTTCCCCCACGAGGTCACCGCTGGCAGCTACTTACGCCGCGGCCTCGTGGCCGTCGTAAAGCATTAGAGAAAGAAGGACACACTTCATGAATCGCCCGCTCCGCGTTGCCGTAATTGGCTCTGGCCCGGCCGGTGTTTATGCTTCCGATGCACTGATGAAATCCAGTACTGACGTGGAAGTCGATCTGTTTGAAAAGATGCCGGCTCCATTCGGTCTAATCCGCTACGGCGTCGCCCCCGACCACCCACGCATCAAGGGCATCATCATGGCCTTGCACCGCGTGATGGAAAAGCCGGAGCTGCGCCTATTTTCCAACGTTGAGTTCGGCAAGGACATCACACTCGACGAATTAAAGGAGCATTACGACGCCGTCATCTTCGCCACCGGTGCCGTCGGCGACCGCGCACTGCCAACGCCGGGAGCGGACCTGCCGGAGCACTTCGGCGCAGGCGAATTCGTGGGCTTCTACGACGGCAATCCACTCTTTGAGCGCACCTGGGATCTCTCGGCGGAGTCCGTGGCCGTCGTCGGAGTCGGCAACGTCGCGCTGGATGTCTCCCGAATCCTGGCGAAGACCGGTGAGGAACTGCACGTCACAGAGATTCCGGACAATGTCTACGAGGTTCTGAAGACAAATAAGGCCAAGGAAGTCCACGTCTTCGGCCGCCGCGGCCCGGCACAGGCCAAGTTCACCCCGCTGGAGCTCAAGGAGCTCGACTACTCACCGAACGTCGAGGTCGTTGTCGATCCGCGCGATATTGATTACGACTCCGCATCCGAGATTATGCGTCGCAACTCCAAGATCACTGACCAGGTCTGCACCATCCTGGAGAACTACGCCATCCGTGAGCCAAAGAACGCACCGCACAAGCTCTACATTCACTTCTTCGAGTCGCCAGTGGAAATCCTCAGCGAGGAGGGTACCGACGGCCAGCAGCATGTGACAGGCTTGCGCACTCAGCGCATGGAATACGACGGTGCTGGCGGGCTGCGGCCGACCGGCGAGACCACCGACTGGAAGGTCGGCGCTGTCTACTCCGCCGTGGGCTACCGCTCCGACGCACTGCCGGGAATCCCGTTCGACAACGTGAAGAATGTCATTTCCAACGTCGGTGGTCGAGTCATCGAATCCGACAACACCGAGGATGAAGCAGCCGAGGCCATCACTGGCCTCTACACCACCGGTTGGGTTCGCCGCGGACCGGTCGGCCTGATTGGTAATACCAAGGGCGATGCCAATGAGGCCGTAGCCAATCTGCTGGCCGATGCCGCTGAGGGCAAGAAATTCAACCCGTCGAAGCCGGAGTTGTCCGCTGTCAACGAGCTGCTGGAGTCCAAGGGTATCGACTACCTGGACTGGGAAGGTTGGCACAAGCTCGATGCTGCCGAACGCACCGCCGGCGAGGCCGAGGGTCGCGAACGCAAGAAGTACGTCGAGTGGGATGAGATGGTCACCCACTCCAAGGGCGAGTAACGGCGAGTAACTAGGACGGATAAAAAGCGTCGGCTACGCCACTACCTTCACGTCCGTGTACGCGGCGCGCGAGTCCCAGCGGCAGCACACAATCGGCGCCAACAGCTCGGCCAATGGCTCACCAAAAGCCACCTGACCAGCACCGTCGGCAGCGCCTGCATCGATGACTCGATCCCACAATAGGCCCGGCGCGGTAAACAGCGGCACCACTACGAGTCCGCGTCCGCGCTTGGCCGCGCGCTCCTGCGCCGCGGCCACAGCATCGGCTCCCTTGATTTTCTCAGGACCGACCACGAATGCCGCGCTCACATGTCCCGGCAGCATCCCGCCAAGGTTTGCCGCAAACTGGTGCACCGCCGCATTGGCATCCTCATCAGAGGAGCCGACCCCCATCACCAGCGCATCGACCGGCCAGGAAAAAGATGCATTCTCCGCCGCTTCGATGATTCGCTTTACGACGGCGCGCTTCGTGCCGTCGCCAAGCCCGAGTCCTTCAGCCACTGTGATGTCAACACCATGCCGATCGCAGAGTCGAACCTGCTCGGGAACGTCGACTCGCGAGTGGAACGCATCGGTGAACAGCAGCGGTACGGCCAGTGCCTGAGTCTCGCCGGCAGCGGCGAGCTCGGCACAGACGGTATCCAGTGAGGGCTCGTCGAGGTCCAGCCAGGCGAGGCGAATCTGAGAGGGCGCATCCAGACGGGTGAGCGGCATCTTCTCGCGCACGAGCGCGACCACGTCTTCGAGCACCGGTTTGGTCTCTGAGTGCCGAGAACCGTGCGCAAGCAGAATCAGTGCGGTCATCGATGGTCTCCTCAGGCTCGCTAGCTGTGCTTTCTGGTTTCTCTACCTGGCAGCTCTACTGGGCAGCGCCACGCACGAGGCCTGCGGTGAGGGTGTCACCGGTGCCCGGCTCGATGAGCAGGAATGCACCGACACGGCCACCGACGCGGTAGGCATCGACCGGCAGCGGCTGTGCGACCTCGACGGTGATCTCCGCGACGTCGTTGACTGCAAGCTGATCAGCCACACCGGTGGGCTCACCGGTTTCGATATCGATGAGCGCATCGACGGAAGCGATACGACCACGCACCAGTGCGGCACCATAGCGCACCTCTACGACGCGACCGACTGCCAACGGCTTGTCTGCAAGGTGGACGGCCACGGCGGAGAAACGGCGCACGTCTTCCGGGCGCGTGCCACTGATGAGGTCGCCACGGGCGAGGTCGAACTCGGCATCCAGGCTGATGGCCACCGACTGGCCGGCCACGGCCTCAGTGACATCCTCAGCTGCCACGGTGATCTTCGTGACCGTAGCCTGACGGTTGGCGTCTACGGAGACAACATCGCCCACACGCACGCTACCTGCGGCGATACGGCCGGCGTAACCACGGTATTCAGTGGCGTGATCGCGAATGACATAGTCGATGGGCAGGCGCAGGTCAGCCTCGGCATCGGTTTCCAGGTCGGCACCGATGTTGAGGTTTTCCAGCAGCTCCAGCACGGTCGGCCCCTCGTACCACGGAGTGTGCTCAGAAGAATCGACAATGTTGTCGCCGACCAGAGCCGACACTGGAACAACGAAGGTGTTCTGCAGACCCAGGCGCTCTGCTAGTGCTGCCACATCCGACTCAATGGCGCGGAAGGCCTCTTCGCTGTAGTCCAGTAGGTCAATCTTGTTGACTGCGAAAATCACGTGGCGAACGCCCAGCAGACCGGCCACCGTTGCGTGACGCTTGGTCTGCGTCACGACGCCGTTGCGCGCGTCGATAAGCAAAACGACGGCCTCGGCGGTGGACATACCGGTGACGGTGTTTCGGGTGTACTGCTCGTGACCTGGGCAGTCGGCGAGGATGAAGGAGCGGACGTCGGTGGCGAAGTAGCGGTAGGCGACATCGATGGTGATGCCCTGCTCACGCTCGGCCCGCAGACCGTCGACCAGCAGCGACAGGTCCGGGTTTTCCTGACCGCGCGCCTGTGAGGAGGCGACGACGGCCTCGTACTGGTCAGCGAGGATATTCTTCGTGTCGTGCAGCAGGCGACCGACGAAGGTGGACTTACCGTCGTCGACGGAGCCAGCGGTGCACAGGCGAAGAGTGCGACGAGCGCGAGTGGCGCGGTCAGCGGAAATCAGGGTAGCTGGGGAATTTGGCTGGCTCATCAGAAGTAACCTTCCTTCTTACGGTCTTCCATGGAGGATTCGGACAACTTGTCATCTGCGCGGGTAGCGCCGCGCTCGGTGAGCTTGGATGTGCGAAGTTCCTCCATGACCTCCGCAATAGTGGTGGCAGTCGATTCGACAGCGCCGGTGCAGCTCATGTCACCGACAGTGCGGTAGCGGACAGTGCGAACCTCGAGGGTCTCGCCGTCGCGGGGGCCACCCCACTCGCCCGGTGCCAACCACATGCCGCCGCGGTTGAACACCTCACGCTCGTGGGCGAAGTAGATGGGAGGCAGTTCGATGTCACGGGCTTCGATATAGGCCCAGACGTCGGCCTCGGTCCAGTTCGAGATCGGGAAAACGCGAACGTTCTCTCCGGCGGCGTGGCGACCGTTGTAGAGGCCCCACAGCTCAGGGCGCTGACGGCGTGGATCCCAACCGCCGAAGGAGTCGCGGACGGAGAACACGCGCTCCTTTGCGCGGGCCTTCTCCTCATCGCGGCGGGCGCCACCGAGAACGGCATCGTAACCGCGGTTGGCAATGGTCTCCACCAGCGGCACGGTCTGCAAGGGGTTGCGGGTGCCGTCGGCACGCTCGGTGAGCACGCCGCTGTCGATCCAGTCTTGGACCTTGGCTACGTGCAGCTTGATGCCCGGCTGAGCGGCAATCTTGTCGCGGAATTCAATAACTTCGGGGAAGTTGTGGCCGGTGTCGACGTGGAGCAGCTCCAGCGGGATACCCGCCGGTGCGAAGGCGCGCTTGGCCAGCTCGAGCACGACGACGGAATCCTTTCCGCCGGAGAAAAGTAGTGCCGGACGCTCGAACTGACCGGCGGTCTGGCGAATAATGTCGATGGCCTCGGCTTCCAGCTCGGCAAGCCGCGGGTCGAGGCGGTTTTGTACGGAAACGGTGGTTGAGCTAGTCATGGGGGTTCTTTCTGTTGGGGCTGTGTTGGCTGTTGTAACTGCGCTGTTTTAGCTGATATCGGTTATCGGCGGGCGGCTAGTGGCTGGCGGCAAGTAGCTGTCTGCTAGCCGCTCGAACTAGAGGTGCAATCCGCACTCTGTCTTCTCGCTGCCCGCCCAGCGGCCCGAGCGCGGATCCGCGCCCTCTGCCACTCGCGCGGTGCATGTCGCGCAGCCAATCGACGGGAACCCCTGTTGTGTCAGCGGATGCACAATGAGGTCGTTGTCCTCGATGTACTGGGCAATGTCCTCATCCGTCCAGGTGGCCAGCGGGTTGAGCTTGATGCGACCGGTCTTATCGATTTCCAGTACCGGCGTGTGTGCGCGGGTCGGCGCGTCGACGCGCTTCAGACCTGTGACCCAACCCTCGTAGGGGCGCTTCACGGCAGACAGCGGCTCGACCTTCCGCAGTGCGCAGCATCGCGTCGGGTCGGTCTTGTACAGATCTACGCCCTCTTCAGCATCCTGCTCGGCGCGGGTGCGCTTCGGCTCAATCGACAGCAGTCGGTTGTCGTAGCGCTGTGCGACCTGTTCTGCCACGTCGAGGGTCTCCGGGAAGTGGTAACCCGTATCCAGGAAAACCAGGTCGGCTTCCGGCGCGTGCCGAGCAGCCAGCTCCGCCAATACCGTGTCCTGCATCGACAGGGTCACAGCCAGTGGCGTGTGCAGGTGCTCCGCACCCCATTCCAGTACTTCCCCGGCAGTGGCAGTCTCCAGCTTGGAGCCCCACTCCAGTGCAAGCTCTATCAGACGGCGAGCAGTTTCCGGATTGTCCAGCACATCCTCACGCGCGAGCACCTCCTGAGTCTTAATGACTTCAGCGGTTTTCAGTCCCGTGCTCATGACGCCACCTTCCTATCAATATGACCATGCAGTTTCACTGTGAATACCCGGCAACATTCGCGGCATTGCCAGGCGTAATCGGTTTCCAGGTCGGGCCACAGATCATCACCGCCGCAGTAAGGGCAATGCATCACCGCACCCCGGTTCGGATTGGGGTGTGCGCTTCGGCCACCGATCCCCAGTCGCGCTGGCGTCTCGTCTTTTTCGCTTGCCGACGGCCCCTGCGACCGAACCTCGTTGGAAGATTCACTCACTTCAGATACTCCTCATCAGCGCGGACAATCCACTCGCGGAACTGTTCACCCTCGTGGCGCTGCTCCTTGAAATGATTGACGACGCGCTCGATGTAGTCACCCAGTTCTGCCGAGGTGACCTTGTGTCCGCGAACCTTGCGGCCGAAGTTGGCATCGAGCCCCAGCGAACCACCGAGGTGAACCTGGAAACCCTCGACACGGTTGCCCTCATCGTCGGTGACAATCTGACCCTTGAGTCCAATATCGGCAATCTGTGTGCGGGCACAGGCATTCGGGCAGCCGTTGAGCGCAATGGTGATTGGGACATCGAGGTCGCCGAGACGTTCCTCCAAGTCGTCCACCAGATCGATTGCGCGCTGGCGCGTGGTGACAAGTGCGAGTTTGCAGAACTCCAGGCCAGTGCAGGCCAGGATGCCCCGCCGGAATGCGGAAGGCTTGGCAGACAGGCCAATTTCGTCGAGCTCAGCGAGCAGGGAGTCGACCTGGTCGTCGGCGACGTCGAGGAGAATGAGCTCCTTCATGACAGTGGTACGGACGCGGGAAACACCGTGGCGCTCGGCGATGTCGGCGAGCTTGACCAGGTCAGAGCCCGGAACACGGCCAACAGCGGGCTTCACACCGACGTAGTTGAGACCGTCGGCCTGCTTGTGCACGCCGATGTGGTCACGGTCGCCCTCGAAAGGCTCGGGCGCGGGGCCGTCGATAAGCTTGCGGTTGAGGTAGTCGTCTTCGAGTACCTGGCGGAACTTCTCCGCACCCCACTCGGCAACGAGGAACTTCAGACGCGCGCGATTGCGCAGGCGACGGTAGCCGTAGTCACGGAAGATGCGGCACACGCCCGCCCATACCTCGGGAACCTCGTCCTCTGGGATCCAGGCGCCGAGACGCTGCGCGAGCATTGGGTTGGTGGAGAGACCGCCGCCGACCCAAACGTCGAAACCGGGGCCGTGCTCTGGGTGATTGACACCGACAAAGGCGACGTCCTGGACCTCGTGGGTGACATCGAGACGCGGGGAACCGGAAACTGCGGACTTAAACTTGCGCGGTAGGTTGGAGAACTCGTCGCCGGAGAGGTACTCGTCCTTGATGCGGCGAATAGCATTGGTGCCGTCGACGATTTCATCGGCAGCAACGCCGGCAACCGGGCTACCTAGGATAACGCGGGGAACGTCGCCGCAGCCAAAGTTGGTGTCGAGACCAACCCGCTCAAGGCGGTCCCAAATCTCCGGCATGTCCTCGACGCGGATCCAGTGCAGCTGGACGTTCTGACGGTCGGAGAAGTCCGCGGTGTCACGAGCGAAGTCGCGGGAAATCTCCCCGATGGTGCGAATACCCTCGGTGGTGGTCTGGCCACCATCGAGACGAACGCGGAGCATAAAGTACTTGTCCTGCAACTCGGCGTTAGTCTTCACACCGGTGTGCTCACCGCTAAGCCCCTGCTTGCGCTGGGTGTAGAGGCCAATCCACTTAAAGCGCGGAGCTAGGTCTTCCGCAGGGATAGAGTCAAACCCCTGCTTGGAGTAGATGTCGATAACACGCTGCTTAACGGCAAAGCCAGCATCTTCTTTCTTGATGCGTTCGTCGTCGTTAAGTGGCTCGCGGCCGTCGATAAGCCACTGTCCCTGCGGCTTCGGTGCACGCTTCTTACGTCGGGTAGCCGCTGCGGAAGCCGGACGCTCGGCGGTTTTCGTAGGAGAGCTCATGGGAATCTACCGAATCACTTTCGTTTTTGTTCTCGTTGACCGAATCAGAGTTGCTTGAATCAGCCCTGAACGAATTAGTTGCTAATTTTTATAGACCGGACGGTCTATGCAGTATTGCAGGCAACATTAGACCGACCAGTCTGGCTAGTGCAAGCCGGGGTATGCTCGGATACCTAGCGAACCCCCGCTTCGCCCACGTGGACACCGTTTTCTGCGCCCACTTTGACACCTCCAGAAGCATCCCCAGCCCCGCCATCAACCGAAGCCGGTGATGGAGATCCAGAACTAGACACATCAGCCGAGGAAGACTGAGAAGTCGACTCAAGTTGGACCCGCTGACGCAGACGCGGAAGAGTGTCATGCGACCGCGCCCACAGCACCAGTGCGACAACGCCAAAAGCCCAGACAAGCAGCACCGTTGCCAACACGCCGCCAGAAACCAGCGGCGAAAACAGTGTTCGAATATTCAGCCCGACCAACACGCCGCCGATCACAATTCCAAGCAGGCGCGGATTAATACGCCCCACCAGGTATGCAGCCAAAGGTGCAGCAATCACACCACCGCACAGCAAACCAATTACCGGCGCGGCATGCTGAGTAAACTCCTCCCGCAGCTTTGGCAAAAAGCCCAGCACAGAAGCTAGAGCGACAAGAAATTCCGCCGCCGAGACAGTACCGATAATCTTGCGCGGCTGATCAGCCTCAGCACCCAACAAAGTAGAGGTGGTAACAGGCCCCCAACCGCCGCCACCAGTGGAATCGAGCAGACCACCAAAGAGCCCCAGCGGAGCGTGCTTCTTCGCTCCCCAGGTCTTTTTCTTGCGCTTAACATTAGCCAGGAAGGCGAAGCGGATAATCACCCACAGGCCGAGAAAAAGCAAGATTGTCGAGGTCACAGGCGTCGCGGCATCACTATCCAGATTGGACAAAAAGGTCGCACCAACAAAGGCACCGATAGCGCCCGGCACACCAAGGCTCAGTGCGCGCCGCCAGTCGACATTGCCGAATCGCCAGTGCGAAATACCAGAGGCCAGCGTCGTGCCCACCTCCGCTACGTGAACTACCGCCGACGCAGTGGCAGCACTACTACCAGCAACAATAAAAAGTGAAGTGGCAGTGACACCGAATGCCATCCCCAGAGTGCCATCGACTAATTGCGCGCCAAGGCCGATTAGCACGAAGACTATGAGTTTTTCCATGACAAGCCCTTCCCCGCTTACCCAACCAGAGCCTGCCGTTGCCACGACGTCCGCACGACAAGCTCTTTTAGACCTCGTTCAGCAGAAGCAATACGCAGCAAAACCCTCTCAAGCCAAAGCAGTGATTCTTGCGGTGTTTTGTGTTTGCTTTTTGTAGACCAGTTTGTCTATATTCTGTTTCAGCAAGCATAGA
Source organism: Corynebacterium sp. MSK012 (assembly GCF_030232435.1). Classification (NCBI taxonomy): domain Bacteria; kingdom Bacillati; phylum Actinomycetota; class Actinomycetes; order Mycobacteriales; family Corynebacteriaceae; genus Corynebacterium; species Corynebacterium sp. MSK012. The sequence continues at coordinate 114,776 of NZ_JASPJU010000001.1, forward strand.
CCGATTGGTCTACGATAAGCAATCGCGACAAAGAAAACGTAGAAAAAGGATTCCACTCAATGACCAACGACCAGACTGCAGCCCAGAACGCGGCCGCTTCCTCACTGCCCAATCTCGCCAACTCCACCACGCCACTGCGTGTAGCCGTGGTCGGCTCGGGCCCGGCCGGTATCTACGCCTCCGACGCACTGATGAAGTCCGGCCGCGACGTCGCCATCGACCTCTACGAGCGCCTTCCAGTGCCGTTCGGTCTCATCCGCTACGGCGTTGCGCCAGACCACCCGCGAATCAAGGGCATCATTAAGTCCCTCCACCGAGTGCTGGACAAGCCGCAGGTCCGACTTCTGGGCAACGTGGACGTCGGTAAGCAGGTCAGCGTCGATGAACTGCGCCAGTTCTACGACGCCATCATCTTCGCCACTGGCGCGACCGGCGACCGCGATCTGAATATCCCGGGCGCCGACCTGCCGGAGCACTACGGCGCGGGTGAGTTCGTAGGTTTCTACGACTCCCACCCGGAGTTCGCCCGCGATTGGGAGCTCTCCGCTGAGTCCGTGGCCGTGGTCGGTGTCGGCAACGTGGGCCTCGACGTCGCCCGCATTCTCGCCAAGACTGCCGATGAGCTGCACGTCACCGAAATCGCCGACAACGTCTACGCTGGCCTGGCAAAGAATGCCGCCCGCGAAATTCACGTCTTCGGCCGCCGCGGCCCGGCCCAGGCAAAGTTCACTCCACTGGAGCTGAAGGAATTGGACCACTCCGACACCATTGAGGTTGTCGTGAATCCGGAGGACATCCAGTACGATGCCGCCTCCGAAACGTCCCGTCGTGAGTCCAAGATCACCGATCAGGTCTGTACGATTCTGGAAAACTACGCCATCCGCGAGCCAAAGGGCGCCCCGCACAAGCTCTTCATCCACTTCTTCGAGTCCCCGGTCGAAATCATCGGCGAGACCGGCGAGGATGGAGTACAGCACGTCAGCGCTATCCGCACCGAACGCACTGAACTCGACGGCGAGGGTGGCGTCCGTGGCACCGGCACGTTCACCGAATGGCCGGTCGGTGCGGTCTACCGTGCAGTCGGCTACCGCTCCGACGCAGTCACCGGCGTACCGTTCGACACCGGCACCCACACCATCCCAGATGCCGGCGGACGCGTGCTTGACGACGTCGACGGCAACCACATCCAGGGTCTGTACACCACCGGCTGGATTCGCCGTGGCCCGGTCGGCCTAATCGGTAACACCAAGGGCGACGCCAACGAAACCGTCGGCAACCTCATCGCCGACTGGGAGGCAGGCCGCCTGGTCGCACCTGCAAAACCCACGTATAACGACGTCGACGAGTTCCTGGCCAACAAGGGCCTCCAGGTCACCACCTGGGAGGGCTGGCACGCACTCGACGCCGCCGAACGTGCAGCGGGCGAAGCCGAAGGCCGCGAGCGCAAGAAGCTGGTCGAGTGGGCCGATATGGTTGCGGCCTCCACGGTCGTCGCAAAGCAGCCAGATGCCGATGACGTGGCCGAAGCTGTACACGAAGCGGTTGTGGAGACTGTCGCCAGCTAGCGTGTCGGGTCTAACCGGGCAGTTGATTGTGCACGTCAGTCGGTCTTCGGATTAGAGTTAATACATGGCTTATCATGCAGACTCATCCAACCTGGACGTCAAGGAAGTTCTGACCTGGGAAGGCTTCGGCGTCGCCTCCCGTGAACTGGCACAGCAGATTGTCGATTCGGGCTACGAGCCGGAGATCATTATCGCCGTGGCCCGCGGTGGTCTTCTACCTGCAGGTGCACTCAGCTACACCATGGGCGTCAAGCTCTCTGACGCCATTAACGTCGAGTTCTACACCGACGTGGCGGAGACCCTGCCGGATCCGGTTCTGCTGGAGCCGCTGCTGGACATCGAATCGATTTCTGAGCGCCGTCTGCTGGTCGTTGACGATGTCGCAGACTCCGGTCGCACGCTGCACCTGGTGCTCGATTTGCTTAAGACCCACGGTGCGGAAGTACGCTCCGCTGTGCTCTACGGCAAGTCCCGCTCGGAGATTGCACCGGACTATGTCTGGAAGCACACCGATGACTGGATCGTCTTCCCCTGGTCGGCCGAGCCACCGGTACAGAAGTCCAAGTAGATCAAGTAGCTTACGCACCATAGCGGGCAAACAAAAAGTGCGCTGCGGGGCCGGTTACGGCCGTACCGCAGCGCACACTACGTCGTCGAACTAGCCCAGTTCGACGACCTTAATCTTTGATGCCGCCTCCGATGCACGCTCACGGGCAGCATCGACAGAATCCGCGGTTGAAACAGCAACGCCCATGCGGCGACGCGGGCCAGCGACCGGCTTACCAAAGATACGAATATCAGTCTCCGGAATAGCCATGGCCTCCGTCAGCCCGGTGTAGCCCGGCTGCTCGATGTCAGCACCGCCGTAGACCACAGCGGAGGCTCCCGGGGACACCAGCGTGACGTCGATAGGCAGACCCAACACTGCACGCGCGTGCAGCTCGAACTCAGAGAAACGCTGGGTGCCCATGGTGACCATGCCGGTGTCGTGCGGACGCGGGCTGACCTCGGAGAACCACACCTCATCGCCGCGAACAAACAGCTCGACGCCGAAGATACCGCGACCGCCCAGCGCGTTGGTGATGCGCGCGGCGACAGAGCGCGCATTGTCCAGGGCGTTTTCACTCATGGCAGCCGGCTGCCATGACTCAACGTAGTCGCCGTCCTGCTGACGGTGCCCAATGGGCTCACAGAACCACGTTGCCCCCTCGCCGGTCTCCGGATCAACGGAGCGCACGGTCAGCAGCGTGATCTCGTAGTCGAAATCGACGAAGCCCTCCACGATGACGCGGCCGGACTCGACGCGGCCGCCACTCATGGCGTAATCCCACGCGGCCTGGACATCCTCCGGCGAACGCAGCGTGGACTGCCCCTTGCCCGAGGAACTCATGACCGGCTTGACCACACACGGGAAGCCAATCTCATCAACAGCTGCGGTGAACTCATCAAAGCTGGAGGCGAAGTGATAGCGGGAAGTCGGCAGCCCAACCTCTTCCGCAGCCAGACGGCGAATACCCTCTCGGTTCATGGTCAGCTGAGTCGCCCGTGCGGTTGGAATAACGGTGACGTCCAGCGTCTCGTCTTCCTCAACCTCTTCCAGCACCTCGGTTGCCAGGGCCTCGATCTCGGGGACGATGAAGTGGGGCTTGACCTCGAGAATCAGGTCCCGCAGTGCACTGGGGTCCGACATATTCAAGACGTAGGCGTGGTGAGCTACCTGGTGTGCCGGTGCATGCTCGTAGCGATCGGCAGCGTGCACCTCAACGCCAAGACGTTGGAAAGCAATGGTCACCTCCTTGCCGAGCTCGCCAGAGCCGAGCAGCAGAACTCGCGTCGCTCCCGGCTGGTACGGGGTTCCGGTGACTTCAGGGGTGAACATCGAGATAAACTCGCTTTCGTCTACGGCACGTACGCTGCACAACCAGCAGCTGTGAAATTGATTGTCTCCAGCATACGACAGCGAGCGGATTCACCGCGGCGGGCACGGGCGGGAACCTAGCGCGGGAACACCCGCTCAAACTCGACCAGCGCCGCACTCCGGTCAGCAGCCAAGACAACGTTCGCCTCAGCACCGGCAGAGTCTGCCACCACTTGACCGCGGCGTCCTGGCTCATCTGCAAAGGTTCGCTTATCGACGCCCACGAGACGCATCTTCTCCACTTCCCCTGTCACCGCACCGACGGCCACCATCGCAGCAAAGAGGTCATGGACCTGCGCCTTGTAACCGACCCCCACACCCTGGTGGAACTCAAAGTAGAACTTCAGCGAACGGCGCAGAACACGCAGCAGCTCCGGGTTCATACCGGCATCGCGCCAGGACTCAATTTCAACATCGCTGATAGTGATGGTCTCGGTGACATTGAGTGGAACCAACGTCGGCACCGGCGCACCTGCGGCGGTGGCGATACTGCGCACGGCATCCTCCGGGCGCTCGACTGCCACAGCGCCCGCGGTGCCGAAGACCTCGGTGACCGCGGTGGGGTCGACCCAGAAGTTCCATTCCGCAAACTCGGTAACGTTACCGTGGTACTCCACAGCACCGCCCATAATGGTTACGCCGTCGAGCTCCCGCATGAGTTCTGGGTACTTCTTCAAAGCGGCCACGTAGGTAGTCATAGGGCCAGTGACCAGCAGGTGCACCTTCTCCCCCGTCGACCGCGCCTGCTCGATGACCTGGCGCCACAGCGCCAGCGGATCCGTCGCTCCTCCGCGCCCCGGCTCGTAGATGACGGCCGGTGGCGCCAGGTTGTAGCCCAGCCCGTACGGGCCATGAGTCTCAGGCGTGGTAGTCAGCTCACGGTCAGCGGGCCCCTCGAAACCGCTGACAACCGGGACCTCCGGACAACCGCAGAGATTCAACATGTATTTTGTGTTGCGAGCGGACCATGCCGCAGTGGTGTTACCACCTGCGCAGGTCACACCCACCAGCTCAATCTCGCCTGCGGTATGCAACCCCGCGAGGTAGACGAGAGCAAGACTGTCATCGATACCCGTGTCAACGTCGGCAAGCACTTTCAAACGCGTCATAAGGTCAAGTGTGACACGAAACACGCTCGGCTCGCAGAGCTAAACCCGGGCAAAACAGGAATACAGACAAGTTTTCGCGGGTGCTAGCCGGATTTACTAGTTCGTCGCCATCCCTGCATCACCCACCGGAGCGGACTCCGGCAGCGGCATAGCCAGCTCGGTCAAGACCTCGCGCAGACGCGTCGGGTAGTCGGTAATGATGCCATCGACACCAGCGGCAATCTGCTCGCGCATGGTCTCCTTTTCATTCACCGTCCACGGCACCACCTTCATGCCAGCCTCGTGTGCGCGGGAAATCAGCTCCGGCGTGGCGACCGGGTGGTAGTCAGAATCCGACGGTGTCTTGCCGTAAGGAATGCTGTGCGTCGGTGAGAGCACCTGCACGCCGAGCTGCTTGGCGGCCTCGATAATGTCGCCATCGACCTCGTCGTAATTGACATCGCCGATCCAAGGAGAATCCTTCTTCCAGGTGGTCTCGTCCCACAGCATGACCAGTGGAATCTCCGGGTTCCGTTCCGCGACCAGCGGCAGCGAGCGCCAATCGAAGGACTGAATCATCACTCGATCAGCCACACCCGCGCGGTCAATCTCGTCGAGAATCACATCGACGAACTCCTGTGGTTCTGCCGAGTCAGCGCGCTTTTCGCCCTCAATCTTGGTCTCAATGTTGAAGTGGATGTCCTGGTTGTCCTTAGTTAGCTCGAACAGCTCCGGCAGGGTCATCATCCTGTTGCCCTTGATTGGCTCCGCATCCGGGAAGTCCTCGAGCTTCTTGTCGCAGACCAGGGTTTGTACCTGCTCATAGGTGAGGTCATGCACGAGCTTGCCGACGTACGGGTACTGCGGATCCCCCTCCGTCACTGGCTCGGTGTCCGAGCACTTATCGTCTTGGATCTCCGGATCGTGCCAGACCATAGGCACGCCATCCTTCGTCAGAACGATGTCCAGCTCCAACGTCGTAACGCCCAGCTCCAGCGAGTTGGCCATCGCCTGCTTGGACTCCTCCGTCCACTCACCGCGACCACCACGGTGCGACTGCAGATCAAAACCCTCCGGCAACTTAGCCATCGCAGCCGGCCGCACATTCGCGGACGCATTCAGCTCAGCGACCTGCTGCTTTTCAAAGGTCTTCTCTTCGCTCGCCGTAGTGCTAACCGCGCTTGTACTGCTTGACGACGACACCGCGTCGTTGTCCGCATCATTGCTGCAGGCTGCAATAGGAGAAATAGCAAACGCACCCATAGCAATGGCCGCAATTGCGCGGCGTGTGCCGTGAGCACGTGAGTTCTGTGGCTGCTCTCTCTGCTCGGTCCGTTCGTCAAGGATGGAGTCAGATGAGTTGTGAGAAGACATGGCCGGTGATTTTCCTCTTTGGGCTTAGTATTAGCGACTTATGTTAGCGACTTCATAGCGACGGCATAGTACCGACAACACAGTGTCGACAAACTACCGTCGGAGATTTTACGGAACACAGAAATCTACGTGAAATCTGTGTGTTGCGCCACTACTTTAAAACGGCTTGCCAGCACTCGCATCTGGAGAGAGCACGGGTTAGAGATTAATTTCCCTCTGCCTTTGGAATCTCACCTTCTTGAGCAACTTCTACCCCATCCCAGGAGTACGTAACGGGAGCGTTGTACTGGTCTTTAAAGGCGAAGGCACCGCCGTCTTCAATCATTTTATTGACATCGAAGAAATTGACGGTCACAGTTTTGCCATCGCCTTCGACCGAGTTGATTGTCTGCGGACCACCGGCGGTACCCACGTACTCGCCCTTATGAAACAGCAGCACTGCACCAGAGGTAGTTGAGTGGGTAATTTCATTCTGTACTGCTGAGGCAAAGGTCAACTCGCTGGTGGTATCCCAGTTCGTATTGTCCGTGACTGTCCAACCGCTGCCATTGCCACCTTCCATTGAGTTCAGGTCGGCAACCGCTTCTTCGAAAGACTCTTCCTGGATTGGCGCAGAAGAACCCCCATCGGTGTCGTTATCATCGACATCCGGATTGGGGGTATCTGCACTTTCACTGTCATCCTCGACAGTGGTGGTCGTAGTGATGGTGGTCGTTTCTTCATCTACCTGAGGAGCAGAGGTCGGTGCTGCAGTCTCATCAGTGGAGCAACCGGACAAAGCCACTACACCTGCGACCGCCGCGCTAACCAGCATCGACCCGCGACGAACTGAACGACCACTCATGGCTGGAACCTCTTCTGTTCTCTCAAGTTTTCTCAAGCACCTAGCTACGGCGGAGCATTACTTTTCTCATGTCCGACTCTGAATTGAGTTTACTTGGAAAAATTCAAGAGTCCCCGAGAGTGCCCAAGAATTCTCGAAAGCTCTCGAGAGTTCTCGGGAGCCGTTAGGAAGCGGGCTTCGCGCCGCCGGGAATCTTCCCCTCGTGGACGACGTGATCGCCGTTCCAGAAGAAGTGAACATTAGAGGTGAACTCCACCGCATCAGCGTTCGGCGCACCTGCGGCCTCCTGGGCCTCCCAGTCGTGGTAGATGACTGAAATGTTCTTACCATCAGGGGTCGGCGTCACCTTGTTGATGTGCTGAGGCCGGTCAGAGTCCGTACCAATGAACTCACCCTTGTGGAACATCAACAACACAGTGGAGGACTGAGCGTTGCCCTGCTTGGCCTGATCTGCGAGAGCAAAGCTCAAATCGCTACACGGGCTGAAGTTGGAGGTGCCAGTGTACTTCCACCCATCATGGTTGTTCGGACGCTCCCTGTTGACCTTATCCAGGGCCGCCTGGATTTCAGGTGCAGCCGGGTTCGGGGTACAGCTATCCACCTGCGCCGGAGCTGGAGCCGGTGCTGGAGCCGGTTTCGCCTGAGCCGCAGGAGCTGCAACTGCTCCACCTACTGCGGAGAAAACCATCGCGCCGGAAAGCACGGCGGAACTTGCCAGTCGTTGTACTCGGTGTCCTGTGTTTTGCATGAAAACCACACGCCTTCTGTCGTTTGGACTTCTGTCGTTGGACCACGCGGTGAGGCCTACGATACAAAAATGACTCTGAGATGCCAGGGTCAACTGACAATTCCCAGAGCCTTCTCGTGGTTAGCAAATGTTCTTTTTTACAGCAGCCAGCAGTTTCGGCACCGAAGATTTTTTATCTAACAGTTCGATAAAGCCGGGTCGAAAGCGGGACTATTTTCCGGTTAGTTCGCCACTGCCTCCAGATTAAGTGTCCAGCGCTAGTTGTCCAGCACGTCGTGAACAACGATGGTCTGGTCACGACCCGGGCCAACACCGATGTAAGAAATGCGAGCGCCGGAGAGCTCCTCCAGGCGGTTCAGGTAATCCTTGGCCTTGTCCGGCAGCTCATCGAAGGTGCGGCAGCCAGTGATGTCTTCGTCCCACGCAGGCATGGTCTCGTAAATCGGGACAGCGTGGTGGAACTCCGACTGGGTGAGTGGCATTTCGTCGTGGCGCACGCCATCAACGTCGTAAGCGACACAAATCGGAATCTCGCCGATACCGGTCAGGACGTCCAGCTTGGTGATGAACAGATCCGTGAAACCGTTGACGCGCGCGGCGTAGCGAGCCAGCACCGAGTCGTACCAACCACAGCGGCGCTTACGGCCGGTGTTGACCCCGACCTCACCGCCGGTGGTCTGCAGGTACTCACCCCACTTGTCGAACAGCTCCGTCGGGAACGGGCCAGCACCGACGCGGGTGGTGTAGGCCTTCATGATGCCCAGCACCGAAGTGATCTTCGTCGGGCCGATACCGGTGCCCACGCAAGCACCACCAGCGGTTGGGTTCGAGGAGGTCACGAACGGGTAGGTGCCGTGGTCGACGTCGAGCATGGTGGCCTGGCCGCCCTCCATGAGGACGTGCTTGCCGGCATCCAAAGCCTGATTGAGCTCAAACTCCGAGTCGATAATCATCGGACGCAGGCGGTCGGCGAAGCCCATGAAGTAATCAAAGACCTCATCCGGATCGATGGCGCGACGGTTGTACAGCTTGACCAGAATCTGGTTCTTCTGAGCCAGCGAAGACTCAATCTTCTGGCGCAGAATCGACTCATCCAGAATGTCCTGGACACGCAAGCCCGTACGGCCGACCTTGTCGGCGTACGTCGGGCCAATACCGCGGCCAGTGGTGCCGATAGCGCGCTTACCCAGGAAGCGCTCGGTCACCCGGTCCAGCGTCTGGTGGTACGGAGCAACCATGTGGGCATTGCCGGAAACGCGCAGGCGGGAGGCCTTTGCACCGCGAGCTTCAAGGCCATCAATCTCGTCGAAAAGCGCCTCGAGGTTGACCACACAGCCATTACCGATAATCGGCACAGCGTTTTCCGACAGCACACCCGCCGGAAGCAGCTTCAGCTCGTACTTCTCACCGCCGACGACAACGGTGTGGCCGGCGTTATTGCCACCGTTGGGCTTGACGACGTAGTCAACGCGGCCACCGAGAATATCGGTTGCCTTGCCCTTGCCCTCGTCGCCCCACTGGGCACCGACGATAATGATTGCGGCCATAGTCCTACTTCAACTCCTGGGATTGCAGACGACGCATTAGAGTGTAGTCCTATGCGTATTGTTGTGCTGCAGTGTGGCCCCGATGTACCCGCGTTTTCCCAATTGCTCCGCCAATCATGGTCTATATCAGCACCGTCCGCACCATCAGCACCAGCTACTCCGGCACTACCCGCCTATGCGCTTCACGACGTCGCGATGATCCCCGCCCGCAAGGAGCTGGCTTTCATCGACGACCTGGCCAAGGACGTACTGCCTATCGATACAGCACCGACGCCGGAGGAAATCTCCAAGCAGAAAAAGGTCGACCACTTAGGCGTTCCGCAACCCGCTCCGCAAAAGCCGAGCGAGCCGTTGCGAATTGTGGTCGTTGGCACCGACGCGGCACTGGCTGCCGTGGCAACCTACCTGATGCGCAAGAACCTCCTGTGGATTGAACTGGCACATGTCCCCACCGCCCCCTCGACCGCGGCCAAAAACTGGGGCATCGAAGGAGGAGAAGGACTCGATGCGACGGCCGCGCTCACACGCCCGACGATGCCAGTGCCACTGATCCGCGATGACACCGGGCACGCAATTGTTGGTTACGCCCTACTGACAGAGCCAGGAATTACCGGAGTGTCCTCGGAAAACGGGTTTACTGGCGAGGTCTATGTCGACGAGCATCAGATGTTCTCCGGCACATCCACCGGCCTGCAGATTCGCCCTACCCCCGACGCCCCGGGCATCGTTGCGGCCGAAGTTCCGGCGCCGGACGCGGAAGTCGGTAACGAGGATGGAGGCAACAAAGGCCTGCTGAGCCGACTCGGATTGGGTCGCGGTGGCCGTCGTAAAGCGAAAGAAGCCCCGTCCCGCGAGCTGCACCGCCCGATGACGGGTCGGGCAGTTCAAGTTGGTGGCCTGAGCTTCCGTTACGTACGCGATGGCGTAGAGTCGCGAAAGCCGCGCGAGAAAACAACTCTGTACCGACACCTCCGCGACTTGCAGATTGTGCACTAACTGCGTCGGGGGGGGGCAATAGCCACGGTCTGTCTGCGAGAAAGTGGCCTGCATGAAAGTGGCCTGCGCGATAGTTCGAGTACAGATAACATTTGAATGTTAAAGCCACTTCCTCGATAGGACAGCATCATGACTGACAACACCCCACGGTTACGCGCTGGCGACCAAGCCCGCCACACTGCGCTGGAACGCTTGGAATGGGCATTCCGCGATGGCCAGATTGACTTTGCGGAGCTGCAGGAGCGCACCGAGAAAGCCCAAAAGGCAACGTACATTGATGAGTTGCCCGCATTGACACAGGACTTGTCGCTGCCCGCGAACCTGGCCGAGCCGACTCCACATACGCGCCCAAACCCTAACCTGCGCCCGAACCTGCACAGCGTCCCGGACGAGCACCATTCAGTGGCACCGAATGCAGCCAACGATCATCAGCCAGCTCGGATTGATAGCTCCGCCACGGCAACCGGTTCGAAGCTCTCCATCGGCATCTTTGGCGGCACCGACAAGAGAGGCCCTTGGACGTGCGCTCCCACGCACACCACGGTGGCGGCCTTCGGCGGGACTGGCTTGGATTTCCGCGAGGCCATCCTGACCGCGGAAACCACTGTCGTCAACATTGGCTGCGCCTTCGGTGGAGTCGACGTCATTGTCCCCGACCACTACCAGGTTGATGTCGACGTGCTTCCCATCTTTGGCGGCACGGATGTTACTGGAAAACCGGGACGCAACCTACCCGCTCCTGGCGCCGGACAGGCTCCGAAGATTATTGTGCGCGGCTTTGTCGCTTTCGGTGGCGTCGAGGTCAAGCGCGTACCGCAGTAGAGCAGGTTGCAGTAGCACAGGCAGTAGAGCGTACCGCAGTAACCGACTGACGCCTAGCGAGCCGCTACTCGCCCACTCCTCACCGGCTACTCGTCCCATACCTCCGGCGGCATTGCTGGGAACGGCGTCGTCGGCGGCAGCGTTGCCACAGCTGAACGTCTGGACAGGCCACACACCTGCAACAGGTCCACCACCAATGAGCGGGACTGCGCAAACACGACCTGCTCCGATAGCGTTGCGTCCTCGATGACGCGCGGGTGCATTTTCGCTGCTAGACGACGCAAGTACCGAACCACGTCTTCAAGCTTGACCTCTCCGGATCCCTCGGAAAGCTGGGCGATAGCGATGTCGCCGGATTCGAAAGGCAACTCGCCCCACTCTGGGATTCGGCGCACGGCGGCTTCGTCGTCAAGCACATGACTGACCAGGCGCGTGCCTTCAGATACGCCGAGAACAAGCCCACACAGTTCGGGCGAAAAGTCGATGTGGTCCTCGCGGGCTGTGATAGCGCGACGCGCGAGCACACGGATGTTGCGCATGGCGTTGTCGACAGGATGAACCATGCGTGACAGCGAGTGGATTCGATCCCGGGAGCGCCAGAGCAACGGGGAGATGCGGACCTGCTCGCCCGCGTCGGCAACGGTGCGGTCCATCAGCGAGACCTGCGCCTGCATGGAGCGCACGACGCTCAGTGCGGTGCGGATGCGATCGGTGTCGCCCTCTTTCATGCCGATGCCGATGTCATAAAGTACGTCTGCACCCATGTCGAGGACCTTGGCCACCTTGCGGCGAGCACCCGCCAGCGGGCTTCGCGGCAATACCATGAGCACAATAATGCCCACCACACCACCGACGAGAGCATCAATCATTCGGTAATAAGAACCAGCGGTGCCCGGCGGAATAATGGTGGCGATGAGCACGGCTGAAGATGCCGCTTGGTTCACCACAAGCGGGCCTCGACCGACAAACACGCCGATGATCATGGCGACAAACACACCGACGGTCAGCTGCCAAATACCCGAGCCGAGGATGGAGATAATCACATCACCAATGCCGACTCCCAGCGAGGCACCGAGCACCAACTCAACAGAGTGCTTCAGGCGAGGACCTGCGGTCATCACATTGAGGCTGATGAAAGCGGCCATCGGCGCGAAGAACGGGTTGGGGTGCCCCAGTACCTCAAGCGCGAACCAGTAGGCCAACCCGGCGGCTAGCGTGGCCTGGACAATAAGCATCCAGCGGGAGCGCACACGGGCAACGGCATGGAGGAAACGCGTGCGGGGCCTCACTTTCTGACGCAGCTTGTTTGCTGCGCGGGAGGCCGGATGTAGGTACGTATTGCGAAAATCTTGGAAATCCGGGCGCGGATTATCCTCGACGAATTGCGTTTCCTTAGCTTCGACGAGATCGCCGACATGCGCGGGAGCAATGTCCTCAAGATCCCTGGCAGCTGCGGCATCCTTATCTTCCCCACCAGCGATGCCAGCCATGCCGAAGTCACCATCCTCATATGAAAAACTGTGCACTTTTTATGTACCCGATGTGCTGTTGTGCACTTTTATGCGCTCGCTGAATCTCTGTGCACGATTAAAGACCCAACTCTGGCAGCGCGGATTCATCACTGTCACGCAGCAACGCCATCATGCGACCGAATTCATCATCCTCGCCGATAGCCTTAGCAGCCTTAGCCAACGCCGCGAAGGCGCGGAGCACACCACGATTGGGCTCGTGCTCCCATGGAATCGCTCCGAACCCCTTCCAGCCGTTTCCGCGCAGCAGGTCCAGACCGCGGTGGTAACCAGTGCGGGCGAAGGCATAGGCCTGAATCTCCTGACCTTCGGACAAGGCACTTTCAGCCAAGTCTGCCCACGCCTGGGAATCGCGCGGGCATGCGCGAACCACGGCCTCCGGGCTTGCGCCACCGTTGCGGGCAGCAACGGCCTCGTCAAGAACGGGGAGCTTCACGGGAGCAGGAGCCATCATGTCATTGAGTTTCATGCGTCCTATTGTGCCAGGCATGACGTGCCGATGGCAGGATCTAGGCATGCGACTCTCTGTTGGTAAGGGGCGGGCACAGCGTGGTGGTACAAAGTCGGCAAGCGCCAGATGACGACGAACTAGCGTTCCCCGACTACTCCGGGCAGCTCGGCTTCGTCGAATCCAACGACTCACCATTTTCCAGCTTGGTCGCAACAAAATCGGCCACTCGGGCACATGCTTCCATCAGCATCCAACCCGACAGCTGGACAGAGAGGTCACGCTCCTTAATCGCCGAACCGCGAACCGCGCCACCGACTGATTGCGCAACCGAACCGCCCTGTGGGAACTGAGCATTGTCGTTCCAATCTGCGGGGAAAAGCGGCAGGCCATCGACCTCGAGGCGGTGGTACCAGCACTTTTCCCCCGACGCCAGAACCAGTCGGCGAGCAATGCGGGCTGCCGCGCGATTCATGCGATTGTCTCCAGGCAAACGCACCGCCGCATCGGCGAGGTATCGCACGAGGATGCCGTTGAACAGACCACCATCGCCGCCACCGGCACCGGCGATGACATTGTCGGTGGTCGCCAAATCCTTTGCCACCGCGTGGATGAGGTTTTGCACGCGCGTGAAATACTTCGTCGCCTGTTCCCGCTGGCCGTGCGCCCGAAGCGCAAGTCCCACTTCAAGGCAAGCGCCAATCATGACACCCTGGTTGTACGTAAACATGCCCTTCTGCACCACGGCACCTGCCATGGACAAGCGAATGCCGTCGTAGAGCAGACCTGAGTCCGCCAAAAGGTTGGCGTAAACCCAGTCGATAAGTTCCTCTGCCTCCTTGATACGACCAGCCCGGGCCAGAGCGATGGCTGCAGGACCGTTCGAGGGGACGTTGAAAAAGAGGTCCTGCTCACGCCACGGCAGCACACCCGTGGACTCCTGCCGACCATCGCCCAAGCATGAAATCAGCCGCGCTGTCGTCTTCTTGGGCACCGATGCGCCGAGGACAGCGTCGGCACGCCCGAGCGCCAGTGCCATCCACGCGCGATCGTCGTAGTACTTGTTCTTGGTCAGCAGCGTGAGGTTGCGAATGCGGATACCCCGAGTGGTCTGGCGGATAGCGCGGTACTTCTCCTTAGAGGGCACGCGCTTGGCTGCGTCTACCAGACAGTCGAGATACTGCGCCTGCCACCAGTAATGCCAGTTGATGAAGACCTTGTGTCGCAGCGGCGCGGGCCAGGAAGCCATTGCCAGATTCGTGCCCGGAAGACCCCACAGCTTCGCCGCATGACGGTTGCGAATCGCCTGCTCAGCCACGTCCGCGCGATAGGCCCACGTTTCGGCCTCCGGACGCGACATTTTTAGAACCACTGGCTCTCCTTAAAACGGCTGTGAAACAGCTCTAAAACAGCCTTTCGAAAATAAAACACCTAAGCAGACAATTACCAGGCCGCGGTGATGTCTGCATGAGTACGAATCCAAGAGTGCATGGCAATACCCGCCGCTACCCCCGCATTTATCGAACGCGTCGATCCAAATTGGGCAATCGACACCGTCAGGTCCGCCGCCTGCTGTGCTTCTTCAGTCACTCCCGGCCCCTCCTGGCCGAAGAGCAAAAGACAACGCTCGGGCAACTCAACGGTTTCGATGGGTACGGAGCCCGGCACGTTGTCCACGGCCACCACAGCCAGGTCATGCTCGCGCGCCCAGCTAATGACCTCCGACACCGTCTCGTGGTGCAGCAAGTGCTGGTAGCGGTCAGTCACCATTGCGCCGCGACGATTCCAACGCTTGCGCCCCACGATGTGCACGGCCTCTACCAGGAAGGCATTTGCGGTGCGTACCACGGTGCCGATGTTGGAGTCATTCTCAAAATTCTCGATGGCGATGTGCAACGGATGACGACGCTTATCCAGCTCCGCGACGATAGCCTCCATCGTCCAGTAGCGGTAAGCATCGACGACGTTGCGTCGGTCGCCCTCATCCAAAAGCTGCTCATCGTATTCTGGGCCGGTCCGCCGAGGTTCGTTCGGGTGCTCCTGCTCCCACGGCCCCACCCCGACACGAGCCTCAAACCACTCCGTCGGCCCCTTCCCGGGCTCAGGCGCGATCAAGAGCCAACAGCCCCTCGACCAGGAACAACTGCGCCACGGTGTAGGTGTCCATCACTGCAGCATTCAGAAGCTTGCCGACGACGCCCTCCTCCGCAAACATCTTTCGAGCCATCAGTAGCGTGTCGGAGATAAGGAACAGGTTGCCACCGTGACCTAGGCCGTAGGTGGCATCGGCAATCGGCAGGCCGGTCTGCTCATCAGTTCCGACAGCACCGGCCCCCTCCAGCAGTACCGGGTCATCGGCCAGTGCAGAAGTCACGGCCAGCAGCGGACCGTAGCCAACTGCAGCGGGCAGCGCCTCTGGCTTTACAGCACCGACCAGCGGTACCGAACCAGCCCACAGTGGGAAGCGAATGGCAGCACGCAGCGCGCTAATGCGAGCTCCGGCACGCCACAGCAGCACGTGGTAGGCAACCTGGTTAACTGCGAACGGCACAGAACCGCGGTTCAGGTTCGGCTTGTTCGGCATGAGAATCAAGTCGCCCAACCAACCGCCGGCGAGGCCGATGAGCAGGGTGGTCGTCGTAAAGCGAGACGTCTCGTGGCGACGGCGCCAAACATTGGCCGCCAACAGTGGCATGAGGACAGTCTTGGAAACTCGACGTGGAGTCTCCCAGCCGAAGGCGCTGGAGACAACGTTGACCGCACTGGCGGCAATGTAGCCGGCGCGTTCCGGGGCACGGCGGGTGTCGGAGCTCGCGCTGGCGATACCGACGAGTGCGCCGAGGCCCTCGCCCGTGCGACGCACAAACATGTCAGCGACGGTTTCCTTGGTGCCGGGAAGTTTGGTCGTAGTGAGCTTGGACAAGAGTCCTGCACGCTTGGTAGTCATGGGGATGTTCCTCTTTCGTGGGACTGCGTTGGGGCGGGTGAGCTGGGTGAGGCTCGGCGAGGCTCAGTGAGTTGAGTGAGGCTCGGTAAAAGCTCTAGCGCTCAGATTCTTAGGCCAGGCCCAAGTCATCCAAACCGAGCAGGTAACGGTACTCCAGGCCTTCACCCTTGATGACCTCGTCGGCGCCCGTCGCGCGGTCAACCACAGTGGCTACACCGACAACCTCGGCACCGGCCTCGCGTAGGGCAGCTACGGCGGTCAGCGGTGAGTTGCCCGTCGTGGTGGTGTCCTCAACAACCAGGACCTTCTTGCCCACAATGTCCGGCCCTTCAATGCGGCGCTGCATGCCGTGCTTCTTGGCTTCCTTGCGTACTACGAAGGCATCAATCGGACGTCCTTCGGCGTGCATGACAGAGGTGGCCACCGGGTCCGCGCCAAGCGTCAGACCACCGACGTGCGCGTAGTCCCAGTCGGAAGTGAGCTCTCGTAGCAGGGAACCAATCAGGCGCGAGGCCTCATGATGTAGGGTGGCGCGGCGCAGGTCAACGTAGTAGTCAGCCTCACGTCCAGACGACAGCGTGACCTTGCCATGGACAACCGCCAGCTCCTTGACCAGCTCGGCCAAACGCTGCAGCTTCTCCTGATTGACATTGCTCGTGTGGGTGCTCATCTGAGGTTGTCTCCTAAATAAACGACTGTGTGCTCAAGGATATGTCTGGTTCTACTCGTCCGCGGAATCAGGGGTTGCGCCTTTGTCCTCGGATACAGATTCGGTGGGGTCGTCGCTGCTGTCGAGGTCTGGGGCGGCGTCGGTAAAAATACTGGCGGGCTTCACATTTGATCGCACTACACGTCCCCGACTCGAGCGCATCCGGCTATGTTCGGGATCCTCGCCAAGCGCAGGAATCTGCTGGCCAGAATCCCCAATGTCCTCCGACTCACCAACATTTGCACCCATCTTTCGTGCCGTTGACCGCGAAGGCAGCGCCGTCGGATCAAGCGGTATATCCCGCGTAGGGCGCCACGACGAGCCGTCAATCGCCTGCACCACCGTGGGTTGTGCATTGCTTTGCGACGACCACTGCGAATCATCCGTGGTTGCATCCACGGTGGCAGCGGACGAGGACGAAGGAGAATCTGCGTAAACAATTTCCTCAACGTCCAGCGGCTCTTCGCCCTTGCTATTCTGCGCGCTGTGACTCTGGGCATGCCCGTTCTGTGAGCTGTGATTCTGCGATTCATGGTTAGCAGAACCGTTGCGACGCTGGTCTGGTACCGCGTGCAAGTGCCCACGCCCGGTTCCATCCGAGATCAAGGAACCAGAGTCAACGGACTGCTCGGTGAGCTGCAAACGAGTGGGATCCCACTGATTAGCGTCCGGAGCGACGGTTTCACCTTCCGCCGGTGGCAACCTGCGCGCAATGTCGGAGAAGTCCGACAGCGATGCCAGTGCACCGTCCCAGTCCTCTGGCACTGAATTATCAATCAACTGAGCCAAGGACCAGGAGTTTTCGGACCACATGCGGGTAATGGCCGGGTGCACGTCGGCAAGCATGCGGGTTGCACGGTCGTCGAAGATGCGATGAATGAGCTCTGGGTCGGTAGCTGCGACTACCAGGCCGGCTTCGGTGGCTACGTGAGGCAGCGTCGTGCCGCCGCTGCGGCGCAGCTCGAAAACCTCATCGCTGGATACAGAGCGGCGGATAGCGATGGTGGTGATGCCACCGACATCGGCGAGGTGCATTTCCCGGCCAAAGGCGAAACCGGAGACCACGGCCTTGGCATCGCCGTCCGGCGTGCGCTGCCAGTACGACGGCAGCTCATGGTCCACACGGTTGTAGACAGAATTACGTTCCTGCGCCCAGGCCTTCCGCAAGTGACGCACCCGGCGACCACTGATACGTCGACGGACAGGAGCCACTGACTTCTGCTGGGCGCGCTGCGGTTGCGCGGGCTGGGTGGGCTCAGTGTGCGGGGTGGCCTGGGTGGCCTGGGTGTGCGCCGCAAAATCGGATGATTGCGGCACTTCGCCGGTCTCGGTATTTTCGACCGACGCAGCCTGGAATTCTGTACCGTCAACAGTTCCAGTGCGAGCGTCAGCAGCGGTGGTGCTGTTGGCCTCTGTGGCACTGGTGTCGCCCACTAAACCTGTCTCGGGCTCATCCGCGGTATCGGTATCTTCAGCAGTCACTGACTCGGCTGGCTCCGCGCCAGCCCCTGTGCCAAACTCCGCGCCAGACTCCGCGTTACTTCGGAGAGTCCCGTCCGTTCCCGCATTCAGGTCAGCTGCTGGTCCCGATGTTTCGGAAGCTCCCGTGTTTTCTGTTGCTTCGGACATTTCAGCAGGGGCCGCCGGTTCGATTCCCGCGACAGATTCAGGCTCCGCCGGCATCATTTGCCCAGCTGAAGTACCCAGTTCTATCGTCGAAAACTCAGTTTCAGGGTCAACTTCAGCGGCACCATCAGTCTCAGCGGCAACCTCAGAGTGAGAGTCAGCATCAGCTGCGATATTCGGTCTCACCACAGAAGCTGTCTCGGAGCTTCCTTGCTCTGAAGAATCCGGCAGTTCGGGCACAACATCTTCTGCCGCCACACCGGTTACTTCGCCGGTGGAGTCCGAAGGCTCGTCGTAAAGCGATGGCGACGAAGGAGACGCCACAGCAGTCTCACTTGTGCTGCGACGGCGGCGGTCGACAACGAACAGCGCGACTGCGGCGATGATGAGGATCGCTGCGAGGGTGAATACTAGGGGAATCATTAATCTCCTAGCTTAAGCCAGAAGCCGTTCTATTTGGTCAGCGACAATATGCCGTCCCCCGTCTGGCGCAATGCCAATGCCCGAGGCGAGAGCGTACAGGACTCTCTAGAACCGTAAGGGCGAGGGGAAATATCCACATGGACGACACATCAGGGGTTCCCTGGGGGCGGTCGCCCTGCCCCGGGACACATGCGAGTCCGGCGCCGCTTAGAAACGGACGATAGGCAGGCTCGGATTGCCAGCCCACTGGGACCAGCCTCCGACATACAGCGAGGCGTCAGTAATGCCCGCTTCTTCCATGGCCTGAATGAACAGTGAGGAATGAAGACCGGAACCGGAGTAGACCGCTACGTTACGACCGGCTTCGATACCGACGGAGGCAAAGCGCTCACGGAGCTTCTCAACAGGCAGGAAGGAACCGTCGGCATTTTGCAGACTGCGAGCCGCCAGGTTCACGGCACCCGGGATGTGACCTGCCTGCAGATCGACGCGCTCACTGCGGCCTTCAAAGCGGCTGGACTCACGCGCATCCACCAAAATTCCACGTTCAGACCAGGTGCGTACGTCGTCGAGGCTGGCAACAGGCATATTGCCCTCGCTCACCGCAATCGTTCCAGGCTGCGGCAGATTGCCGGGACCGAAGGCAGTCTCGTTTCCATCTGCTTCCCAAGCAGCTAACCCGCCGGTGAGGACACGCACATTCTCCAGACCCGCCCAGCGCAGAATCCACCAAGCACGTGACGCGAACAGCCCATCGCCCGCGTCGTAGACGATCACCAGATGCTCCGAGCGGACTCCCCAACGACGGACGGCATCGCGCACACGCTCGATATCCGGCAGCGGGTTGCGACCAGCTTCTCGGCTGGGAACACCCGCTAGATCCAACTCGGGATCACAAAACACGGCCAGAGGGATGTGAGCCGTAGCGTAGGAGTCATATGGTTTTTTAGCGCGCGACCAGCGTGCGTCAACGACGACGATGCGACCGCCGCCGGCAATCTTGTCACGAAGCTCTTGTACCGAGATGGATGTTGTCATAATCCCGGATTCTAAATCGATTGACTTGGTAGCGCGATATGTACGTTATTAAAACTAGGAGCTCGGGAAGATGTCTGAAGATGCTGCCCACCTGGCCGTTTTCATCTCAAACGCAGGCCATGGAATCGGCCGTGCCACCGCAGAAAAACTGCTTTCCCGCGGCTAAACCGTCGGAGTTGTTGACGTCTCTGCTCGAAAATGTCAGCACTGACGGCACCAAGCGCATGGGTATTCGCATCACACCAGCTGATGTCGCCAACGCAATCGTCGACTGCATCGACCAGAAACAGGACACGATTACTAAGGCTGACTTCCCTGTCAGCCTGCCGACAAAATTGCTGCACTATGCCGCCAGCGTCGGTGCCCCTTTCCTCAACCGCTTCATTAACGCAAAGCTGACTACGAAACGGAAGATCAGCCTCTAAGCCAGGACCCCGCTCCCTACCCGACTACCCACCGGGATCCTGTCCCGTCTCACCATTGCCATCCGCTGTGTCCCCCGCCCGTGTCTCTCGCGCTTTACGACGCAACCAGCGCCCCGGGCTATCGAACGTATCGGGGTCCTCATTGGATTCCGCTTTTCGGTTTCCTTCCTTGCCTTTCGGGGCCACCCAGACCACACGATCAGTAGAGACCGGCTCGCACTCCCCACTAACCCCGTCCCCTTCGTCAGTTCCTAGAATCCCCGGCACCTCATCCGGCCGAAGCGTCCACCAAGCATTTTCATCACATCGAGCATCATCGATCTTTCGATGCGTACCCGGATCAACCAACGTGAGATTATCCAGATCAGTGCCACCACCGGAAGACCACGACTGCACATGGTGAACATCACACATAGCTCCCGGAGTGCCCATGCCCGGCGCGGAGGAACCTCCTTCCTCTCCAAGAAGGGCCAGATACTGTGGCAAAGTCCCCAGCCTGCGGGACCGACCAAAGTACAAGGTCTGCCCCTCATTCCCCAAGACTTGGAGGAACGAATTTCTATCAACCATCTGTTGCACGGCCTGACTAATGGAAAATCGCACTCCCGCATCAGAGACCGCTTTGCCCGATCCAGGAAGTACAAAATCTTTCCCATCAGGCAAGGAGACTCCAGCTAGCGCTGCCACATCTGCGATATGCGCGACGGTGACCACCGATGTCGTCCCCCGCGCCGGCTGAAGGTCACCGCCTGGCTGAAAGCCCCCATTCACCGCCGCTTCCACGGCATCATGAAAACGCTGCTCCGGATTCCGCTGGTCATCGGCACCTTCTTCGAGTAACCCGCCAGGGCGCGCATGATCCGCCTGCAGCCTTTTGAGCACCGCTGCAAACGAAGGCGTAACCACACCGCTCAACCGGCTCATGCCGTCCGGCCCCTGAGCACCGATTTTTAGGCTTCGTTTCCGAGCGCGGTCCTCATCCGTATACGGGTCATCAACCCCCAACATCGCCCGCAGGCGGTTCGGCAATTTATTGAGATCATCAACACGGATCTTGTCCACTAAATCTGCAATGTGCTTGTCCAGCAGCCTAGACAGCTGTGCATGCTCCGTTGCCGGCAGCTCACGAACGGCTTTGTCAATCTTCGAAACAGCATCCGCACCGACAACACCTTCCTCAACTTTCTGACGAAGGTTCGGCATTCGCACATCCTCATTCGCCGGAGCAAACGGATCAACATTCCTACTCAGGCGCCCGACGACATTGATACGCTGCCTCGCTTCTACTCGCGAGATTCGCATCTCCTGCGCTAGCCACGCAATCTTTCGATGCTCCGCGCTGGGCATCCGCCCCTTCATAGTCTCCACATAAGTCGCATCAATTACTGCGAGTCGTTTTCGCGCTTTCTCAATCGACTTATATGCATCGTGCGCATGATCCGGCGAAAGTACTTCGAAGTTCTCCACGATGACTGTCGACAGAGCTTCAAACTGCGCAACCACATCTAAAACCTGAGATGTCGAAAGCGGTCCACTGCCGTTTGGCGCCGATGGTGTAGACATTTCTCCCACCCCCTTTTAAAACGCTAGCAATCCGAATCCCCAAATGGACTAACTAATTTCCCTCCCCCACATTATCGCACACCCATTCGACGCCCCACAACCCCCTCAGTCAACTTTTTCGAACTTTTTTCCGAAATACTGCCGTGCTTCCAGAGCTCGAATACCCCACCATCCGCCCTGAACACCCGACCAACCCGCGCAGCCCCCCCCCAAAAAAAACTGCACGCCGAAAGCCTAAAACCGCACCACCATCACGTCATGGTCCGGGAAGCTCGAGCGTCCCACTAGCTCAAACCCCGCCTTCACATAAGCTTTCGCCGCCCGCGGATTGGCATCATGGACAGCCAGACTAACCCCCGGGTACCCCAGCTCACGCGCATACTCAAGGAGCCCCGCAATCATCGGCTGCGACAGCCTGCGCCCAACAACACCTGGACGCAGCGCAATCGCTACCTCAGGAATCCCATTTTCCACGAAACCGTACCCCGGTCCGTCCTGCGTAAACGTACGCAGCCAGGCCGCCCCCACCGGCACTTCGTAGCTCTCGTGCTCTTCACTTGACGACGAATCCCCGCGCTCCAACCATTCCGCCTTAATGGCGGCCGCACTGTAAGTAGCCTCGCGAGAAACCCTCGGTTCAAATGGATCAGTGCGGGTCATGTCGCTACTGAGCGACTCGAGGTCAGCGTCGTCAAGCGAAGTGGCGAAAAGGATAACCCCGCCCTGACTCGCGTCCCACTGGTCGACGTATTGACGCCTCGTGACTACATAATCTTCCGGCAGTGGCTGACTTTCATCTCCGAACGTTTCCGTTAGTTCGTCCATCCAGGCAATGAAGGGGAGGTCGGAGTCTGTCGCTGGTCGCCACTGAAAGTTAGTCATATTTGCGCACTATACCGGCGCACTCCAGACTGACCGGAATGCAACAAGCCCACGCGATCGGCCGCAAGGGACATAAGCCCGGACAACAAAAGCACAAAAAAAGGGGCAGTTCAGGAGAAAAATCTCCCAAACCGCCCCAACAAACGGACAGCCTGCTGAACAGGTATCGCCCTGAGGATTGGGCGCCCTAGACCCGGGCTACGCCGTCCTCGCCATAGCCGACAACCTTCAGCGACTCCCCATCGTCAGCAACCGTAACCTCTACTCGGTCACCATCGCGAACATCGCCCGCGAGCAGTCGACGTGCCAGCTCATCGCCGATTGCCTTCTGCACCAGGCGACGCAGCGGACGGGCACCATAGGCCGGGTCGTAGCCGCGCTCCGACAGCCAATCCAGTGCCCCATCGGAGACATCCAGCACCAGACGACGTGCAGCCAGACGCTCCGCCAGGTTGCGAACCTGAATGTCCACAATGCCGCGCAGCTGCTCGGAGGTCAGCGGATCGAAGATCACTACATCGTCGAGACGGTTGATGAACTCCGGCTTGAAGGCCATCTTGACCGCATCCATGATCTGTTCATGCGTACCACCAGCACCGAGGTTGGAGGTGAGAATCAGAATCGTGTTTCGGAAGTCCACGGTTCGACCCTGACCATCAGTCAGGCGCCCCTCATCGAGCACCTGCAGGAGCACATCGAACACGTCCGGGTGAGCCTTCTCAACCTCGTCGAAAAGCACGACGGTGTACGGACGGCGACGAACAGCCTCGGTGAGCTGACCGCCAGCGTCGTAGCCGACGTATCCGGGAGGGGCACCAATCAGACGAGCGACAGAGTGCTTCTCGCCGTACTCGGACATATCGATGCGAACCATCGCACGCTCATCGTCGAAGAGGAACTCCGCCAGCGCCTTGGCCAGCTCCGTCTTACCAACGCCAGTTGGACCGAGGAACAGGAAGGAACCAGTCGGACGGTTCGGATCGGCAACACCCGCACGCGAACGGCGGACAGCATCGGAGACAGCCTCCACAGCGGCATTCTGACCAACGACGCGACGGCCGAGGTTGCGCTCCATTTCCAGTAGCTTCTCGGTTTCGCCCTGCATCATCTTGCCAGCCGGGATACCCGTCCAGGCGGAGACAACCTCAGCGACTTCCTGAGGCGTGACCTCCTCCTTGAGCATGGAGTTTTCCTCTGCGTCAGCGACCGATTCCTCGGCGGTCTCCAGCTTCTTCTCCAACTCAGGAATGCGCCCGTAACGCAGCTCTGCGACGCGCCCGTAGTCACCTTCGCGCTCAGCCTTTTCGGACTCAGTGCGCAGGGCATCGAGCTCTTCGCGAACGGAGCGAACATCATCAATCGAGGACTTCTCGTTCTGCCAGCGAGTCTTCAGAGCGTTGAGCTTCTCACGCTCATCTGCAAGTTCCTCACGGAGCTTGTCCAGACGCTCCTTCGACGCGATGTCAGTTTCCTTCTCCAGGGCCATTTCCTCGATTTCGAGGCGGCGCACAATACGTTCCGCGGAGTCGATTTCCTCCGGCGAGGAGTCAATCTCCATACGCAAACGCGATGCGGCCTCATCCACCAGGTCGATAGCCTTATCCGGCAGGAAGCGGGATGTGATGTAGCGATCCGACAGCGTTGCTGCCGCGACTAGCGCGGAGTCCTGGATACGAACACCGTGGTGGACCTCGTAGCGTTCCTTCAGGCCACGCAGAATGCCAATGGCGTCCTCAACGCTCGGCTCACCGACAAAGACCTGCTGGAAACGACGCTCCAGCGCAGCATCCTTCTCGATGTACTTGCGGTACTCATCCAGAGTCGTCGCACCGACCAGGCGCAACTCACCACGAGCCAGCATCGGCTTAATCATATTGCCCGCATCCATCGAGCCATCACCTGTGGCACCAGCGCCAACGATGGTGTGAATCTCGTCAATGAAGGTAATAATCTGACCGTCGGATTCCTTAATCTCGTCCAGAACCGCCTTCAGGCGCTCCTCGAACTCACCGCGGTACTTCGCACCGGCGACCATGGAACCTAGATCCAGGCTCATCAGCGTCTTGCCCTTCAGGGAT
This sequence comes from Corynebacterium sp. MSK012, assembly GCF_030232435.1. NCBI lineage: Bacteria > Bacillati > Actinomycetota > Actinomycetes > Mycobacteriales > Corynebacteriaceae > Corynebacterium > Corynebacterium sp. MSK012. The sequence goes on from NZ_JASPJU010000001.1 coordinate 139,346, forward strand.
TCCGGCACGTCACCTGCAACAATGCGGCGTGCGAGCCCTTCTACAATGGCCGTCTTACCAACGCCCGGCTCACCAATGAGCACAGGGTTGTTCTTGGTGCGACGACTTAGGACCTGAACCACGCGACGAATCTCCGCATCGCGGCCAATAACTGGGTCAATCTTGCCCTCACGTGCCCGCGCGGTTAAGTCCGTCGCATACTTTTCCAGAGCCTGGTACTGCTCTTCTGGATTTTCCGTTGTAACCTTCCTCGATCCACGCACGCTAGTCAGCGCGCCCTTTAATGCCTCGGCAGTAGCGCCCGCCGACTGCAGCACAGTTGCCGCCTCCGACTGGCCAGTTGCTACACCGATAAGCAGAATTTCCGTGGAGACATACTCGTCTCCAAGCTCGCCCGCCAGCTCCTCGGCAGCGTTCAGTGCATTAACGGCATCCCTATTAAACTGCGGGTTCGCCATATTCGCCCCGCTTGCCGACGGGTACCCCGCGACCAGCTCCTTAGCGCGGGTCAAAACCCCGGAAGGATTAACACCCGCTGCCTCAAGCAGCGGAGCCGCAATACCCTCCTTTTGCTCCAGCAGCGCTACCAGAATGTGCCCAGGCCGAATATCCGGGTTACCCGCACTGGTCGCGGCCTTCATAGCTTCCTGGAGAACTTCTCCAGTCTTAGTTGTTGGTGTAAAACTCATAACTTGCGCCCCTTTGACTCAACTTTGTCATTCACTACCCATAACGTATTTAGCCTTGAGTCTGTTCCACTCAACTTCAAATTTTACAATTTCATACTGTGATTCACGCCACATCCACAGCGAAAAGGATTGCGCTCGGCAGCGTCGTTAAGCGCAGTAGCGCACCGGAAAGCACTAGAAAACATTGGAGAGCTCCAGAAACCACGCGCGGACGCACTCCAATACACCGTCCGACGCCCTCACCAGCGCACTCCCGCCTGCTTCGACTTCCCCCATGTGAGTGATGGGCGGGCAGCGCACTCATACTGTTTTGGTTACCCTGGTAGATGACATTCCTTCATTCTCACGAAAGGACTCGAATGAACATCGAGCAGGCACGTCAGATGACTGAGGGCAAGGGCTTCATCGCCGCTCTCGACCAGTCCGGTGGATCCACCCCGAAGGCTCTGCGCCTGTACGGCATCAACGAGGATCAGTACTCGAACGAAGATGAAATGTTCGACCTGGTTCACGAGATGCGTACCCGCATCATCACTTCCCCGTCCTTCAACTCTGAGCAGATTATTGGCGCGATTCTCTTCGAGCAGACCATGGATCGCGACATTGAGGGAATCCCGACCGCTCAGTACCTGTGGGAAAAGAAGGGCATTGTCCCGTTCCTGAAGACTGACAAGGGTCTCGCCGACAAGGAGAACGGCGTTCAGCTTATGAAGCCGTGCCCGGGTCTGGATGAGCTGCTGGAGCGCGGTGTCGCTAAGGGCATCTTCGGCACCAAGATGCGTTCCTTCATTGCTGAGGCAAACGAAGAGGGCATCAAGGCCAACATTGCTCAGCAGTTCGAGTTCGGCAAGCAGGTTCTGTCCCACGGTCTGGTTCCGATTCTGGAGCCGGAGGTCGACATCAACGCTGCTGACAAGGCAGAGGCTGAGGACATTGTCCTGCGCGAGCTGCTCGCCGGCCTGGATGACCTGGCTGATGACCAGAAGGTCATGATCAAGGTTTCCATCCCCACCAAGGATGACCTGTACAAGCCACTGATTGAGCACCCGAAGGTCATGCGCGTCGTTGCCCTGTCCGGTGGCTACGAGCGCGAGGACGCCAACGAGCGCCTGTCCCGCAACCACGGCATGATTGCTTCCTTCTCCCGTGCACTGTCTGAGGGCCTGTCTGCTCAGCAGTCCGACGAAGACTTCAACGCAACCATGGCTGAGTCCGTCAAGGGCATCTACGAGGCTTCGATTTCCTAATCGTCCGCTGTGCATTTGCGCTTCGCTGTGCATCTGCGCTTGTGGGCGCCTCTAGGTAGCCGCTAGCGCAACTAAAAACTCCCGCACCAGGTTTTCTTGGTGCGGGAGTTTTTTTTAATCGCGCCCCTGGTAGTCAAATACCGGCAGCGACCAGCCACGCCACAGCGCCGCTAGTCGAATGAACAGCGCCGACAGTACAGCGCAGATAATGTTGATGCTCTCGTGCAGGCCAACCATGTCGAGCACGTAGTAAAGCGTCGCCGCGACGACTGCGATGGAGGCATAGAGCTCCTTTTGGAACACCAGTGGGACGCGGTCACACATCAGGTCGCGGAGCACACCTCCAAACGCACCGGTAAGAACGGCGCCGACAATAGCGATGATGACACCGTGCCCCATCTCCATGGCCACGCGGGCACCGATGATGGAAAACGCCGACAAACCGATCGCGTCAGCGACCAAGAACACGACTCGGAAGTGCTTCATCAGGAAGTCGGCCAACAGCACCGTGATCAGTGCGGCACCGACGATAACCAGCAAATATTGTGGGCTTGCAACCCACACCAACGGATAGTGGCCGAGAATGACATCTCGCAGGGTGCCACCGCCGATGGCAGTCATGCACGCAATTGTTGAAACCCCAAAGAGATCCATGCGCATTCGACCGGCCGCTAGTGCGCCGGTGACGCCTTCGGCCGTAATTCCAATGACCCAGAGGATGTGGAGCAGCATGATAAGAAATATAAAGGACTTCGCCCGAATCGGTAGAACTGTCGGCTAAATACCCGCTGTCTTCGCTCCCCCACTCCTGCTTTCAGCTCGGCTCGGCCCTCTTCATTGCTTCCCAGCTAGCCCTGATCGCGAATCTCCAGCACCGGAATCGAGCGGCGAATCCGCTCCACCTCCGCCACATCCGCATCAGCCACGAGTAGCTGCGGACCGTAGCCCGCCGATGCAATAACCCCGCCGTCCGCATTGACCAGCATGGAGTGCCCCGCACCGGTAGGCCCCTCATCCTTACCCGCGGCCTTAGCCCCACCAGGCCGCGCCGCATCAACGGCCGCGATCACGCAAGTGCTGTCCAAGGCACGTGCCGAGACCAGAGTCTGCCACTGCGTCACCTTGCCCGGACCATCATTCCACGATGCAGGCAGCGCGATGACCTCCGCGCCCAGGATGGCCAGTTGAATGAATTGCTCCGGAAACCTGATGTCAAAGCATGTCGCAAGGCCGAGGGCGACCGACGATCCGTCGGCAAGCGGGACATCACACACCACGTGCGCGTTGCCCGGCGCGACGGTATCGGATTCGCGAAACCCGAAAGCGTCGAAGAGGTGGAGCTTGTCGTAGAACTCGACACCGGGGCCGTCCTCATCACGCCAAGCCAGGAGCAGCGAATTGAAGACGCGGTGCATCGTCTTACCGTCGCGCTCCACTTCATCTGCCGGGCGGAACATGCCGACTACCACGCTGATTCCGGCATCGTGAGCGGCCTGCGAGACCTCTGCTACAAACTTATCGCTGCTGGACTCCGCCACCACGTCAAGACGACCGGAATTGAACGCCTTCATCGTGGCCTCGGGGAAGACTACCAAATCGGCATTTTCCTGTACCGCCCGCGCGATGGTCTCCTTCACTGCGTCTAGATTTTCTTCAACCGATGCTGACAATTCTAACTGAGCCAGTGCAATACGCATGCCTAAATGCTACCGACTACCCCGGATTGACTGTCCTGAAGTTATCCACAGGACGTCGCCGTGCGTTGCTATCGCTCAGAGTTATCCACAGTTCGCTGAAGATGCTCTTCCGCTGCCTTTCGCCACCCAGCAGAATCAAAAACATGGCCGAACACATCACAGTCAATCCAGCTCAACTATCCGCCTTAAGCCGTTCCTACCAGCAGATTTCCACTCGTATTGATGGTCTTTCCACCATCGTCGCAGCTGCCCCGGGAAGCGCCGAGCTCACCTCTGCCCTGCCCGGCTCACGGATCGTCCCCGCTGCCTCCACTACTTGTGGGAAGTGGTCGGAATCATTGCTTGCTGCGTGCACAAACATCGACGTTATTGCGCAGGCTGCCGATGCCCTCGCTGTCAGCGCTCTCGCGCACGAGCATGACCAGTCCGCCGCCTTGGAAAAGCTGTCATGGTCACGGTAGGCGAAGCGCTGCTGTGGCGTGTGGATTCGCTGGAGACGCTTGCCCGGGCACTGCGTTCCGGGGCGCGCGCCCTCACCGATTCCGCCGACAGTTCCCAGGCCGCACTCAACGCGCTTTCAGAGGATGACTTCGCCGGCGACAATCGCAGCGCCGCCGAGGTTTCTGTCACTCACAGCTCCACGCGTCTGCGCCGGAGCAGCGTCGCGCTCGAACGTCTCGCCGCCTGCTGCAGCGACACCGCCGCCATGCTTAACGACGTCATCCGCGAACTTACCGCCGCGGTAAACCAGGCAACCAACCTGGGGTTTCAGGTGAACCTGGTTTCTGGTGCGGTGACTCCGCCGGAGGGCATGCTGTCTGCGATTGCGCGCAGCCTCGTTCATCCCAAAATTCCTTCCGGGCCTTTCACCATGGCCGAATGGCGTGCAACCTCGCAGCTTCGGATTCAGTCGGCTTTGGCTGAACTCAACCGACTCGATGAGAAGGCGGCGGGCGCAATCTCAGCTCTTTCACCACTGGTGGCAAGCGAAGTTAGCGGCTCGGGTAGATTGCAGCCATCACAGGCTGGCAGTGGTACTGGCAACCCTGCTGACAGAGGGCTTGACGGTGGTTGGGACTTGGAAGTTGGGAGCGGATTGACTGGGGCGTATTCGAGTAGACCGCTATCGGAGATAGACGCTGCCATGTCCGCTCGCGCCCGGGCTTTGGGGCTGCCTCCTGGACAACTATTGGAGTCCTCGCCTGGACATTCTGCGATTGCGTTCGGTGACGTTGAGCGAGCATCGACTGTGATTACTCTCGTCCCCGGCACCAGCTCTAGCGCGGAGGACGCTAGCAGGCAGTTCGAGCGCGTAGCCGCGACCTTCCACGCCGCCGGTGAAGATCCGGAGGATGTGGCGGTGGTGTTGTTTTCCTATGACGCGCCGCCCGACCTCCGTGAGGCCATACGCACCGAGTATCACAATTTTGCCGCTGAGCGCCTGCAGCACTTGCAAGCTGGTTTGATTGAGCGTTCCGGTGGCGTCGATAGTGGTGACACTGCGATCGCCGGTGGCCTTACTAGCCACGGCACGTCTTCTACTCAGCGGCACGTTGTCGCCGGCTATAGCTATGGGGCGACGGTGGTCTCGCAGGCTTCCCTTGGTAGTGGCCTCTACGCGGATAGGGTGCTGCTCATAGCTCCGCCAGGCGTTGGCCCCGGACTGGAGCGCGCAAACGACATGAAACTACTCAAGCCGGACGGCACAGTCCGACCCGAAAATGAGAATAGCCACCGTGTGGCAGTGGCGACGTCCCCGATGGACCCCATTCGTATTCCTGCCGAACTGGGGATTCATGGGAAAAACCCAGCGGATAAGGATTTCGGCGCGTACACACTCAACCTGAGTGAGCATGGCCTGTCCATGCGAGATTTGACCGATTTCATGGTCACTCCCGTGCAGGATATTCCTCAAAAGTATCGGCACGTTCAGGGCAACCCGCACATCGAACACTACTTTGACGACGAAGTTTTCACCCGCGAGACCAACCGGTGGCTAACTGACAGCTGACCGGCGTCTCAGATCGGCGGTTGCGAATCCACGGCCCAAATTAACAAGCCAAAAGAAAACGGACTAACCAGGCGACGCTGGTTAGTCCGTTCACTCAGCCGTGTGGGATTACCTTTCCCCACCGCGGTTGTCTTTGTGCCGGCGTCGTGTGCGCGGCTCCCACATCACCACTGCCGTAGAGCGTGGGACGTGAACCAGTTCGCCTCGCGAACGACGAGCCTGTGCCTTTGCTTGATAGAGCTGCTCTCGCAGTTCTGCATTTTCCTGCTCAAGCGAATCCACCCGCTCAGTCAGGTCGATGATGGCCTTAATACCGGCCAGGTTGACGCCGTCTTCCTGACTCAGACGCTGAATCTCACGCAGCAGCGCCACATCGCGTTTGGTGTAGCGCCGACCTCCGCCGGAGGTTCGCTGCGGAGTTACCAACCCGAGTCGGTCATAATTACGCAGCGTCTGCGCATGCATGCCCGCGAGATTCGCGGCTACGGATATGACATAGACCTCAGTGTTGTCGGACATTATTTCGCACCTGCCCAACCCTCACGAGGATTGAACCCACTGGCACGTTCCGCTTCGACGTAGGAACGCAATGCCGAAGTGGCATTGTCGTCCAAATTGGTCGGCACCTTCACACGCACGGTTACCAACAGGTCACCCGGAGTGCCATTGCGCTTCGGGATTCCTCGACCGCGCACACGCAGTGTTCGGCCATCGGCTGTGCCAGCCGGGACACGCACGCGAATCTTGTCACCCAACGTCGGCACAGTAATAGTGCCGCCGAGCGCGAGCTCGCCGAAGCTCACGGGCACCGTGACCTCAAGGTCGTTGCCGCTGCGGGTGAAGACTTCATCCGGGCGAACATGAACGGTGACAAAGAGGTCACCGGCCGGACGTCCCCGCAGTCCCGCTTCACCTTGGCCAGCAAGACGGACCTTCTGGCCGTCCACCACACCTGCGGGGACGCGAACGGTGATGGTACGACGGCGGGTGGTCACACCGGTGCCGTTACACTGCGAGCAGGGGTTCTCGATGCGAGTGCCCTGACCACCACAGTCCACACACGGACTGGAGAAGCCGAAGGCCCCCTTTTGCTCCTTGACATATCCCGAACCATGACAGGTGGTACACGTCACCGGTGAGGTTCCCGGCGCTGCACCCGAACCATTGCAGTTCGTGCATGGCGACGGGTTGGTGAGCTGCAGCGGGATGGTGACACCTTGGGCGGCCTCGCGGAAATCGAGCGTAATCTCTGTCTCCACATCCGCACCACGGCGGGCCTTCTGCCGCCCGGCAGCACCAGCGCCACCATTGCGGTTTACGAAGCCGCCCAGGAAATCACCTAGGCCACCTGCACCACCAGCATTGCCACCGAATCCGGCACCTCCGCCGAAGAGATCCGACACGTCGAAGTCGAATCCACGTGCACCGGCAGCACCGGCTCCGCCGGCACCTGCGGCACCGGGGAATCGGAAACCACCTGCGAGAGCTGCACGCAGCTCATCGTATTCGCGGCGCTTGTCCTCGTCACCGACCACCGAGTATGCCTCGGAGATTCGCTTGAACTTATCTTCAGCGGCCTTGTTACCCGGGTTCTTATCCGGGTGGTTCTCCCGGGCTAACTTGCGGTAGGCCTTTTTAATCTCGTCGAGTGACGCAGACTTAGAGACGCCCAAGTCAGCGTAATAGTCCTTATCTGCCCATTCCCGTTGAGTCATGGTGCATCTCCTCCTTTCAGAAAAACTAATTCAAAGAAATCTGCGTCACTTGTGTCTCCGCTACTGCGGATCGCCGATGATTACCATCGCCGTACGAATGACACGGTCATTAATTCGGTAGCCCTTGCGCAGCACATTGGCTAGAACCTTGTCATCCCCTTCAGAGAGATCCTGGACAGCCTCGTGGATGTCCGGGTTGAACTCCTCTCCTGCGGCACCAAATTCCTCAACACCCTGTGCGGTCAGCACGCCACGGAATTTATCCGCGAAAGCCTTCAGCGGGGTGCCGTCTGCCAAGTCGCCGTGCTCTTCAGCCCGGTCGAGGTCATCAGCCAAAACCAGCAGTTCTCCAGCCAGCTTTGCCTTCGCCTGTACGCGCTCGGCTTCACGGTCTCGGTCAACTCGACGACGGTAGTTTGCGAACTCCGCCGACAGGCGCTGCAGGTCCTCCGTGCGCTCATCCAACTCACGCTGGATGGCTGCAACTGGGTCTGCAGCTTCCTCCGCGGCGGTGTCGCCGGCGGCACCTTCGGTCGCCGGCTCCACGTCGTCGTCAAGCTTGGCCTGCTCGAAGACCTCATTGACCTGATCGGCCAGGTTGGCCGGCTCCTCCGGGGTGGGCTGGTTTCCCTGATCCTGGTCAGTCATTCTTACTTGTCCTTCTCGTCCTCGTCGACGACCTCAGCGTCAACGACGTTGTCGTCAGCGTCAGCGGCCTCAGCACCCTCGGCTGCGGTTGCACCCTCAGCTGCCTGAGCCTCGTAGATAGCCTTACCCATCTCCTGGCTCTCGGTGGACAGCTTCTCGACGGCGGACTTGATGGCCTCGATGTCGGAGCCCTTCAGAGCCTCGTCGACTTCCTTGGCGGCCTCTTCAACGCGGTCGCGGATGTCCTGGGAAACCTTGTCCTCGTTCTCCGATGCGAACTTGCGGGTCTGGTAAGCCATGGACTCAGCCGAGTTGCGGACTTCCTGCTCCTCGCGGCGCTTCTTGTCCTCGTCAGCGTGCTTCTCAGCGTCCTTGATCATCTGGTCGATCTCCTCCTTGGAGAGGCCGGAGCCGTCCTGGATGGTGATCGTGTTTTCCTTACCAGTGCCCTTGTCCTTAGCGGTGACGTGGACAATGCCGTTGGCGTCGATGTCGAAGGTGACCTCAATCTGAGGAACACCACGCGGTGCCGGAGCGATACCGCCCAGCTCGAAAGAGCCCAGCAGCTTGTTAGCTGCAGCCATCTCACGCTCGCCCTGGAAGACCTGAATCTGAACGCTCGGCTGGTTATCTTCAGCGGTGGTGAAGGTCTCCGAACGCTTGGTCGGGATAGTGGTGTTGCGCTCGATCAGCTTGGTCATGACACCGCCCTTGGTCTCAATACCCAGCGACAGCGGGGTGACGTCGAGCAGCAGCACGTCCTTGACCTCACCGCGCAGAACGCCGGCCTGCAGAGCAGCACCAACTGCGACAACCTCGTCCGGGTTAACGCCCTTGTTCGGCTCACGACCACCGGTCAGTTCCTTGACCAGCTCGGAGACTGCCGGCATACGGGTGGAACCACCGACCAGCACGACGTGGTCAATGTCGGAAACCGAAACATCAGCGTCAGCAATGACCTGCTGGAACGGCTTACGAGTGCGGTCAAGCAAATCAGAGGTGATGCGCTGGAACTCAGTACGGGACAGGGTCTCGTCCAGGAACAGCGGGTTCTTGTCAGCATCAACGGTGATGTACGGCAGGTTGATAGATGCCTGCTGCGAGGAGGACAGCTCAATCTTGGCCTTCTCAGCAGCCTCACGCAGACGCTGCAGAGCCATCTTGTCCTTGGTCAGGTCAATGCCGTTGCTGGACTGGAACTTCTCAACCAACCAGTCAACGATGCGCTGATCCCAGTCATCGCCACCGAGCTTGTTGTCACCAGCAGTTGCGCGAACCTCAACAACACCGTCGCCGATCTCCAGCAGGGAGACGTCGAAGGTACCGCCACCGAGGTCGAAGACCAGAATGGTCTGCTCCTTGTCGGACTTCTCCAGACCGTAAGCAAGTGCAGCAGCAGTCGGCTCATTGACAATGCGCAGGACGTTCAGGCCAGCAATCTGACCCGCTTCCTTGGTTGCCTGACGCTCAGCGTCGTTGAAGTAAGCCGGAACGGTAATAACCGCATCAGTGACGTCGTCACCCAGGTAAGACTCAGCGTCGCGCTTCAGCTTCATCAGCGTACGAGCGGAAATCTCCTGCGGAGTGTACTTCTTGTCATCAATCTCGATGCTCCAGTCAGTACCCATGTGGCGCTTGACCGAACGAATAGTGCGATCAACGTTAGTGACAGCCTGGTTCTTAGCGGACTGGCCAACCAGGACCTCACCATTCTTTGCAAATGCAACCACCGACGGAGTGGTGCGCGAACCCTCAGCGTTCGCAATCACCTGAGCCTCGCCGCCCTCGAGGACGGAGACACAGGAGTTCGTCGTACCCAAGTCAATACCAACAGCGCGTCCCATGATGAACACCTTTCTAGAAGAGTAAAAGAATTGCCCTTAAGTCTTACGCGCTCAAGTCTGCATTGCCGTAGAAAATCTGTCAAGCAAACTTGAGTGTGTCCGACTCAATGTTTGTCATGCTATGCAACGGACTATGGGACAAAGTTATTCCAACCCGACTCAACTTTTCTAAAAAAACCGTCATCACCGCAGGTCACCGCGATAAAAGATTTTTACAAGACTATGCTCTAAAGCCACTCACGGTAGCCGACAGCGCAATTTTCTATACAGAATCCTGCCTCTGGACTCCAGGGGGGACAAAGAATTTCCTAGCACTAGCCCTGGGAACTTTCCTGCACAGCGAACCGACTAATCCCCTGACGTGTTTTGCAGCCACCGGCTCATCAACAGGCCATGCCCTTGTTACCCCATGGCCTGACACCGAATCAGCTCTGGCGGCTCCACTAATACATGTCTAAATTCTCCCCATTTACGGGGCGATTGAGCCAAGAATTCATCCCACTTATTTAGGAGTTTTTCGTGCCTCAGAATGCACAGCGACACCATTTCCCCTTTTTCCGTGGGCTCGCAGTAGCGTCGGCAAGCGCCGCACTAACCCTCGCCTTCCCTGCCATTGCATCCGCACATGTGCATGCAACCCCGTCGTCTGCCCCGATTGGCGGCTACGCGGATCTGGCTTTCGGGGTCGGCCATGGCTGCGACGGTTCGCCGACGACGAAGGTCGAGTTCACCATCCCGGAGGAGTTCGAAAAGGTTACGCCGAACGTGAACGCGAACTGGGATGTCACCAAGGAGTCGACCGGCTCTGGCAAGAATGAAAAGGTGCAGAAGGTCATCTACACCGCAAAGACTCCACTGCCGTCGGACCTGAAGGATTCTCTGACGCTCAGCGTGAAGGTGGCTGATGACGCAAAGCCGTCGACAGTTGAGGTGCCGACGCTGCAAACCTGTGAAAAGGGTTCGATGAACTGGGCTGAAAAGGACCACGATAGTGACTACCCGGTTCCAACTGTGGAGCTGATTGAGAAGTCGGAAGACAATGAACATAGCCACGGTCACGACCACAGCCACAACCATGGCACCAGCGAGACAAACCACGGCGATAGCCGCTCAGACGACGTGGAGCATTCCGCAGCTGCTACCAGCGAGGATTCGAGCAGCACGCTTGGCGGCTGGGGCCTGGGGCTCGGCCTCGTGGGCGCGCTGACCGGTATTGCCGCATTGGTAGTTTCACTGCGTAAGCGAGGTTAAGACCACAGGCGGATTGCCACTCGGGAATCCGCCTTCACCGCGGCACTGCCGCCCATGCCTTCACAGAGCTCACCCCATGCGAGCACATAGAGCCGGCCGATCTTGACAATGCACGCCGGAGGATAATCCGTGCTGTCGGCTCGTCGTTTCGGTCGACGCAGTGAACGGACAATGCAAAGCTCTCAAACAATGACGGCTGAATCACGCATCTAGGCTCGGATTGAGTTAGGCGAAGCTTTATGGCGTATTCGAAAACCGTTCGAAGGCAGTGGGAGGATTACACTGGCAAAACAGCAAAAACTCGAGCTGGGAACCCCGTCCCATCCTTTGGCTTCGGCCAGGAGGCAACCACGAGAGCCCCCGTTTCCGGCACCTGGTCGAGCCCAGCCAGAAGTTCAATCTGCCATCGGTCACGCCCTAATAGATAGAGTTCCGTCGGCAAGCTGCCACCATGAGCCACGATGCCGGGGTCCGTATCAGTGGTCTCGTGCCCAATCGCCACAACGCCACGGTTGTCTATCAACCATTCGACAACCTCAACGTTCCATCCTGGGTAGTGAGTCACGCCCTCTTCATCCGCATTGGCCATTGCCTCAGCGTCAGGCCACCGCTTTGACCAGTCACTGCGAAATGCGACAAATGCACCGCCCGGAATCAAACCATTGCGTTCCTCCCACGCCTCGACATCAGCAATCGAAGGGGAGAAATCATTATCCCGAGCGACTTCAGCAGTGAAATCTAGGACGACCAAAGGCAGGATCATCTGCTCGACGCCAATATTGTCAAGAGTTCTCGTCTCTTGGACGAAATGCACAGGCGGATCCACATGCGTACCCCACTGGCCAACAAACTGATACTGGTCGATTTCAAATCCATGCTCAGCAACGGTGAAAAGCCGTGTTCGCTGTTCGTCGGGAAGCGCAGGGAATTTCGGCTGACCGGCGTGAAACGCGTGAGTCAAGTCAACATAGGTGTGGTTTTCCCGAAGCTTGCGAGCAATGTCCCATAGTTCGTGCGTGTTTGCGGTGTTCTTGTTCGACATAAAGCGAAGTATATAGACAAAGCTGTCTAGTTAGCCAATATGGCCACCGGCACATCGAGCACTAAAAGACACCAACTCGCCCCACCCTGCACCTATCAGCTCAAACAGCCTGACGACACCCGCTACCGCAGGTACCCTCGCATACAGGAAAGACTTTTCAAGCCGCAGCCACGTTCTTCAGATTTTGGAATTGCGGGCTACATACACAACTTTCACCAAACTCAAGCCATCCCAAAGGAGTATCTAATGACCACCTACGAAAACATCCTTACCGAAACCCGAGGTCGCGTCGGCATTATCACCCTGAACCGCCCGAAGGCACTGAACGCCCTGAACCACAAGACCATGGAAGAGATCGGCGCAGCAGCCACCGCTTTCGACAACGACTCGGGAATCGGCGCGATTATCATCACCGGCTCCGAGAAGGCGTTTGCCGCAGGTGCGGACATTAAGGAGATGGCGGACAAGTCCGGCACCGAGATGTATGTCTCTGACTGGTTCGCACGTTGGGATGTTCTGACTTCCGTCCGAACTCCAGTTATCGCCGCCGTCAACGGCTACGCCCTGGGCGGTGGCTGCGAGGTCGCTATGATGGCGGACTTCATCATCGCTGGCGCTAAGGCCAAGTTCGGTCAGCCTGAGGTTAACCTCGGCATCTCTCCGGGCATGGGCGGCTCGCAGCGTCTCACCCGCGCAATCGGCAAGGCTAAGGCAATGGAGATGTGCCTCACCGGCCGCATGATGGGCGCCGAAGAAGCTGAATGCGCGGGTCTGGTCGCCCGCGTCGTCGAGCCGGAAGCGCTTCTCGACGAGGCCCTGAAGGTCGCCGACACCATTGCGTCGAAGTCGCTGGTTGCCACTACCCAGATTAAGGAACAGATCAACCAGGCCTACGAAATGACGCTGTCGCAGGGACTGCTCTTTGAGCGTCGCACCTTCCACTCCCTGTTCTCCTCCAATGACCAGAAGGAAGGCATGGCCGCTTTCACTGAAAAGCGCGAGGCAAACTTCACCAACTCGTAAGAGCGCGCGGCGGCGTTGGGTGCGAGGCGCGGCGGCGCGACCCAAGTACTTTTTGCCAGCTTTTTGTAGGAAGTAACCGCGAATTCGGCGCTACTTCCTACAAAAAGCTGGCAAAAATGTTTCTGGGGGGGCAGGCGAGGCCACCCCGGGGCCAAGAGCGCCACCACCCCCTGGGAGGCCACCGGAACCGACTCCCCAGAGTCCGTAACAACGGCGGACCTCGCCAAGCGATTCCCAGGGGCCCACATCGCCAAGACACTAAACCACGTCTCTTACGAGGAACTGATTAGCGATTACCGAACCCCGGAAGAGATCGCCGAGGGCGCACCGCGCCGAGCGATTGCAGTCATGTCGACAGACCCTGCGGCCCTCGAGGCCGCACGAGCAACAGTCGAAGCCTTCGGATTTGAACCGGTGCCCGTTGACGTGAGCGTCGGCAAGCGATTCAGACCCGACGGCGACCTTTTCGGAGTATGGCTATCTGCGGACCAGATGAGACGGGCGGTCGAGAAATAGAGGCGCCGACTAGAGCCTAGGACTAGTAGCGAATGGCCATGCGACCATCAATCTTGCCCTGCCGCATCAGCTCGAAGACATCGTTAATTTCGTGCAGCGAGCACTCCTTAACTGTCGGCTTGACCAGCCCGCGGGCGTAGAAGTCGAGAGCCTCGGCCATATCCTGACGCGTGCCGACGAGCGAACCACGAATAGTGAGATTGCGGAAGACAATGTCGAACACGCTCGCTGGGAACTCCCCCGGCGGAAGGCCATTGAAAACAATGGTTCCATCGCGGCGCGCCATGCCAAGCGCCTGGCCGAACGCACCCCTATGGACAGCAGTGACCAGAATGCCGTGAGCCCCACCATCGGTATAGGCCTGAACCGCCTGGACCGGATCCTCATCCTTAGCGTTCACAACGAACTCGGCACCCCACTCCTTTGCGTGGTCGAGTTTGTCTTCCGCGATATCCACGGCAATTACGCGCATACCCATCGCCTTGGCGTATTGGACCGCCAAATGCCCCAATCCACCGACGCCAGAAACCACCATAAACTGCCCCGGCTTCGTCTCGGAAACCTTGAGGCCCTTATATACAGTCACGCCGGCGCAGAGAATCGGCGCGGCCTCCAGGTAGTCCACGCCCTCCGGTATGCGAGCAGCATACCGCGTGTCGACCAGCATGTACTCGCCAAAGGAACCGTCCTGGGTATAGCCGCCATACTCGGCGTCGTTGCACTGAGTCTCGCGGCCGGTCCGGCAGTACTCACAGTCACCACACGCGGACCACAGCCATGCATTGCCGACAATGTCACCCACGCTGACCGAATGCTTTCCAGGGCCAAGCTCGACCACCTCGCCGATTCCCTCATGCCCCGGAATGAAAGGCGGCTCCGGCTTGACCGGCCAGTCCCCCTCTGTCGCATGCAAGTCAGTGTGACAGACGCCGGAGGCAATCAACTTCACGAGCGCCTGATTCGGCCCCGGCTTTGGCAGATCGACATCGCGAACATTGAGGTTTGGCCCAAATTCATCAACAACTGCGGCGGTGAACTGGGAGGATTGCCCGGAACGGACACGGTCTGACTGCACGGAGGTCATGATCAATCAACTCCTTGATTAGTCGGAAAACAACTGACGTACAACCCCACACTTTTTGAAAACAGTTTGCATTAGCGTATTTCGTTTCGTTTGTAAAACTGTGGAGCGCAAAAGTCAGCATAAAGTGACGCACGCCACCCTGTACACCCTTATTTTTCTAATGGAATATATTTAGAGCATGATCAGCGGGCGGAATTAAGAAACCCATTCGTTGCGAAAATCGCCGAAAATGCGCAGGTTACACCACATAGCCATGATTTCAGCACTAATTACGGCGTTAGTTATGTACGCGTCCGCGGCTCGTGATAGAACTCACAAGAGAACTATTTTCACTCAGCCATCACCCTGGCTGAGCCAGCCTAGAAGGAGCATTATGAGCGTGCTCAACCTCGCCGCGGCGACGGCTGACACGGCGATTCCGGAATCTACCGGATTCACCGTCGCAGTCGGCGTTATTGGCGTCCTGTTGTCCCTGCCCTGCTGGTTCATCTTTATTAAGGGATTCACCCATATGGTGAAGACCATCATGGTGGGCCAAAAGACGTACGGTCACACCGGTGAATGGGGAACCCGTATTTGGACCATGATCCGAGAGATCGTCGGTCACACCAAGATGGCCAAGAAGCCCGGCGTTGCTGTGGCTCACTGGTTCGTCATGGTGGGCTTCCTCCTCGGTTCCCTAGTGTGGTTCGAGGCGTACATTCAGACCTTCTGGCCAGCCGGTGGTTGGCCAATCCTCAGGAATCTGACCGCCTGGCACTTCATCGACGAACTGCTCGGCCTGGGCACCACCCTGGGCATCCTGGCACTGATTCTCGTCCGCCAGACCAACCTGGGCAAGGAGCGTCTGAGCCGCTTCTACGGATCCAACGCCAAGGCTGCCTACTTCGTTGAGGCCGTCGTCCTCATCGAGGGCCTGGGCATGATGTTCGTCAAGGCTGCCAAGCTGGCTACCTACGGCGACCACGGTCACACTGGCGCCGAGGTCTGGACCTGGGCGAACTTCGTCACCGGTGGTATCGCACAGATTCTGCCGGCCTCCGAAGTCATGGTGTCCATCTTCGCGCTGATTAAGCTGCTGTCCGGTATGGTCTGGCTCTTCGTTGTTGGCCGCAACCTAACTTGGGGTGTCGCATGGCACCGCTTCCTGGCGTTCGCCAACATCCTGCTCAAGCGCAACGCTGACGGCTACAACGCCCTCGCTGGGGCTAAGCCGATGACCTCTAACGGCGAAATCCTGAACCTGGAAGAGGCTGACCCGGAGGTTGACTCCATGGGCACCGGCGTAGTCACCGACCACTCCTGGAAGGCTCTGCTGGACTTCACCTCCTGCACCGAGTGTGGTCGCTGCCAGGAGCAGTGCCCGGCATGGAACACTTCCAAGCCGCTGTCCCCGAAGCTGCTGGTTAACCAGCTGCGTGACCACGCTTACGCTTCTGCCCCGTACCTGTTGGCTGGCGAGACCATCGAAACCGCTCGCGAGGGCGAAGGTGCTGGCGCAGCACTCCTGACCAAGCCGCTGGTTGGCGACGGCGACGAGGGCATCATCGACCAGGACGTCCTGTGGTCCTGCACCAACTGTGGCGCCTGTGTCGAGCAGTGTCCGGTTGACATTGAGCACATCGACCACATCGTCGATATGCGTCGTTACCAGGTTCTGGTCGAGTCGGACTTCCCGACCGAATTGGCTGGCCTGTTCAAGAACCTTGAAACCAAGGGCAACCCGTGGGGCCAGAACGCTTCCACTCGCGCCGACTGGATCAATGAGGTCCGCAAGGAAGGCGTCGTTGTCCCGATTTGGGGCGAGGATGTCGAGAGCTTCGACGACACCGAGTACCTGTTCTGGGTCGGTTGTGCCGGTGCCTACGACGACAATGCGAAGAAGACCACCAAGGCTGTTGCAGAGATGCTTTACACCGCCGGTGTGAAGTACGCTGTGCTCTCCCAGGCTGAGGGTTGTACTGGTGACTCCGCTCGCCGTGCTGGTAACGAGTTCCTCTTCCAGATGTTGGCTGAGCAGAACATCGAGCAGCTCGACGAGGTCTTCGACGGTGTGCCGCCGAAGCAGCGCAAGATTGTCGTCACCTGTGCGCACTGCTTCAACACCTTCAAGAACGAGTACCCGGAGCTGGGCGGACAGTACGAAGTTGTCCACCACACCCAGCTGCTGAACAAGCTGGTTCGTGCTAACCGCCTGCAGCCGGTTGCTTCGGGTCAGGGCCGCCAGGTCACCTACCACGACCCATGCTTCCTGGGCCGCCACAACAAGGTATTCGAGGCTCCGCGTGAACTGATTGGCGCGTCCGGCGCCAACCTCGTCGAAATGCCGCGTAATAAGAACACCGGCTTCTGCTGTGGTGCTGGTGGCGCTCGCATGTGGATGGAAGAGACCATCGGTCAGCGCATCAACGTAAACCGCACCGAAGAGGCTGTCGGAACCGGCGCTGAGGCAATTGCCATCGGCTGCCCGTTCTGTAAGACGATGATGAACGATGGCGTCAACAACGTCATCGAGGACGACGAGAAGAAGCCGGAGGTCCTGGACATCGCCCAGATGCTCCGCGACTCCGTGAAGGTCGACGGCGAGCTGCCGCAGGCACGCGAACCGGAGTGGATTGAGCAGCCGGAGCGTGGCTGGGTCGATCCAAAGAAGGCTGAAGAGGAAGAGCGTCAGCGCCTCGAGGAAGAGGAAGCTAAGCGCAAGAAGGCTGAGGCTGCCGAGAAGAAGAAGGCAGAGAAGGCATCCGCTGCCGGCGCTGGTGCCGCAGCTGCTGGTGCTGCTGCAGGCGCTGCTGCCAAGGGTGGCGCTCCGACTCCGGGTGGTGCTCCGAAGCCGGGTGGTGCTCCGAAGCCGGGTGGCGCCAAGGGCGGCGCACCGACCCCAGGTGGTGCCAAGAAGGGCGCTCCAGCTCCAGGCGGTGCTCCAAAGCCAGGCGGTGCCAAGGCCGGCGCACCAACTCCGGGTGGCGCCAAGAAGGGTGCTCCTGCTCCGGGTGGCGCTCCGAAGCCAGGCGGCGCCAAGGCCGGCGCCCCGGTTCCAGGTGGTGCAAAGGGCGGCGCCCCGACCCCAGGCGGTGCCAAGAAGGGTGCTCCAGCTCCGGGCGGCGCTCCGAAGCCAGGCGGAGCAAAGGCCGGCGCACCGGTTCCAGGTGGCGCTAAGAAGGGCGCTCCAGTTCCGGGCGGCGCCAAGGCCGCTAAGCCGGCCGCGCAGGCAGAGCCAGCAGCTGCAGAAACCGAAGCTCCGGCTGAGGCTCCGAAGGCAACCAAGGGCGCACCGATTCCGGGTGGCGCACGCAAGGGCGCCCCTGTCCCAGGTGGCGCTAAGAAGGCAGCTCCAGCCGCCAAGCCGAAGGCCGAGGAAGCTACTCCTGCCGAGGACACCGCTGCCGAGGTAGCGGCCACCGAGTCCAAGCAGCCAGCAGCTGAGCAGCCGAAGACCGCATCCGGTGCTCCGGTTCCGGGTGGCGCACGTAAGGGTGCTCCGATTCCGGGTGGCGCACGCAAGGCCAAGCCAGTCGCTAGCGCCCCTGCCCCGGCAGTCAAGGAAACCGAGGCTCAGGAAGCATCTGCCCAGCCAGAGGCGGAGCAGGCTCCGGAACAGCCAAAGGTTACCGAAGAGCAGGCGACGGAAGAAGCCACCTCCACCGAGCAGGCTGCTGATGCTCCTACCGAGGAGACGCAGGCACCGTCGGCAAGCGCAAAGAACCTTCCGCGCAACCAGCACGGAGTTCCGCTGCCAGGATCGGCGCGACGTAAGTAACACTCGCTAAGTAAGCAAGGATCCGCCCGAGAGATTATTCTCTTCGGGCGGATTTTTTGTGCTTTACGACGACCCCTGCGCCGCGGCATTAATCATGCAAATGGCACTCTCAATCGTGCTGACAATATATTGGTTACTGATTCTCGACAGAGGTGACCGCGTTGTGGTGTGGAAAGGGGTCTTGGCGTCGTGATTAAAAAATCGCTGTCACAGATAAGAGACTTTCTGAGGACTCCGGGGTCATTGGAGATGGTCATTGCGCTGGTCCTCACCGCGCTCGATGCACTGGTTTTCCGCGAGAGCAACTCTGACCTATTGTTGTCGTCCATTATCGGCGGCCTGCAGGTCATTCTCGTTGCAGTAGCGACGTATTTGCCTCTCTTTGCCATGGTGGTCGTCCCAGCGAATTTCTTGGCACTGGCTTTCCTTCCTACGGAGCAAGCGCCAATGCAGATTTTCTGTGCGCTTCTCATCGTGGAAGTATTGCGTGCTAACAACAACAAGACGCCGGCGAAAATTACTGTGCTACTGCTGTTGGTGATTTCAAATTACGACGTAAACACAAATACTTTCGCACGCGATCATGTCGCGACCTTCGTAACAACGCTGCTTTTTGTAATTGCCTACGCCATCGGCATGATGCGCAGTCGCTACAAAGAGCAACGCCAGCAGGCAAGGATTGAATCTAACCGCGCTCTGGAAGAGCAACGCCTCGAGTTGGCGACCGTACTGCACGACTCCACCGCCAAGTCTTTTACTCGCGTAACCATGCTCGCGCAGGCGCTCGCCATCGAGCGGGAAGGAACAGATGAAAAACTTGAAGAATCCCTGGAGGACATTGCAGCGACCTCCCGTGAAGGGCTACTGCAGCTGCGTCAGCTGCTTTCACTGTTAAAGTCCGCCGACGAAGAGAGTTCTTTGACATCTGCGATCGGCCAGGATGAGCGAGTTCCCAGCATGAACAGGGTGCTCCAACAGGCCAAGGATGAACTGCAGGAGGCTGGGTTTAACGTTTCGCTGGCCACGAGGATTGAAACCGAACCCTCGTTGGCGCAGATTTCAGAAGTTATCTCACCGGCGCTTTCAGAGTTCTGCACAAACATTCAAAAGTACGGCGAACCACAAACGAACGTACACATTCTGGCGCTGGGCAATGTGGAGGATGGCTTCACGCTCGACATCAGCAATCAGATATCTAAAGCGCTACCGCATTTTCTACCACGGGCGATGCTCTCGAGTGGCTTGGGGCTTTCCTCACTGCATCATCGAGTGCGGCCGTGGGACGGTTCAATCACGACAGAACGAGAAGGAAATGTGTGGAATACCAAACTCCACATGCCACTTACCAACCAGTAGGTTACGCTAGCGTAGGATTGATACTGTAGCTCATTGTGGCGAATATGACTCTCGAAAAGTCCTGGTTAGCGTAGTACTATCGCACGAAGACAGATATTGTTCGGTTTTTATGAAATCACTGAAAGGTTCGCGGATGTCTGACATTAAGGTTCTCATTGTCGATGACGACCCACTCGTACTCTCGACGCTGCGAACCTACTTCAAGAAGGCACCGCACATTACCGTGGTCGATGAAGCCTGCGATGGACACGAGGCCCTCAACATCATTGCCCGCGGTGGCATTGACGTAGTTTTGACCGATATTCATATGCCCAACATGGACGGCGTTGAGCTGCTTGAGCGCATTAAGAAGGTGGAGAATCCGCCAAAATTCATCGCTATCACCTCATTTGATACCGATGAAACAATGCTGAAAATCTTGAGCCTCGGCGGAAATGGCTACATCCTCAAGACCGCCCGCCCGGAGTCAGTCATCGGCACCGTCGAAGATGTCTTCCAGGGCGGTACCGTCATCTCGCCAATTTCTGCGACTCGACTGATTAAAACCCTGCCGTCCCGCAATATCTCCTCGTACAAGATCACTCACGCCGAAAGAGAGGTTCTCGGCCTGATCTGTCGCGGAAAGTCGAACCACGACATCGCCAAGGAACTGGGCAAGTCGCCGGGCACCATCAAGAAGCATCTCTCCAGCATGTTCAATAAGTTTGGGGCTACCTCGCGGCTGGACTTGGCCCTGAAAGCAATAGACGCAGGCTTCCAGCCGCCGGCATCCGCCGCCGCGCAGTAGCAAAACAGCGGGTAGCAAAACAGCGGGTAGCAAAACAGCGGGTAGCAAAAAGGGGCCTATTCACTTTCGTGAATAGGCCCCTTTCACCCGTGCTGTGTGTGGAGAGAGAACTGTGTAACTACTGAATGGTCACCTCGACATGTCGCTCACGGGGAGCCACGCCGAAGTAGCTGCGACCAGTGGGCTGCCACGTCTTCGAGTTGGCGTTGCAGCGGACTGTCTGTCCGGCGAACTCGTCAACCAGGAATCCCCAGCTCAGACGACCAGTTTCACCCTTGCGTACTTCGTATGGTCCGATCTTCTGCCCGAGGCTCCAAACCATCTCTCGGGAGTATTCCCAGGAGTATTTGCGGTTAAGCTCCTTGCTGACCTTCACACTGACGGAGATGTTGGTCCACCACTTCTTGGTCTTAGACTCCTTGATGGTCTGAGTCAGCGGAATCGGCTCATCGCCGATGTCATTTTTCGTAGAAACAACGCCCTCAACGTCGTAGCGTGAGCCGGTGATTTCCACGAACTCGGCCACCGAACCCGGCGCTTCACAAGTGGTTCCCGGCGCCGGACCGCGGTCAACTGCCGCTGGCTTGGGCACAGGCACCCACTCCTCCGGAGCAAACGGCTCGCCAGCTCCTGGATTCGGGGCGGCCACTGCTGTCGGAGCGCCAAGTCCGAGCGCAAAGACCGTCGTCAAGCACATGGCGACAACACTCTTTTTCATAACTGCTCCTAGTCGTTGATCGTGGCGGATGCCGGGCCGCCGTCACCTGAGTTACCGCTGACAGGCGCCCACTGCTGACGGTGCTCGCCCTCCTTGGTGGTCTTGTGCCAGACCACGAAGCGAGTCGACGGACCCTTGCCGTTGTACTCACCGAAGTAGGGCTCGCCGCGCCACAGGCCGGTCTTCTGATCGCAGGTGCGGACGCGGCCGATGAAGGACTTCATATGCACGCCGTAATCTGCGCGAACGGTCTCACCGGGGTTGACGGTCACCGGGCCCAGCTTGTCGCCAACAGACCACTGACTGACCTCGACGATGCCGTACTTGTTCTTCACCCCGTGGAGGAACACGTCCCACATATTTCCGGAGCTCATTGCCTTCACGGACTCGTTGACTCCCTCAGTCACCTCGAGGGTGTACTGGATCGGACGGTCGGTGCGGTTGGTGAATGAGTTAGTGCCGTTGTAGCGGTCCCATTCGTCGGTAATCCACTGCTCCCAAGGGTGACGCTTGGCATCGTTGACCGGGTCACACTTATCGGTGTTGATGAAACCGGTGTGGTGCTCATCCTGGTCAGGGGTCTGGGTCAGCGGGGTCGCCGCGACCTGTCCAACGATGCCTGGCGCAAGAAGACTTGCACCCATCACCGCGCAGGCCAGGGCCTTCTTTTTCAGGCTCAACATGGAGAAACTTCTTTCTGCTTCGAGGTCTTAGGGACTCGGCCCGTCTTAGACGGCGTACTCCTTGACCTGCGGAGCAGCCCCGTCCACGGAGCGGTCAGCCTCATTGGCACGCATGGAGACGCGGATGTGACGCTCCTTCGGGATGGTGCCCCAGTACGGGCGACCTGCGTCGATCCACTTGCCACCCTTACAGGTCAGGTGGGTGCCCTCGAAGGAC
Source organism: Corynebacterium sp. MSK012 (assembly GCF_030232435.1). Taxonomy (NCBI): domain Bacteria; kingdom Bacillati; phylum Actinomycetota; class Actinomycetes; order Mycobacteriales; family Corynebacteriaceae; genus Corynebacterium; species Corynebacterium sp. MSK012. The sequence continues at coordinate 161,634 of NZ_JASPJU010000001.1, forward strand.
TGGTTCAGGAAGCCATACTCCAGCACACCGGTGTAGCCAGGCTTGACCGGGTACGGGCCGAGGGTCTGGCCAACTTCCCAGGTCTGAGTGGACTGATAGCCGGCGCTGAACGTGACGTGGAAGAGCTTGAGCAGGTCGAAGTCGACCGAACCGCCGACGTTCCAGGACTTGGTCTTGCCTTCCTTGAGGGTCTGGGTCAGCGGCAGGTCGGTGTCGCCGTAGTTAGCGACAGTCGCGGTACCTTCGACCTCGAACTTGGAACCAGTAATCTTCAGCGACTGACCAGACTGGCCTTCAACGGAGCAGGTGCCACCGACGGTGCCCGGGGTGGGGGCTGGGGCAGCTTCGGCCATCGGGGCGACAGCCAGCGAGGACATGGTAACCAGGGCTGCAATGGAGCCGGAGAGCAGGGTCTTCTTCACGGCGAAATCCTTTCAGGGTGTGTCGAGCAACTCGTAAGGAAATACTTGAACTAACACCTGCTAAGGTAAGTCGAAATTCAGCATTTTGTAATGGAAAATTTTCGACTCGCTTTACGACGGCCACAGCGATTATCCACATAGTAAAAATGGAATCCCACCGATTTCTACCTTGCGAAAATACGATATATAACAGCGTGTGACCAGTGATTATGAGCACCACAATAAGATTTCAGCGATTAATTTAATCGCATTAGAACTACGCCTTTTGAACCAATTCAAAAATTTCTCTGTCAGCCACTTGGTATTGGGCAATCAACATTTCGGCCACTACCCTACCTACATAAAGACACCAGAGAGTAGCCGAGTGGCCACCCCCAGTCGCGGGCAAGCGAAGGGACCTTCACGCTTCACACTCTTGATTAAATAGTTATGATTTCTTTATTAATCACTGGCGAAGTCCGGCAGTCCACAAAGCCCTGACACTTTGCCGAGGCAGATATCTTTCGGAGTACTACCTAATGTTTCGACGCTCTTCTGTTCTTGCTACCACCATTGCATCCGCAGCACTTTCCCTAGGCGCGCTGACCGGCACCCCGGCCGCTGCCGCAGCACCGACAGCTACAACCGGCAGCGACGACCTACAGGTCAAGGAATACGCTCTTTCCGATACCTTCTCTTGCGACTACTACAACCTTCCGTGGTGCCGCTAATAGAGCGCCGGCCTCTCCCCCTGCCCTCCCCTTCACGTGAGAGCGCGGCTACTTCGAGGTGCCGTCGAGCCCCTCTAGCAGTGTGGCAAAATCCGTGACGTTAGCATCCACCTGCGTGTTCGTACTGCGTCGATGGTTCGGCGCACCAACACCTTGATTGCCCTCGCTGGCCCCGTCTGCTGAATGTGCTGCACCCTTTTCTTCAGCTTCGTTCCCAAAATCTGGACCAAAACCGACTACGGCCGAGCGAACACCGACAAGGTACTCGGCAAGCTCACGAGCTGCACGCACGACGCGATTACTCATCTCCGCGCCGGATACTCCGCCGGTGCCATCGCCGGCACCATCGCCAGCGCCAAAGTCCTCGGTCGCTGCAAATACAGCAGTCGGCATAACGGTCGCACGAAAGTAGCTAAACAGCGGACGCATCGCATACTCCAGCACCAAAGAATGACGCGCCGTGCCAGCAGTCGCAGCAATGATGACCGGCATGGAGGTCAACGCATCCTTATCCAGGGCATCGAAGAACATCTTGAACAGTCCCGAGTAGGACGCTGCGAACACTGGAGTCGCGGCAATCAATCCATCAGCACCGCTGACAGTATCGAGGGCAGTGCGCAATTTTTCGTCGTAAAGCCCTGTGGACATCCCAGCGCCAAGGCTGACAGCGAGTTCGCGCAGCTCAACGTACTCGATTTCGAGACCTTCGCCACGCTTGGAAACCTGCACGTCGACGGCTTCCGCGATGCGATCAGCGAGAATGCGCGTGGTTGATGGGGCAGAAACGCCGGCACTTACAACGACGAGGTTTTTCACCGCTGATTCCTTTCAGCCGGGCGGACGAGAAGGTGCGGGGAATCTGCACCCTCGGCAGCCAGCGAGGCATGCGTCGGCGGGTCGGAAGGCACGTGCGCCGGACGGCGGCGCTCGAACTCTTCACGCAAGACCGGAACGATTTCGGTTCCCAGGATTTCAACCTGCTCCAACGCCATCTCCAGCGGCAGGCCGGCGTGATCGATGAGGAATAGCTGGCGCTGGTAGTCACCAACGGCATCTGCATAGCCCAGGTAACGTTCGATGATTTGCTCAGGCGTGCCGACGGTCAGCGGTGTAATGTGCTCGAATTCTTCCAATGATGGCCCATGTCCATAGACCGGCGCATTGTCGAAGTACGGGCGGAAAACTTCCTTGGCCTTCTTCTCCGTCTCAGCGGCGAAGACCTGCCCGCCAAGCCCGACGATCGCCTGGTCAGCAGCGCCGTGGCCGTAGTGCTCAAAGCGCTGGCGGTAGAGATTGACCATGGCTGTGGTGTGCTCGATATTCCAGAAAATGTGATTGTGGAAGAAGCCGTCACCATAGAAGGCGGCCTGCTCGGCAATCTCGGTGGACCGAATGGAGCCGTGCCACACGAAAGGCGCTACACCGTCGAGCGGACGCGGGGTGGACGTAAAGGACTGCAGCGGAGTGCGGAATTGACCTTGCCAATCCACATTCTCTTCACGCCAGAGGGTGCGCAGCAGGTGGTAATTCTCAATAGCCAGCGGAATCCCTTTACGGATATCCTTGCCAAACCACGGATAAACCGGCCCAGTGTTGCCACGGCCCATCATAAGATCCATGCGTCCTTCGGAAAGGTGCTGGAGGTAGGCGTAATCCTCGGCGATGCGCACGGGGTCGGTGGTGGTAATCAGCGTTGTCGAGGTCGACAGAATCAGATTTTCGGTCTGTGCTGCAAGGTTCGCTAACAGAATCGGCGGGTTCGCCGGCGCCACAAACGGTGGATTGTGGTGCTGGCCGGTCGCAAAGACATCGAGGCCAACCTCTTCGGCCTTCTTCGCTAGTGCGACAGTTGCCTTAATTCGCTCATGTTCAGTAGGGATTTGTCCGGTCGTGGGGTCTTTTGTGACGTCGCCAATTGTAAAAATTCCGAATTGCATGGCTCCATGTTAAGACCTTTTTGTTGACACGTCATCTCCCTCGGGCTTATAGTTGACACGTCACCACCGGAAGTTGGTTCCGGCGGACAAAAATACTTCGAAACATTCGAGATACTTTTAACTTTTAGGAGATTCGCTATGACTCTTCAGTCTGGTAACTACGTTCTTGATGCACAGCACTCCACTGTTGGATTTACCGTTCGCCACGCAATGATTACTAAGGTCCACGGTCAGTTCACTGAGTTTGAGTCCGTTATTAATTTTGATGCCGACAAGCCGGAGAATTCCACGGCCAAGGCAACCATTCAGGCAGACTCCATCAACACCAACAATGAAGAGCGCGACAACCACCTACGCTCGAAGGACTTCTTCGGCACCGACGAAAACCCGACCTTCGAGTTTGCCTCCACCGCTATCGAGCTCCAGAGCGAAGAAAAGGCCACCGTTACCGGCGACCTGACCATTAACGGCATTACCAAGCCGGTCACCCTGGATGTCGACATTTTCGGCTCCGCTGAAGACCCATGGGGTCAGACTCGCGTTGGTTTCGAGGCAGCTACCAAGATTGACCGCACCGATTTCGGTATCGACTACAACGCTCCTATTAAGACTGGCGGCCTGCTCCTTGGCAATGAGATTTCCCTGCAGATCGACGGCTCCGCAGTTAAGCAGTAACTAGCGCAGCTAACGGTTAAGAAAACCTGATACTAAGCGCCTTGCATGGACATGCAGGGCGCTTTTTCGCACTAAATGGGCAGTTAATCTGCCCCCAATGAAAGAAAAAGCATGGTGTGAGCGCAAAAAGGTGGCATGCTTAGACAGGTGAGTTCCAGTAAAGATACTTCCCAGGGCACCGAAACCACCAACGAGCCAACACAGGACGCACAGGCTGCGCAGGCCGCTCAGGCCGAGCAGTCCCGTGCCGCCCGCGTTGCCGCCCGTCGTGGAAACATCAGGGCGCCTCGCCGCACTCCGCTGAAGACACTGGACCAATCCTCCAAGCTGCAGAATGTCCTCTACGACATCCGCGGTCCGGTGACTACTCTCGCAGAGCAGATGGAGGCCGACGGCCACCGCATTATGATGCTCAACACCGGAAACCCGGCAAAGTTCGGTTTTGATGCACCCGACACCATCGTGCAGGACATGGTCCGCGCCCTTCCTCATGCACAGGGCTACTCCGAGTCCAAGGGCATTTACTCCGCACGCCGTGCCGTCGTCACGCGCTATGAAATGGATCCTGAGTTCCCACGTTTCGACGTCGACGACGTCTGGCTGGGCAACGGCGTCTCCGAGCTGATTTCCATCACTACGCAGGCGCTGCTCAACGAAGGTGACGAAGTCCTCATTCCCGCTCCGGATTACCCGTTGTGGACTGCGGCCACCACCCTCGCCGGCGGCAAGGCCGTCCACTACACGTGCGATGAGGAGAATAACTGGGCGCCGGACGTCGAAGACATTCGTTCGAAGGTGACCGATCGCACGAAGGCGATTGTCATCATCAACCCAAATAACCCGACTGGCGCCGTCTACTCGCGTCAGACACTCGAGGCCATCGTCGAAATCGCTCGCGAGCACTCGTTGCTGCTGCTTTCCGACGAAATCTACGACCGTATCCTCTACGATGATGCACAGCATATTTCCACTGCTTCGCTGGCTCCGGATCTGCTCTGCATCACCTTCAACGGTCTGTCCAAGACCTACCGCGTGGCCGGTTACCGCGCGGGCTGGATGGTGCTGACTGGCCCGAAGCGCCACGCAGAGGGTTTCATCGAGGGCATCAACCTGCTGGCCAGTACTCGTCTGTGCCCGAATGTTCCTGCTCAGCACGGCATTCAGGTCGCGCTTGGCGGCTACCAGTCCATCAACGACCTCGTCCTGCCGGGCGGTCGCCTACTGGAGCAGCGCAATGTCGCCTACGAGGGGCTGACCTCAATTCCGGGTGTGAGCTGCGTGAAGCCGATGGGCGCGATGTACGCATTCCCGAAGCTGGATCCAAACGTCTACGAAATCCACGACGACGAAAAGCTGATGCTCGACATCCTGCGTGAAGAGAAGATTCTGATGGTCGGCGGCTCTGGCTTCAACTACCCGACCCCGGATCACTTCCGCATTGTTACGCTGCCCTGGGCACGCGACCTGAAGGAAGCCATCGAGCGCCTGGGTAACTTCCTGGCCAGCTACAAGCAGTAGCAGGACTTAAGGTTGCGCACGCTGCTGGTTCTGCCCTTCTCACATATCGATGCGCTATTCACTTATGGCCACACTGGAGCGCATCGATGAGTGAGTATTGCATCGATAGGTGGGCCATAGCGCTGATAGCCCCGGCTCGGCGCGCCGGAATGGCGGTACGCCTTCCGGTGCTGGCACAGCGATTAGGTTATTAAGAGTGGGCAGGCATTCAAAAGATTCAATGAACTCTGGTAACCAGCAACCTTTTCGCGTTTCGGCGGGTTCCGACATAGGTGCGCATCTCGACGTACTGAAGAACTCGAACAGCGGCTCCCCTACCGGCCGGTTCCGGGCTGTCAATGCCGCGAATCAACCCAACTCTGAAACCTCGGCTGCCCCAGCACGACATGCGGAACCTGCCGCACATTCAAAACCAGCACCGGCACCGCAAACCGCACCTGCACAAGCCGAATCAAAACTGACGAAACCACGACACAACCCCACAAGAGCACGTCGCTTGCTGGCCACAGTTCTTACAGTTGCTGGCATTGCGACTTTCCTCGCAGTGATTGGGCTCTGGCCATCGGGCGAGGCTCCGAGTCCGGGGCCGGGATTCCTACAGTCACAGACGTCAGCTGCAGAGACGGTCAAAGGATCCGTCGTAAAGCACAGCGTCGGTGCGTGCAATTCGCCTGACAACGGTCGTGTCTTCGACGACCAGCCGCGACCAGGGCTGACGGCTTCCCTCAACGACTCAGCTGCGCCGAAGTGCCAGCTCTCGGTCATTGAACTGACCTCGGGCCCGGACGAGGGCAAGAAGACGCTGCTGGAGGCATCCGGCTTGCCCGGCGAGATTGAGCTGAAGGAGGGCGACAAGGTCGTCCTGGCAATTCACCGTCCGAACGCGGCTGGTACCGGAGCTTTTGACAATGGTGTTGTGCCGGATCCTGGGTTGATGGCGCCACCTCCCGGCATTGTTCCCGCGCCTGCCCCTGAGGGCGCAGAGGATGCGCCTGCACCAGCCCCAGAGACTCCCGCACCGGCTCCGGAACATGCTCCCGAAGCACCACCGGCTCCAGCACCCGAGCAGGAACCAGCGCCTGAGCCCGGTGCAGACACCCCCGCTGCCCCTGCTGCTCCCGTTGCCGACACCAACATCGTCGACCTCGCACCTCATCAGGTTGCCGACACCGCTGACATCGGCAACACTTACACTTTCCTAGACATGGACCGCACCACGACGATCTGGTTGTGGCTCGGCGCGGCGGTGCTGCTCATCGTCCTAGTCGGCATGACCCGCGGTGTCTTGAGCCTCCTCGGTCTCGGCATCACACTGGCCGCAGTGATGGGATTCCTCGTTCCGGCATTGCTACGCGGCGGCGACCCGGTGGCCTTGGCTATCACGACGGGCGCGGCGATTCTCTTCCCGGTGCTCTTCCTCGTGCATGGCATCAATTGGAAGTCAGCTTCCGCGCTGGCGGGGACGCTCACCACGATGGTGCTGGCGGCGGGCTTGGCCAACCTCGCGATCTCGACGTCGCAGCTGCGTGGTCTCGGCAATGAGGACAACCTGCTCATTCAGCTCTACCTGCCTGACGTCTCCGTCACGGGCTTGCTTCTGGCGGGCTTCATCATTGGCGCGTTGGGTGTGCTTAACGACGTCACCATCGCCCAGGCCTCGACCGTCCAGGAGCTCTACGAAGCAGCTCCGCGGTCGCGGCCTATGGAGGTCTTCCGCTCGGCAATGCGCGTCGGCCGCGACCACATCGCGTCGATGGTCTACACGCTGGTACTGGCGTACCTCGGCACCGCACTGCCGCTGTCGATTTTGTTAAGCGTCTCCGACCGGCCGCTAATGCAGTCGTTGACCTCCGACGTGGTGGCCACTGAGCTGCTGCGTTCCATCATCGGTGCGGTGGCCTTGGTACTCGCGGTGCCGATTACCACCCTCATCGCCGCCTATACCGTGGCGCCGGAGGGCATGAAGTTCCCGAAGCGCTCAAGAGAGGCAAGCATTTAGCCGCGACCGAGGCAGGTGACATCCCAGCCTGCGGCACGCCACTTGTCGGCTGGCAGGCAGTTGCGGCCATCGAGAACCGCTGCGCGCTTGACCAGCTTCTTCGCAGCTACCGGGTCGATCTCGCGGAACTGCTGCCACTCGGTGGCGACGACGACCATCTCCGAGCCTTCCAGGGCCGCTTCGATGCTCGGCGCGTACTCCAAGGTTGGGAAATTCTTCTTGGCATTCTCCATGGCCTGCGGGTCATAAACACTCACCGAAGCGCCCGCCAGAGACAGCGAACCGGCAATCGACAGCGCCGGAGAGTCACGCACATCGTCGGAGTTTGGCTTAAAGGCCGCACCCAACACAGTCACAGTGTGACCGAGCAGCGAGCCGCCGAAGCTGCCACGCACCAGGTCAACGGTCTTTTCACGGCGACGCATGTTAATTGCATCGACCTCGCGCAGGAAGGTCAACGCCTGGTCAACGCCCAGCTCACCGGCGCGGGCCATGAATGCGCGGATATCCTTCGGCAGGCAACCACCACCGAAGCCCAGTCCCGCATTGAGGAAGCGCCGGCCAATTCGGGCGTCCATACCGATGGCGTCGGCAAGCGTAGTGATATCCGCACCTGTGACCTCACAGATTTCGGAGACCGCGTTGATGAAGGAAATCTTGGTGGCGAGGAATGCGTTCGCCGACACCTTCACCAGCTCTGCGGTGGCCGTGTCCGCGACGATGAACGGTGTCTCGCGCTCGATGATGGGGCCGAAGCACTCGCGCAGGCCGTCCTCTCCGATGGATTCAACTTCCTGACCTGCACCATTGAGGATCATGCCCGGCTTCTGCACACCCAGTACCACACGGTCCGGCTCCAGGGTGTCCTTTACCGCGAAGCCCTCACGCAGGAACTCCGGGTTCCAGGCGATCTCGAGGCTGGTGTTCTTCAACTGCTCATCACCAGATGCGGCGCGCTCGCTGATTATCTCCGCAGCCAGTTCCTGCAGGCGCGGCGCGGTACCGACGGGCACGGTGGACTTACCAAACACCAAGTGCTTGCCGACGACGCGCTTAGCCAATTCGGTTACAGCGGCGTCCACATAGCGAACGTCAGCAGCGTAAGAGCCCTTAATCTGCGGAGTTCCCACGCCTACAAAGTGGACGTTCGCGAATTCAACGGCCTCGTCGTAGTCAGTGGTGAAACGTAGACGCCCCGACTCAACGTGCTTCTTCAGCAGTTCGGGCAAACCAGGCTCGAAGAAAGGAACTTGACCTGCGGACAATGCCTCAATCTTGGCGGGATCAACATCTACGCCGAGAACCTCGTGCCCCAACTCCGCCATTGCTGCGGCGTGAGTGGCACCAAGGTAACCCGTACCAATAACCGTAATACGCATGAGGGCTATTATTTATCGAAAGATAAAAGGCCTTCAAGCCGATTTAACCCTTAAATGGTGTGAACTAAAGGCTCATCTTTAGGCTTTCCACCTGCGAAAACTCTTTATCGAACAATTGTTTCCGTTTCTTCACCGAGAATTCACTCGGGGCTATTCGCAATTCATTTATGTCCCGAGGTCCCGAAGTCTTATTCCTCATCACGGAAGTTGAGGTACGCACGCGACGGCGTCGGACCGCGCTGCCCCTGGTACTTCGAACCGAGCTTGCCGGAACCGTAAGGCACCTCCGCCGGCGAGGACATCTTGAACAACGCCAGCTGGCCGACCTTCATGTTCGGCCACAGTGCAATGGGCAAGTTTGCGACGTTGGACAGCTCCAGCGTGATGTGGCCAGAAAATCCTGGGTCAATAAAGCCGGCTGTCGAGTGCGTTGCCAAGCCCAGACGCCCCAGCGAGGACTTACCCTCCAGACGGCCTGCCAAATTCGGCGGAATGGTGAAGTACTCCAAGGTCGATGCCAGGACGAACTCGCCCGGGTGAAGAATGAAGGGCTGCCCTTCGGGAACCTCGTGTGGGGATGTCAGCTCTTCCTGTGGCAGCTTCGGATCGATGTGCGTGTATTGGGAGTTGTTGAAGACTCGGAAGAACTTATCCAGGCGCACGTCGATAGACGAAGGCTGAATCATCTTCGGGTCGAAAGGATCAATGCCGAGATGGTCGGAGCCTTCGGCATCGATAGCGGCACGAATATCACGATCTGAGAGCAACACATAGACCAGCTTAACCGCTCTGTAATGCACAGCGTGTGTCGGTTGCAGGATAAACCCCACTAAATTCAGTGGAACGGCTGCCAACCAATTTTTTCGACGCGAATCGAGAGTGCTACATTGAAGTTACAGAGGGCGACTGATTGCCTGCATGTCACATCTACTGTGCCAATCTCGTGGCGTGCTTTTAATCATTCCGCCTACTGTGTGCCGATGTAGTTCAATGGTAGAACTCCTGCTTCCCAAGCAGGCGGCGCGGGTTCGATTCCCGTCATCGGCTCCACTATGACGTCGAAAATGATAAGTAGGCGTTTGCGTTAGCAGGCGTTGATTTGGTCGAGGCGGACGCTATGGTCGGCGACCTCGGTAACGAGTTCAGCGTCGTGGGTGATGACAATGACGACGGCACCAGTGTCAGCGAGTTTACGCATTACCCGGGAAATCGCGACAAGGTGCTTGTAGCCAACACCGGACGTGGGCTCGTCGAAGATGTAAACTTTCTTGTTCGCAGCAAGCGCTGTAGCAATAACCAGGCGTTGGCGTTGCCCGCCAGAGAGTGCTTGGGGATGATCAGCCTCGTGGTCGGCAAGGTCGAGTTCTTCAAGGATCGCGTGGGCATCGATGCGTTGCTTTTCGGCTTTGGTCGTGCCGAGCGTGACTTCGTCAATGACTGTGTCCGAGAACAACTGTCGGGTAGGGTCTTGCATCACAAGGTAGGAGTCACGGCTGGTGAATTTCTGTCCATTGAGTGTGATGGATGTATGCTTGGCCTTTTCAAGTCCGCAGACGATCCGTGCCAGTGTTGATTTGCCCGACCCGCACGGGCCCAACAGTGCAGTGATTTTCCCTTCCGGGAAGAGCACATGGTCGATGTTGAGGACTGTGTTTCCGTGGCGGTAGGCGAAGGTGAGGTTGTCGATCGTGAGCCCATCTCCTGCCGGTTGCGGTAGCTGCGGCATGGGCACGGGCACAAGGGATCGCAGTCCAAGCTGTTTGCGCTCCTCATCCGAGGTAGCGTAGAACTCTTCGCCGGTTGCGGTGAGGGCGATATTGCCTTTGTCGAAGCAGTAGACGCGGTCGACAATCCCGGCGAGGAAACTCAGCCGGTGTTCAGCGATGATGATGGTGTGCCCGTCTTTTTTGAGCCGGGCGATGAGCGTGGCGAGTTGGTCGATAACGTCAGCGGACAAGTTCGCGGTCGGCTCGTCAAAGACGATCAGCGACGTGTTGTTGCACATGGCGACGGCGCAGGCCACGCGTTGCATCTGCCCACCCGACAGTTGTGTGACGCGGGATTCCAACTGGTCGGCGATACCTAACTCGGCGGCAACCTCGTCAATGCGGGCACTAATCTCCTGCGGGTCGCGGCCGAGATTTTCTGGGCCGAAGGCGAGTTCTTGGCGCACGTGAGTGGTGTAGAACTGGGTGCGCGGGTTTTGAAACACTGTCGAACAGTGGTGGGCAAGCTCTGATAGATCTACTCGTGCCACGTCAATGTCGTCGACTGTGACGCTTCCGGTAAGGTCGCCGTCGTGGAAGTGCGGGATCAGCCCGTTAAACAGCCGTAGCGCGGTAGTTTTCCCTGACCCAGACGCGCCGCACAGCAAGGTGACGGTTCCAGGTGTGATGGTGATGGTTGCGTCTGTGATTGAGGGGTGGTCTGCTCCCCGATAGGTGAAGGTGACGCCGGTGGCTTGGGCTGTTGTCATAGGGTGATTCTCCATATCGCGAAGCCGATAACGATGAGCAGAATGACCGCGTCGACCACCCGGAATTTCACGACCGTGACTGAGGTAGGCTTTGCGGTTCCGCCCAGTCCGCGTACAAGGGCAGCAGATGCCAGTTCGTCCCCGCTTCGCACCACGGTCGATAGCAGCGGGATCGTGAAGTACTGGGCCGCGCGCAGGGAAAGCGCGGACATCCCGCGAAGCTTCATCGCATCTGAGATCGCTTTAACCTCGTGGCCGATCACGGGCAGCACCCGTAACGCGACTGAGATAGGGATCGTCAAACAAGTCGGGATTCGTGAGCTGGCTAGTGCTTTTTGCAAGGTGGCAGGTCGGATTACACCGATCGCGTATGCGCCCATGCCTGCGCTGACGCTGAATCGCCACATCCACTGCAGAAACAGCACGAGGAATGCGCTGGCTGTTGATTTCCAGACCAGGGGTATCACATAAACGAGCCCACCGAGGACCGCAAACGTGGCCAGGTAGACGGCCACCCAGCTCGGGCGCACGAGCGTGTTGGGGTTGATCGAGGCGCTCGCCAGCATCACGGCAGCGAATCCGCCCAGAGCACACACGAACCACGGCGAGTAGGAACTGTAGATCGTGGTGGAGACGATGACGAGCGCTACGATAATCGTGCGCGGGTCGGGAAGTTTAGACAAGACCGGCCCGTTCAAAGTGTTTGCGCGCGACCCTGGTTCCCAACAGACCAGCAAGCCAGCCAACGATGAGCATCACGACGAAGAAGCCCAACAGAATCGGGATAGTGACAACCTGGGCCATCTTCGCGGCATACTCGGCGCCCATTTGTTCGGCGATCTGCGACATATATGCCTCTTGGTTCATAAATAGCGGCATCCACGGTGACACGTAGATCGGCAGAATAAACAGTGCGTATGCCAGCGGAACGCGAACCTTCACGCTCTTCGGCCCCTTGGTGATGACTAGGTCGGCGAGCAGGCCGAATACAGCGGCGATCGCGATGCCGCCCACCCAGTGGCCGGTCACGAAGAAGAGGATTTCGATGAGGATCAGCATGATGGTCAATGCCCCCATCTTCGGAGTGCGTGCTGTGAACAGCGCAAAGACGATGCCGTTAACGAGGATAGAAAGCAAGAAGCCGGCATACATGGCGACGGGGATGAACCCGAGCATTCCGAATGCAAACACGATGACGAACATCAAGGCAGTGAAGACGCCGATGTTGATGAAGTCGCGCGTGTTGAGGCGCGAGGATGTGCGTGTGGACATAGTTTTTCCTTTTATGTGCTGATATGCGCTGTGTTTAGACGAGTTGCCATCCGCCTGCGTTGATGCGCTCTTGCCAGAAATCGCGGTATTGACCCGGCTGGTTGACCAGCTCGTCGTGAGGCCCGCGCTGGGCGATACGCCCACCGTGGGAGAGCACAATAATTTGGTCAGCTTGGCGAATGGTTTCCAGTTTGTGGGCGATCACGATCAGCGTGGAGTGCTTGCGTAGCTCGTTCATCGCCGCAACAATGTTGGCTTCATTTTCCGCGTCCAATGCGCTGGTGGCCTCATCGAACAGCACGATCGGGGCCTTCTTCACCAAGGCGCGAGCGATGGACACTCGTTGGCGTTCCCCACCTGACAGTGCACGCCCGCCAGCGCCCGCCAATGAATTCCAGCCATCTGGGAGGCGGTTGACGATTTCCGTCACGCCCGACAGGTCAGCGGCCCACCTGATTTCTTCATCGGTAGCTTCTGGGTTGCCAAGGCGAATGTTGGCCTCAAGCGTGTCATTGAATAAGTAGACGTCTTGGAAGACCAGGGATATCTGGCGCATCAAATCTTCGGTGGTCTGCTCACGCACATCAACCCCGCCAACGCGCACGCTGCCGGACTGCACATCCCAGAAACGTGCAACCAACCGGGCGATCGTCGTCTTCCCGCACCCAGATGGACCAACCAGGGCACACATGCCGCCTTGCGGGACATGGAAGGAAAAATCACGGAGAACCGGGGTGTCCGGATCGTAGCCGAAGGTCACATCATCGAAGCGAACATCACCAGGAGCGCTCACCGGTGTGGAGGTGACAGGTTCGGACAGTTCGGGAGCGTCCATGACCTTGTCGACGTGGTTCATCTGCTGGCGGCGTTCTTCCAGCCCAGATATATTTCCGCCAATGTCTTGGAGCATGGTGGTGAACCGCAGGCACATGCCGATTGTCACCAAGGCGTTCAGCGCATTCATCTGCCCGCCGAGGGTGAGTTGGGCGGTGAGCCAGATCATCACCACAATGAGCGCTTGGACGAACATCCCATTAATCAGGTTCGCTAGTGTTTCGAACCACAATGCTTTGCGGCCCTTGCGGTCAGCCTGGTCGAAAGCCTGATCAAGGGCCGGGTAGTCGTCGGCGACGTGACAGGAACGCAATGCACCTTGGCAGGTGGCGAATTCGACCATGCGAGCCGCCAACTCTGACTCGGCTGGTTCGGAAACCTTCTTGCCCTTATCGAGAAGCACACGGGAGATATGGAGGAAGGCAAGCATGATCGGGAACGCGATCGTCAAGGTCAGTCCCAGCCGCCAATCCCAGAACCAGGTTCCCACAGTGACTACGAGCACGGCTGAGAGTTTTTGGACGAGGGAGAAAATGAAATGTGCCGCCGACTCGCCCAAGTCCATCATTTCCTTGGTGACCATGCGCGACAGTCGGCCAGAGCTACCCGAATCGAACACTCCCAGTGGTAGGCGGGCTACTTTGTTACCTACTGCCTGGTGGACGTCGTGAATGAATCCAAGCGCGCCGATATAGCCGGTGCGCATGCCATAAAACTCCGTGCCCACGCCCAGCACCGCGAACACCGCCAAGGCGATGAGCCAGCCCCAAAACGACAGCCCCCACACCGGCATTCCGGTCGCCAAGGCGCTTGCTGCAGGGAGTAGCGCGAGCAGGGCAAAGCCGTGACACAGTCCTGAGACCGCACCCCACGCTTGACCGACCGAGAGGTCTCGCCACGAGGTGGGTTCCATCAAACGCTTAAAGCGTGGCAGCAATAGTTGATTCATCGTTTCATCTCCTCGCATGCACCTTGGGCAAGAAGTGCCTGATAGTGCGCATTACCCAACAGCTCGTCGTGTTTACCGACCACAGCAATGCCCCCGCGTTCCATGACGACAATTTGGTCTGCCCCTCTGATCGAGGCCAGTCGGTGGGCGATCACAATCACGGTTCTGCCTTTGGCAAGAGTCGAGAGAGCTTGTTGGATTTTCGATTCCGATTCCGGGTCCGCCATCGCCGTCGCCTCGTCCAGCACCAACACTGGGGCATCAACCATGAGCGCCCGGGCGATCGCGATACGGGCTGCCTGCCCGCCCGAAACGTGGGTGTCCTCCCCCAACACAGTGTCGTAACCATCGGGCAGGCTCATGATGAACTCGTCGATCTGCGCTGCTCTCGCTGCCTGCCGCACCTGCTCCAAGGTTGCGTCTCGCGCGCCCAGGGCAATGTTGTTGTGGATGGTGTCGCGAATAAGCTGTGCATCTTGCAGGACGAATGCGACCGTCGAATACAACACATCCTGGGAAATGCTCTTTAGATCAACCCCGCCGATGGTGATCGTGCCAGCGTCCGGGTCATCGAAGCGGGCAATTAAACTCGCCAACGTCGACTTCCCCGCACCCGACGGGCCAACCAGCGCGGTCACCGTGCCTGCCGGAATGCTCAGGCTCACCTCGTCTAATGCCTGGGTGTCGTCATAGGCATACGACACACCCCGAATCTCGATATCATGACCGTGTGGTGTCTGTGGCGCATCGGGCTGACTCAACGCCGGTAGCTCCATGACATTCACCAGCCGTACTGCCGCTGAACCTGCGAGCTGATAAGACCAGGCGATGGTTGCGACTGCCATCAACGCTCCCGGCAGCACCAAGGCGATCAACGTCGTCGTTATCACCTCGTAGATGCTCACCCAACCGGCGTTCATCATCAACGCGCCACCGCCAAGGTTCACGATCAACAGCACCGGGATCGACACCCACGAAAATGAGGCGACCGACATCGACACCAGCGGCATACACCACGCCCGGTAGAACTTAGAAAACTCGTTAGCTGCATCTAAATAGGCTTTATGTGCTTGGCCGACCTTGCCGAACGCTTTCACCACTGAGATACCGGCAACGAACTCGGCCATCGTTGCCGAAACCTGAGCGAGCTTGGTGTCCATTTCCGCGGTCTTCTCATTCATCCCTCGCATCGACATGCCATACATGCCCACATAAACCGGAATCGTTGCAATCGACAGCAGAGCGAGCCGCCAATCCACCACGAACGCATAGGCCAACAAGGCGAGCGGGGAGACGATTGCGTTCAGTTTCTCGATCGGCCCGTGTGCGATCACTGTGTGCACCGTGGCCGTATCATCCTGAATGGTCTTGCGGATCTTCCCTTCGCCCTCGCGGGTAAACCACGACAGCGGAGCAGTCGACATTCGGGCGGCAATTTGCCGACGCATCTGATTACGCAACGACAGGTCAATAAAATGCGTCACGCCCAACGCAACAAAATACAAAGTCAACCGCGCCATGTAAGCAGAAACAAGGAGCATCACGATCCAGTTCACCCGCGCCGGGTCCACCCGGTCTTGCATCAGCGCAGCTCCCAGCTCCACCAAAGCCACATAGGGTGCGATAGCCAACACCCCAGAGGCGAACGTTAAGGCCTGCGCGATAAACAGTTTGCCTTTCACCGGCTGCGATAGCTGACGGATCGCGTTCTGGCCAGCGACTGATTTTTCCTTCGCCGACCCATACTCGCCTTCAACAACCTGATCCGTTGCACTTTCGTTCACGTAAGCACCATCCTTCTTAGGCATGCCTAACCTTACTATATTTCTGGGAGGTGTGTCTACTGTGCACGTCAACTGATACGAACATCACCCTTTCAGGGCAATCCTCACCTGTTCACCGGTGCGGAACACGAACCGGATCGCGTCCTCGGTGACAATGGCGTGGTCGATAAGTGCGGTCCATTGTGCGGGGTGAAACTCGCTCACAGGTTCCCCTGTCAGATCATTCAGGGTTGTGGTGATGGCGGCGTGCTTGGCGGTGTTCGCTGCGATATCTTTTTCCAGGCTTGTTCTACGTGCGAGCGTCTTACGGTAGGTAGTATCGAGTTCGGCGTACGCGGATTGGCAGGCGTCCTGGTCGAGCGCACACCGCTGGTTTTCCGCAATCAGCGCTTCGATCTGCTCGTCTTTCACCGTCGCGCTGCTGCAGGGATGTTCGTCTGTGTATTTATGGTTGCATTGCCAAACTGCGTCTTTGCATTTCGTGTTCGACGCCCACGTTTTACGCCCATACCACGCCCCACACCGAGCACATTCCAGCCGGGTGGAGAACAACCCGACTTTCGCTGACTATATGTTGCCATGCCTGGTGGCGAGTTCGTATTGCATCTGATCCCAGATACGCGGTTCGGTAATCGGCTCATGATTACCTGATACATAGTATTGGGGTACTTCGCCTTCGTTGACCTTCATCTTCTTAGTAAGGAAATCGGTGGTGAACGTCTTTTGCAGCAGGGCGTCGTCCTTGTATTTTTCGTTGGACAGGATGGAGCACACTGTCGAGGTTGACCACACTTCTTTCCCGCGCGGGGTGAGAATCTTGCGGGCAGCGAGCTCGGTTTTAATCTCACTGATCGCTATCCCATCAAGGAACAGCTGGTAGATCAACCGCACGGTCGGAGCCTGCGTCTCGTCGATGACGAGGCTTCCACCCTCGCCTTTCTTATATCCGAGTAGCACCAATTACCCATAATCCCCACGCCGACTCCCGTTTCGGAGGAGTTGGCGTGGGGCTTTTACGTGGTCGCGGTTTACGAGGATGGCGACGGCGCGGTGTACCTCAGCCACCGCAACACGGCTTTGACACGACGGTTTGTATCTTCCGGTTGGAAACCCAGCTTCAAGAACACATTTGCCACATGTTTACTCACAGCGCCTGCGGTTAGTACCAGGCGTTTTTCTATTTCCTTATTACTGAGCCCCTGCGCCATCAGATTGAGCACTTCGCGCTCACGCGGAGTCAGCGTGGCGATACCGTACTGCTTTGCAGTAAGCAGCGTCGCGACCACTTCAGGATCAACCACGGTACCGCCACTTCGTACCTCTTCCAGTGCTGAGACAAAGTGCTCGACATCCGAGACACGTTCTTTCAGCAAGTACCCAAAGCCACCATGCTGCAGCAGGCGATCCAGGTAACTGGCCGCCACGTATTGGCTGAGCACGACAACTGGCTGGTTGGGGTTGCTCTGACGCAATGTGGATACCGCGACCAGGCCGTCGTCACGCATGCTCGGCGGCATCCGAACGTCAGTAACGATGACATCGAACACCTGCCCTTCAGCAGCGGCGAGCAGCTGATCTGCATCGCCGACGGCGACGACCTCGTGCCCCAACGCCCGCAGCAGGCCGGTCAGCCCCTCGCGCAGGAGCACGGAATCCTCGGCCAGCAGTACTTTCATCGTGTCCTTCCTTGACGAACGGGCAGTTCCAACCGCAATTCAGCACCGCCGTCGGCGTTGGCGAGCGACACGGTTCCGCCAAGCGCTGCCGCCCGTTCGCGCAGGCCCGCAATGCCGGTGCCCCGACCATGCTTTACGACGTCTACAGCGCCCGCACTCGTTGGTTCTTCGAGCCCTACGCCATCGTCGCGCACAGTGACCATAAGCGTACCGAGATGCGACACGAGCGCCTTCTTCGGAGTCTGAACCGCGAGAGTGATGTCAGCCCGATGGGCATGGCCATGTTTAGTGGCATTGGTCAGTCCTTCCGCTACACAGTGGTACGCGAGCAACGCTGTGGTCTCATCGAGCGGACCGAAGTCTGAGACACCGTCCTCACGGACAGAAACCTCCATGCCAGAGTGCGCTGCCAGCTCCCTCACGGCAGCGACCAGTCCATTTTCAAACAGTACCGGCGGGGCAATGCCAAGCACCACGGAGCGCAGCTGTGCAAGCGCCTGCGTTGCATTGTTATCGGCGGCGGTGAGCGCCTCGGCTACCTCTTCTTCAGTCTTACCCATGCGAGCAGCGGCAATGTTGAGTTTCAAGGCGGTCAGGTGTTGCTGAGGGCCGTCGTGAAGCTCGCGTTCGATGCGGCGGCGCTCACCGGAGAAGGAGTCAATGAGCACATCACGAGACTGAGTGACTTCCTCACTGGAGGGTGCGAGGATGGCGTGGGAGAGCCAGATGGACAGTAAGCCGGCACCGAGGTTGATGGCAATGGTCAGCACCAAAAAGAGGATTGCGAAAACCCAGCCAACAGTGATCTTCTGCGCGGGATCCGTCAGAGTCCAGCTGAAAAACTCCAGTTCGTCAACCAGGAAAGGTGCAGCGAAGAGCACTCCGACAGTAAAACCACCGCCGACCCAGGCTGTGAAGGTGACGAACCCAATGACCAACTGGACGAGCAGGTTGACGAAGTTGCGGATGTCGAACCAGCGATTGGTCACGCGCTTGGGGATTGGGGTGCCCGACCACGATGCTGCCCAGCGGGAAAGCCAGTCGGCACCGCGGCTGGTGAGCGGAATCCACGGCAGAAGAACGACGGAGACGATCAATCCCGGAATGAACAGCAGGCCGAGGATAAAACTCCAGGCCAGCGCGATTAAATTCTTTTTCTTTGTCATAGTTTCAAAGCTAAATTGGCTCGCGCCTAAAAACAGTGGAGCTAACTCCCCTATATTCAGTCGAGCTGAATGCGCCCCGACTTCTTTTCTCCGATACCACGGTCGGCCAATTCGTCATCGATGAACGTTGGCCGACCGATAATCAGTCCAAGCACTGCAAGCACGACGGTGGTGCCAAGCAGCACAATCAGAATGGGGGTCCATGTTTCCGCGGTTCCGGCGGCCACGCCCACCAGGAATGGCCCGACTGCGGAGAAAATGTAGCCGATTGGCTGCACGAAGCCGGACAACCGCGCGGTCAGCTCATGGCTTCGAGTGCGAGCTGGAATCAGCGCGATGGCCATGGGAAAACAAAAACCACCGACTCCCAGCAGGAACGCAGCACCGATTGCGTATCCCGCCCCAGTTGCTGCTGCTCCCCGCTGGTCAATCAGAATCATCAACACATAGCCGAGGAAGAAAAGGCAGCCGAGACCAAAGGCGACGTAGGACATGGTACGAAGCCGTGCAATCAGCGGCGGCATCAGCAGACCACCAATGATGCCCAGCCCCTGGACGAGCATGGATGCTGCGGTGGCTACGCTGACGCTGATGCCAGCGTCGATAAGCATTTTCGGCATCCACCCCATGAGCACGTAGGCGTTCATCGACTGCACGCCGAAGAAAACCGCCAGCGCAATGGCTGTCGGCGACTTCCAGATTGGCGTGCTTGCCGAGGTGCTGACCGGCGCCTTCGGGTAATCGAATCCGATGCGCGCACGCAGCGGCACCCACACGACGAGCTGCACCAGGGCGGTAATCGCCCATGCGGCAATCGCCCAGCGCCACATGTCGATACTGCCTGCGGACGCTTCGGGTGAATCGCTAATCAAAAACGCCGTCGCCGGCCCCAGGCCGCCACCGAGGGCGAGCATGCTGGAATACAGCATCATCAGCACGACCGTATGACGGCCGCCGTGCACCTTAATCCACGCAGGTAGCAGCACATTTCCCAGCGCAATACCAGCAACTGACAGCGCAGTGAACAGTAGGAATAGCCAGATACTGCTCACCCACGGTCGCACCGCAAGGCCGACGAATAGCAACGCCGCTGACAGTGTGAGCGCGCCGCTTAGCCCCATGCGCTTGCCGACGGACACCGCAGACAACCCAATCGCGAAAAACGCGAGCCCCGGAATGGCCGTAATCAGACCACCAAAGGCGGAGGATGCACCGAGGGTGGAAAGGAGCTGATCGAGCACCGGGCCGATCGACGCGATACTCGGGCGCAAGTTCAGCGCCGCAACGATTACTGCTATGACGAGGATGGGAACGCCGAGTGTAATGGCATTCTTCGAGGTACCAGTAGCTTTTGGTTGTGGTTGCCCCGGTTTTTCTTCTATTGCCATAACAGTGGACGTTACCGCTTCCTGTTAATGCCTCTCTAGCCGGCTACGACTCCCCCGGTCGATTTATCGTTTCCACTTGAATAGGGGATAATTTTAGGTAGTGAAACGGCATTGCCCTCACGCCCCTACCCCTGGCCAGCAGGCAGGTTGGCCGCCCCTCAAGGAGATTGATGAAGTATGTGTCGACCCGTTGAATGCAATGTTTGCCACAAGACGACCTGGGCTGGCTGCGGGCAGCACATCGACCAGGTAAAGGCAACTGTTCCGGCAGATCAGTGGTGCGGCGGAAAGCACACCGATGAAGAAATTAAGGCGGCTGGTGCAAACCGCGGTTTCCTCGGACGCCTGTTCGGCTAGTTCAGTGCTTCTGCCACCAATGGCCGGGAGTAGCCTGAAAAATTGACGTACTCGATGTCGCTGTTGCCCTATCCTGGACTACAGCGACATCTCTTTTTCTGTATCTATTGACAGTCTTCCAGCTATCTCTGACGTAAGGATCGAACTGAAAATGGTTGAACCGATTTCTGATTCCATGCTCATTGCCTACGACGGCTCCGACGAAGCCAAGCGGGCACTGGCCTACGCCGGAAAGTTGCTGCGCGTCAAAACTGCCTACATTCTGACTGCTTGGGAGCCCCTGCAGCGCGCTGCAGCTCGTACCGCTGGCGCCTCAGGCATGATGCAACCTGATTGGGATGCCACTACTGAAGACGGCGATCCGGCTCACGACGAGGCTGTACGCATTTGCCGTGAGGGCGTGCAAATTGCCGCTGAGGCCGGCTTCGTCGCGGAGCCATACCTGGTAGAGACCGAAACTACTATCTGGTCGGCTATCGTCGACGCAGCTCACGACCTCAATGCGGGTGTGATTATCTCCGGTACTCGTGGCGTCACTGGTCTGCGCGGACTATTTACTGCCTCCACCTCCGACGCATTGCTCAAGAATGCTGGTCGCCCAGTCCTCGTAGTTCCAGGGGAAAAGGAATAAATTTCTAGAAAATTTTCAAAAACTTACTTAGCTGATAGAAAATGGTATAACCTCTCAACTAAGAAAACTCAATGACCACTGAAGCCACTCAAAATTCAAGGCAGGGAAAGATTCCCAGCTGTTCCACTGGTTTACAGAAGTCACAGAGTGTAGTTTTATAAACAGTATTGACTTAATGCACACGAGGAGTCCTCAACATGGCATACGAAACTGATTCCGAGCAGCGTCGTAGCGTTGGCCCCGCCCTGGCCTCGGCGCTTATTGGTGCCCTTCTCGGTGGTGCCGCAATTTTCGGCATCGGCCAGGCTCTGACCGAAGACCGAATTCCGGAAGCACAGGCTGTTTCCACCGATGACGCTCTGCTTGGCGGTGTCGAATACGGTCAGCGTTAACCCTTTAACGCTAGCCCTCCTTTAAAGCTATGCCCACCTTTGTTCGAGCGCGTAAGCGCGTGCTTGTACCCTGGTGGGCTTTGCTGTGCCTGCTGGCATTCATTCAGTCCCCCGGCAAAACTGTCGCTGACACCAAGCACGACCTGACGGAAAACCCCATCGGGTTTTTGTCCGCATCGCTTAACATGTGGTCAGACACCATGCCGCTGGGACAGCTCCAGAACCAGGCCTATGGTTACCTCTTTCCGCAGGGCGCATTCTTCGCCCTGTTCAGTTTGCTGCCCGACGTATTAGCGCCCAGTTGGATTATCCAGGCGCTGTGGTGGAGTCTCACTCTCTGCTTAGCTTTTACCGGCGCATATCGTGTGGCCGAAGCTATCGGCGTCGGCACGCATACCTCGCGCGTGCTGGCGGCATTGTTGTACGCATTGTCGCCGCGCGTAATTACGACGTTGGGCGCGATTTCGTCCGAGACCTGGCCTGTGGCGCTAGCGCCATGGATCCTCCTTCCATTACTGCGGGTTGCCGTCCGGCGCGAAGAGCTGCCCTGGCGTGCGACCACCCGCGCTGTGTTGCTTTCCGGTCTAGCTGTACTGTGCACTGGCGCAGTCAACGCCGTCAGTACGGCTGCGGCCTGCATCCCTGCCGGACTGATGCTGCTCTTCTTCGCTTTTACGGGACCCCGCCGTGGGCGCGCATGGGCGATGCTCGGCGGTTGGCTGGCTGCGTGCGCGGCGGTCAGCATGTGGTGGATCGTGCCGCTGCTACTGCTGGGCAAGTACTCACCACCGTTTACGGACTACATTGAGTCCTCCGGTGTGACCACTCGCTGGCTGAGCCTCGGCGAGACGCTGCGCGGCGCTACCTCGTGGACGCCGTTTGTCTCTTTTGAGCGCGTGGGCGGAAATGCGCTGGTCGCGGAGCCAATTCTGATCTACGCCACGATGGCTGTCGCAGCAATCGGACTGCTTGGCCTGGTCATGCGTTCACTGCCGCTGCGCCGGATGTGGCTGCTGATGATGCTCATCGGGCTTGTCATCATGGCGGCCTGGACGGAGCCATTCGGACTGGTGTGGGAATCGGCTCGAGAGATGCTCGATTCCACGCTCGCAGCGGTACGCAACCTGCACAAATTCGACACTATTGTGCGCCTGCCGCTCGTTATCGGTTTCGCTCATGCGACAGCGCAGCTGCCATGGCCGTGGCGGGAACCTGCGATTGACCGTGCGGAGAAGGCGAGTGCTGATGCTGACGCCGAAAACACCGATGCCAAGGTTCCAGCCGTAGCTCAAGCGACCACCGGCTGGCAGCAGTGGCTGCACCCGGAGAAGCACCCGCGCGCTATCGCATCGATGCTGGTTCTGGTGGTTCTCGCTAGCGCCACCGCACCTGCGTGGAGTGCTCGCTTAGCTCCGGCAGGAGGTTTTTCCGAGGTTCCGGGCTACTGGCACGAGGCCGCCGATTGGCTGAACAAGCAGGGCGAGGACACCCGCACGCTGGTCGTACCGTCATCACCGTTTGCCGATCAGACGTGGGGCAATACTCGTGACGAACCACTCCAGCCGCTTGCCGACGTCCCCTGGGCCGTCCGCGATACCGTGCCATTGGCGCCTCCAGAGGCGATTCGCGGCCTCGATGGTCTGCGCAATTCGCTGACTCGTGGGCGTGAAGTACCGGCGCTGGACGCCACACTGCGCAACAATGGCATCGGCTATGTACTGGTCCGCCACGACCTGCGAGTGGCATCAAGAGGCGATTCACTGCGCGCCATTACCTCCACGCTGCAGGACTCCCCGACCATGGAAAAGGTGGCAGAGTTTGCGGACGAGGACGGCCATACTGCTATCCAGATCTGGGGTGCAGGACCGAAGGAACTGCGCAATCACGCTCTGTCACCGCGCTTGGTGGACACCGCGCAGGTGCCGCTGGTCGCCGGTGGTCCCGAGGTGCTCCCGCGGCTTGATGAGGTCGATTCCGATGCCCCAGTGCGCATTCTGTCTGGCAAGGATGCCGGAACGGTCACCGACACTCCTGCACGCCGCGGCCGTAACTACGGTGAAGTCGTTGGCGCGGAGTCGGCAATCCTGGCCGAAGACGAGGATTCATATGTCCGCAACCTCGTTCCGGACTACCCCGTCGCTGGGCTTCCGCTGACGCAGACGGCAACGGGCCGGGCCACAATTGAGGTTTCGTCGTCGGCCTCGGAGCCATACAACGTCGGTGGTGCATCCGCCGACCACTCCGTCAACGCAATGCTCGACGGCGACACTTCCACCTGGTGGGAACCCTTGGCGGGCAAGAGCCAGGCTGAGTGGGTCAAGCTTTCCTGGAAGGAACCGACCGATAACGCAGTGCTCAGCCTGACCGGTGCTCGCGTTCCAGTGCAACTGCGCATCCAGACGGATACAGCCTCCAGCTCTGTACAGTTGGTCCCGGGTGAGACGACCCGCATTCCGCTGCCCGGCGGCAAGACCACATCTGTGCTCATCACAGCAAAGATTGCTCCTGTGGGGTTTGCTATCTCCGAGCTAGGACTGGTGATTCCAAAGCGGGACACTGGCTTCGACGCATTCGAATCCAGCAACCCCGATTCCGATGAAGAAGCGGAACTTTCCGCCGAGGATATAGCGGAGGACCTCACGCCGGTTCGTGTCCCGGTGGTACCGAATTCCTCGTCGCTGGCTCAGCGTTGGGTCTTTGGCCAGGAGATTCACGAGGGCACGCTGGTGCGCCTGTTCACCGTTCCGAAGCCGGTAAAGGTGAAGGTCGATGCTGATACCTGCCGCAGCAGCATCGGAGACCCGTGGGCCAGCCTCCAGCGCGGTGACGGTTCTGATCACCGCGGGCTGACCTGTGGTGAAGAGATTGAGCTCTCGCCGGGGCCATGGCGCATCGATGCCAAGTCCGATTGGGTATCGCTCACCTCGACTGACTACTTCGCACCGTCAGCTGAGCAGCAGAAAGCCACGCCAATCGACCTGAACAATCCTATTGACGCTGCCGACCACGATCGCATCGTGTGGTTGCCAATCTCTGTCAATGCTGGCCACGAGCTTCGTGTCGGAGGTGCCCCCATGAAGCCGGTAACGGTCTCTGGTTGGCAGCAGGGTTGGACGATTCCGGCTGGAATTGGTGGTGCAGTCGAGCTGACCTATCCACCGCAGCAGACCTGGCGTACTGGAATCCTCGCAGGCGGCGCACTCGCAGCTGTGTACGCACTGGTCGCTGTGGGGCTGGCTTTCGCTTGGCGACGATTCGCTCTCACCACCCCGATTCCCGCATCTTCGCTGGGCAATGACTTGCCGCGGGCGGCTATTGGCATTGCGGCTGCCGCGACAGTGACCCTGGTATCCAGCTGGCCTGGCGTGGTCGTTGCCCTCGTGGTGGTTGCCGCTACCCTTGGTGCGGTTTTCTGGGCACGGAAGCGTGGGGACGTCGTCAAACCATGGCTGAACGTGCGAAATGCACTAATTGTGGCGCTTGCTGCGATGATGTCGATTGCGGGCTTGGTGCTGGCGGCGAACCCATGGCCAAAGGATGACTACGCCGGTGCCGGCTGGCCGCTTCAGTTACTGCTGACGGCGGCGCTGACGATCGTGGCGTGCTGCTCGATGCTTTCCGGTGGCGGTGCTGATGACGACACCGACAACACCGCTGATTAAAAGCCGTTAGCGGTTGACCCAGACGCGTGCGAAGAAGCGGCGGGCAGGTTCCTCGACGAGCGCGTAGGAGGCGGCGGCCACCGGAATCGACAGTGCGACCGTGACAATGGTGACACTGAGCAGATGTCCGGTGAACAGCTTCACGCCAAGCAGCGGGAATGCAATGGAGAGCATCGCCACGTGCCAGAGGAAGATACCGTACGACCAGCGCCCTAGCGCCTGCATGATGGGGTGTTCAAGGAAGCGAGACTCCGGCGCTATCGTCCAGGGGCCGATGATGGCGGCACCGAAGACCAGACCGCACAGCAGGCGGCGGGTGAATTCCCAGTTGGTGAGCTCGACTAGCCCTTCGGGACCCAGGTAGGAAGCCAGAACCAGCGCACCAACGGCGATCGCCAGCCACAGCGAACGGCGGCGTGCCCAGCGCTGCATGGTCTCCACCTTCGCGCGGGCGGCATCGGTATCGACGCCCTGGAGCGATTCCAGCTCGGCGAGAATCATGCCAGCTGCGAACCAGGAAAAGTAGGCAATCGGCTGAATATGCGGGTTAACGCCTTCTGGGTACGGCAGTGGCAGGTAGGGCCAGCCGAAGCTCAAGATCGCAAGCAGGGAAATTGCCACTATGCGGCGCCCCTGCTGGCGATGCGGGTCCAACCGGCTAAGCCCAATGGCAAACAGCGGCAGCGAGATGTAGAACGCGACCTCCACCGACAACGACCACAGGTGCGTCAACCCACCGTGCAGCGAGCCGGAGAAATACACCTGTGTCAGCGTCAGATTTGTTAGCCAAATCTTGAGATCCGCGCCGCGCCCCACCGGCAGTGCGATGAGCACAATAAGCACTAGCACCCAGTACGCGGGCATAATGCGCGCGACGCGCTTCTTGTAGTACTTCGCCCAGCTCTTCTTCCGTCCGCCGTCGGCATCGGACAATGCTTTACGACGGGGAATTCCGCCGTAACCCGAGCGGTGAGAACGCCACAACAGGAATCCGGACAGCACGAAGAAAACGGCCACGAAGAAGTCGAAGCGGCCGAGGATGCGCTCCCACAGGGCTCCCACATCATGCCCGGTCTGGAATGCGACGTGCGTGCCGATGATGCCCATCGAAGCCACAGCTCGCAGGCCCTCCAGCGAAGGCAGGAAGCCTGGGCGGAATGTGGTGGCAGAGCTCGATGCAGTGCTGGATCCCGAGCTGGATACAGTGTTCGGCGTAGAGTTCGGCACAGAGCTCGACACTGTGTCTTGCCCAGCGTTTGGCGCTGCCGCATATGCCTTGGACGTCATAGTACTTTCTTACACGGATACCGGAATGAGTAAAATCACTTGTATTTTATTATGAAATAAGTCCTGTTCAGGCCGGTTTTTCCAAAACTCTTTTGTTTTCCCGACAAGTTATTTTTAAAAAACACACCACATAACTCCTAACTTCCTGCTAGGTTTTGCAGCAGAAAGTTACGTACAGTTAAAGGACTATCCGCTGATGAAGAGAACTCTCGGACATGCACTGATTATTATCGGTGCTGCATTGATTGTCATTGCCGTCCTTCTGCCAACCTTCCTGGTGCCTCGCCTCCGGGTCATCCCACTTGACACTGTGAGCGATACCATCACGGAGGTGCGCGACGGCACTCTGTTGGACTCCAGCCAGCTGGGCAAGAATGAGCCAACGCCAAACCGCAAGAATGACCCGCGCTGCAAGGCAGAGACGGACGAAGAGAAGCGCGATCTCCCGGTCCACTGCTTCATCAACGACAAGACTCCGATGCAGTCGAAGCGCCACGTTGAGATTGAGGAGCCGGCTGACGACAAGATTGCAACTCTCCAGGTCGGTACCACTCTGCTGCGCGATGACCGCGAAGAGCCGAAGAACCTCATCAATGCGACCCTCGACCGCATCACTGTTGACCGCAGCACTGCGTACCCGGTAGATGACCCGATCTCCAGCGTTGCTATTAACGCACCGCAGGGTGGTTCGGACACCAAGCCGCCGACGTTCACCCGTCCGGGCATCCAGTACCAGTTCCCGTTTGGTGCTGAGAAGAAGTCCTACCCGTACTACGACGTCCAGGCGATGCGTAACTTCGAGATTGACTTTGTCGGTGAGGAAACTCAGGATGGCGTCAAGGTCTACAAGTACTCCATGACCATTCCGCCGCAGAACCTCTACGAGTCCCTGACCGAGCACTTCACTCGCGACGGCCGCAAGCTCACCGAGGCTGACAAGTCCTCGCTGGCTTCCATGCGCCTGAGCTTCCCGGCTCACAAGTGGGGCCTGGAGGGTGACGACGACGTCGAGCTGGATCGTTACTACACCAACGTCCGTACTGTCCGCGTCGAGCCGACTTCTGGCGTGATCGTCAACGGTACTGAAGAGATGTTCATGTTCTACGCCAAGGACGACAAGGAAGCTGAAGAAATTGCTTCCAAGGCTGGCCGTGAAAAGGAAGCCAAGGAGCAGAACCGTACCGCGATGAAGTACACCGCTCAGTGGGACGAAGGCTCCAAGGGCCGCCAGATGGACCGCGCTAAGGAAGCACGTAAGTCGCTGACTATCGGCGGCACTGTCGCACCGTGGATCCTCGGTATCCTCGGCCTGGTTCTCATCGTGATTGGCTTCCGTGTTCGCAGCAAGTCCGCCTAAGACGCCAAACTACGGTGCCACAGGCTCTCGCTTACCCTAAGTTTCACTGAGGAAAGCGAAAAATAATTTAATATAGGGCACGTGACACAACGTTTCCGCACTACTCTGACCCAGTCGGCTCGCTCTCATTCGGAGCGAGTCGCCTGGGTTTTTGTGTTGTCGTGGATTCTCCTGCTGACCGCTGCCGTGTGCTGGCCGCTCTTTGTGCCCCACAAGGCCCCGGCCGATGGTCGCTTTGGGGCACCGATGTTTCTGCTGCGCGACATGGTCATCCCCAATCACCCACCGCTTACCGACGCGGCCCTGGGACTCGGCCCCGCTGCGGCACGAGCTGTTCCGCAGGACACCGCACTGTGGGCACTGGGCTACTTTGTGGATGCCAGCCATTGGGTGCGCTTCGGCATGGTGGGCGCCTGTTTGATTGGTGGTCTTGCAGCTGCTGAGCTCGCCCGCAGGTTCACTCGCCACGGCTCGGGCACCAGTAGCGCATCCGGTGCGGGCCTTGTACCCATGACTCCGAGCTTGGCCAGCCAGCTGATTGCACCGACGATGCTGCTCTGGAACCCGTTTGTGGTCGAGCGTTTGCTCCAGGGACAGTGGTCACTGGTCATCGCCGTATTGCTGCTTCCGGCAGTTGTTCTGGCAACGCAGATGGGTAGTGCCTTGTGGCGCACCAGCGCAATTGCCGCTGCGGGTCTCACGCCGACCGGTGCCCTTTTGGCTGGTATCACCGGCATTGTTACCGCTCGCAATAACCGCGACCGCGCTTGGATTGTGGCCACAACAGTAGCGGTCAGTTCACCGTGGCTAGTGGCATCTTTGCTGAACCCGAGTGCAGCTGGGTCCTCCGATGCGGCTGGCGCTGCCGCATTTGCGGCCAGAGCAGAGGCACACGTCGGCACGCTCGGCAGCCTGTTGGGATTGGGTGGCATCTGGAATAAGCAGGCTGTGCCACTGACGCGCGAGGTTGGTTTTTCGGCGATTATGGTGCTGGCACTCCTGGTGCTTATGGGCCTGGGATTCCGTCGTGCCTGGCATTCGCAAGAGCGCTGGCGGGGGCTGATTATCACTGGCGCCACGGCCATCATGCTCGTCGCTCTCGCCGCAACAACGCCGGGCATTTTGATGATGGGTTGGGCGCTGGAGCACATCCCGGGCGCGGGCCTGCTTCGTGATACGCAAAAGTGGATCGCGCTCGCCGTCCCCGCCTATGTCATCCTCGCCGCAAGCGGTGCGGAATACCTGGCACGCCGCGCTCGCGGGACCACCGCCAACATCGGCCAGTGGTTGGCTACTGGCGTCAGCGCGCTCATCATCATCGCCGCTGTCCCCACGCTGCCCGCCGATGTCGCTCCACTCCGCCCCATTCCGTCATGGGAAGGCTGGTCGGCGGTTTCCGGTGTGGTCGCGCTTGACGACGATCGCGTTGCGGTTCTACCTGCCGGTTCTTACCGCATTATTAATGGGCGTCCTGTCCTCGACCCGGCTACGAAGATTTTGCCCGCTCCGGTGGTGAGCTCTGGCGAACTGATTGTCTCTGGGCAGTCGGTGTCTGGCGAGGGAGCCACAACCGTTGAGCGCACGCTGCTCGGTGGTGCGAAGAGACACGAGGAGCTTGAGTCTGCGCTCCAGAGTCTTCGAGACCAAGGCGTTGGCTGGGTCCTAGTGGAGAATTCGCCCGGCAACTTCGGCGACTCCGCTGACATTGTGGCAGCGTTAGACCCCGTCTATGAAACACCTGACCTGCAGCTATACCATGTCCCCGGCGTTATCGAGCCGGCCACACAACCAAGCCAGGGGGCCTATGCAGCTGCGTGGACAGCCTTTGGAATCTGGACTCTTTGCCTACTCGCTGGGCTGCTGGCGGGGCTACTGACTGGAGTAATGGAAGCGCTACTGCCCCGCCGCAGGTAGCAACTTATCCAGTGTTGGGTTTTCCAAGACATTCAGAACTGCCTCACCGGTCTTGTCCCAGCCAAATTCCGCGGCACGGGCGACGCAGGCCTTGGACATTGCGCGATGCAGTTCGCCGTTATCGAGAATCTGTCGTGTCTTGGCAATCAGGTCAGCTTCATCGCTGGCCAGCAGGCCAGTTTCGCCGTCGTTGACCGAATCGCGCAAGCCCGCCGAGGAGCGATAACCGACCGTCGGCACGCCGTGCTGCGCTGATTCGATGACGGCGAGCCCCCAACCCTCCTTGCGAGAAGGCATCAGGTGCAGACACGCCTTGGAGAGGATGCGGTGTTTGTCCGCCTCGGTGACCTGCCCGTGGAAGACGACGTGGTCCGAAACGCCCTTGTCACGGGCATATTCCACGAGGTTGTCGTGCCACCACCCCGAGCCAATAACATCGAGAATCGCACCTGGACGATCTTGTACAAGATCTGCAAGCACATCGATGGCGTGCTCAATCTGCTTATGCGGAACCAATCGCGACAGCGTCACCAAATGCGGTGCTGGACCGTCGCACTCGGATAGGTCCGCCATGATTTCGGTCGACTGCAACTCCTCCGGAATCGGGTCCACACCATTGCGGATTACCGCGATGCGCCCCGGCGACACTCCAAGTTCTACCAGTTCAGCGGCACTTGGCTCGGAAACTGTGATGTAGCGGCAGCGGCGGTGAATCATCGGCGACAGACGCGACTCGATGAACCACCCAAGCTTGCTAATAATCGGCCCTGCCACTGGCCACTGTTCGCGGTGGCAGTGATGTGTTAGCAGCACCGTCGGTGCGCCGGAGAAAATCCGCGCGAAAAAGGGGACACCGTTTTGGGTGTCGACCACGACATCCGGCTTGCCGCCGAGCACCTTGGCAATTGGGCCCACGCCAAATCGCGCACCCAGCATCGCGGTCCAGGAGCGCACATAGACGGAGAAGTTTCCACCAGCGCGGGAGAACGTCACGCCATCACGACGCGAAAGGGCTGGTGCGTCTGGGTAACTGGCCGTGCGGAACACCACGGTGTGACCTTGGTCGGCAAGGTAACCTGCGACGCGCTCCAAATAGCGCTCACTACCTCCACCTTCGGGGTGACCAGTGTCGCGCCAACACAACAGTAAGATTTTCATAACAATATGAGCCTAACGCTCGGCGCGGCTTTCGTTGCCGCTTTAGCTCAAATCCATACTCCCAAACCCAACCAGTCCATTAGATTGTTTGACGTGACCAGCTTTCGCTTTCCCGCTTTTATCGTCCCGCCCGCTCTGAAAGAGCTGCGCAGCTTTGCTACGCTGTCGCGCTCATTTGGGCTGCTCAACGACTTCAAATACGAGCAAACCGATCCCGATATCTTCTACGGGCACCTTGCCGAAGACACCATCGGCCTCCTAGAAGGCATCGCGGCTGGCGCGGATGGTTCAGTGGGCGCGGTGGATGCGAGGGGCACCGCTGGTACGGCGGAGTCGCCGGGCGCAGGGGGCACGTCGTCAAGCGTTACGACGAATACCGCACTGCGTGGCAAGCGCATCCTTGATGTCGGCGGCGGACCCGGGTACTTTGGCCGAGCATTTGCCCAGCGTGGCGTGGAATATTACACCTGTGAACCAGATGTGGGCGAGATGGCGGCGGCGGGTATCAAGCTGGAGTCGTCGGTACGCGGATCGGGGCTGGAACTGCCGTTTCGCGATGATGCTTTTGACCTGACATACTCATCGAACGTTGCCGAGCATGTGCCCGAGCCATGGACGATGGGCGAGGAAATGCTGCGTGTGACCAAGCCGGGCGGGCTGGTCGTCTACTCCTACACCATTTGGTACGGCCCATTCGGTGGTCACGAGATGGGGATGACACATTACCTGGGCGGCGACCGCGCGCGGCGCATGTATGAGAAGAAGCACGGCAAGCGACCGAAGAACTACTTTGGCGAGTCCCTGTTCAAGGTCGGTTGCGGTGAAGGGTTGAAGTGGGCGCGCGCTGCGGCGGAGGCTGGCGACTGTGAACTGCTAGCCGCGTTTCCGCGTTACCACCCGTGGTGGGCCTGGTGGATGGTGCACGTACCGGGGCTGCGCGAGTTCGCGGTGTCGAACCTGGTGCTGGTGCTGCGGAAGCGGTAGGGGGTCAGTTTCTCTCGGAGCGTGCTACCCTGACTTCGTATCGTCTGCCACTAGACTGGGAGCTCAAGCATTTTTACTGATTGAGCGGGGATTTTCACTATGAGTGACGCAGACCGGGCACAGCTGCACAGGACTATTTGGAACATCGCCAACGACTTGCGTGGCAGCGTGGATGGTTGGGATTTTAAGTCTTATGTGCTCGGCATGATGTTCTACCGCTTTATCTCGGAGAAGCTCTCCGAGTACATCGATGACGGCGAACGTGACGCCGGAAATGAGGACGCGGATTACGCTTCCCTTTCTGACAAGGATGCTGAGTGGGGACGCACCAGTATCGTCGAGGAAAAGGGCTACTTCATTTTGCCCTCTGAGTTGTTTACGAATGTCTGCAAGCAGGCGGCTGACGAACATTACCGCGAGAACCTCAATGAGCGACTGCAGCAGATATTCAAAAATATCGAAGCATCTGCAAAAGGCACCGCTAGCGAAAGCGATCTTCAAGGGCTTTTCGACGACATCAACCTGGACAGCAACAAGCTTGGCAACTCGGTCATCGAACGCAATAACAAGATTTACGAGCTGATGAGGCATATCGGCAATATGCCTCTCACCGTTAAAGCCGATGACAACTCCATCGACCTATTCGGCGATGCCTACGAGTACTTGATGGGCATGTATGCCTCTCAGGCAGGCAAGTCCGGTGGCGAGTACTACACGCCGCAGGAGGTCTCTGAGCTGCTGACCCGGATCACTGTGGTGGGCAAGGATAGCGTGAACAGGGTGTACGACCCGGCTGTTGGCTCCGGTTCGCTGCTGTTGAAGTTCAAGAAAGTGCTTGGCGAAGGCGGCGTCCGCGAGGGCTACTACGGCCAGGAAATCAACCTGACCACGTATAACCTTGCGCGCATCAACATGTTTTTGCACGATGTGAACTTCGACAATTTCGACATTGCGCTGGGCAATACACTCACTGAACCTGCGCACTGGGATAACCAGCCGTTTGAGGCAATCGTGTCCAACCCGCCCTACTCCATCAAGTGGGAGGGCGATAACAATCCTCTGCTGATTAACGATCCGCGCTACGCACCGGCAGGCGTCCTTGCGCCGAAGTCAAAGGCTGACTTGGCTTTCACGATGCATATTCTCTCGTGGCTTGCGACGAATGGCACAGCCGCAATTGTTGAGTTCCCCGGTGTGCTTTACCGCGGCGGCGCGGAGAAGAAGATTCGCAAGTACCTGGTGGATAACAACTATGTCGATACGGTTATTCAGCTGCCGCCGGATCTTTTCTTCGGCACCACCATCGCGACCTGCATCATCGTGTTGAAGAAGTCGAAGAAGGACAATTCGGTTCTCTTCATTGACGCCTCCGCAGAGTTCGAGCGCAGTGGCAACAAGAACCGACTGAATGACAAGAACCAGAAGAAGATTCTGGATGCCTTCACTGCCCGAGAGGATGTGGAGTATTTCACCAAGCTGGTGCCCGCTGAGGAGATTGCGGATAACGACTACAACATCGCAGTTTCCTCCTACGTCGAACCCGAAGACACCCGCGAGGTCATTGACATCGTGGAGCTGAATAAGCAGATCGTTGGCATCGTGGAGCGCCAGCGCCAGCTGCGCGAGGCAATCGATGAAATTGTGGCAGATCTTGAGGGAACCCGCACCGATGTCTGACACGAACGGCGACATGAGCATGGCGTTCGCGGGCGAGCTGGTGATGTTCCGCACGGACGACGGTGCTACTCGCATTGAGGTACGGCTTGTCGACGAAACCGTCTGGCTCACTCAGGCCCAGATGGTGGAGCTGTTTCAGTCGTCGAAGGCGAACGTCTCCGAACATATTAGGAATGTGTTTGCGGAAGGCGAGCTTCCCAGGTCAGAGGCAACTGTTCGGAAATTCCGAACAGTTCAACTCGAAGGCTCAAGGGAAGTTTCGCGCGAACGGGAACACTACAACCTCGACGTGATTATCTCCGTAGGTTACCGAGTGAGGTCCTTGCGGGGTACTCAGTTCCGACAGTGGGCACTAGGCGTTTTGCGCGAATACCTGATTAAGGGCTTCGCCATGGACGATGAGCGCCTGAAAGAGGTCGGTGGCGGAACATACTGGCGTGAATTGCTGGAGCGCATCCGCGATATTCGCTCTAGTGAGAAGGTCATTCATCGCCAGATTCTAGATTTGTACGCCACCAGCGTGGATTACGATCCGCGGGCCGCTGTGAGTAAGCAGTTCTTTGCGACGGTCCAGAATAAACTTCATTTTGGTGCTCACGGCCACACGGCAGCCGAGGTGGTTTACGAGCGTTCGAATGCCACAAAGCCAAACATGGGGTTGACGAATTGGAAGGGCGAGCGCATCACCAAGGCCGAGGTGGAGATCGCCAAGAATTACCTTGCCGAGGACGAGCTAAAACGCCTAAATACCTTAGTTTCTGCCTACTTCGATGCGGCAGAGTTCCGTGCCCAGATGCACCAGCCGACGTATATGGCGGACTGGATGGATCACCTCACCACAATGATTGCGGCCATGGGTGGCAAGTCCTTGGAGGGAGCAGGAACGGTTTCCCACCGCCAAGCGATACAGAAGGCCCATGCGGAATACGAGAAGTACAAATCAGTGATTGATACCCAACCGAGTGGTGTGGAACGGGACTATCTCAAGGAAATCACTGCAGTTCAGAAGCAGATCCAGCAACCACCGAAGGAGCAGAAGTGAACCAGATTGAAAAACTCATCGAGGAACTCTGCCCGAATGGTGTGGAGTACAAACCGCTGGGCGAGGTGACTCAAATTTACCGCGGAAAGCGCTTTGTCAAAGCAGATATGCAGGAAAGCGGAGTACCCTGCATGCACTATGGAGAAATCTATACGAAATATGGAACTTCCGCGACTGAATCTATCTCCTACTTATC
The DNA here is from genome assembly GCF_030232435.1 of Corynebacterium sp. MSK012. Classification (NCBI taxonomy): domain Bacteria; kingdom Bacillati; phylum Actinomycetota; class Actinomycetes; order Mycobacteriales; family Corynebacteriaceae; genus Corynebacterium; species Corynebacterium sp. MSK012. Next base: position 196,476 of record NZ_JASPJU010000001.1, read on the forward strand.
TAAAGTACGCGCAAAATCATTGAGATTCGCACAGCCCAATGATGTCGTAATGGCGACAGCGGGTGAAACAATCGAAGATATTGGAAAATCTGTAGCGTGGCTCGGCAACGAACCAATAGTCATTCATGATGCATGCTACGTGATATCAGGAAAATTCGATCCCAAATTTGCTGCCTACTACTTCAATAGCCGAGCATTCAAAGATCAGATCCGCAATAAGATTTCATCATCGAAGATTTCCTCTATTTCAACCAAAAATGTCGCGAAGACGCTTTTCCCAATTCTTCCAATCCATATACAGGAGGAAATCTCCGAGACCCTTGAGCTATTTGAAAAGCTGGAAGCGGAGCTGGAAGCGGAGCTGGAAGCGGAGCTGGAAGCTAGGAAAAAGCAGTATGAATTTTATCGTGACCAACTGCTGACATTTACCGAGAGCGAGAGAGTCCGGTGGGTGACCTTGAACGAAGTAGCCCAACGTGTTTCCTCTGGTGGTACACCTCGGTCCGGGACAAAAGAGTTTTACAACGGCTCAATCCCGTGGTTACGTACCCAAGACATCGACTACAGGGACGTCTATAAAACCTCAGTATCAATTACTGAGGCAGGCCTCAATTCATCTTCTGCGAAATGGGTCCCAGAAAACTCCGTAATTGTGGCGATGTACGGTGCTACAGCAGCGAAAGTCGCAGTTAACAAGATTCCACTGACCACCAATCAAGCATGCTGCAACATAACTGTGGATAGTAATATCGCACACTATCGATACGTCTATCACTGGATTGCTAAACAATACTTTATTTTGAAAAACCTAGGTGAAGGTTCTCAAAATAATCTCAACGCGAGAAAGATTAAGAACTTCCCAATCCCCATCCCTCCCCTCGAAGAACAGCAGCGCATCGTAAATATTCTCGACAAGTTTGATGCACTCGTGAACGACCTCACTTCCGGTCTGCCTGCCGAGATTGAAGCTCGCCGGCAGCAGTACGAGTACTACCGGGATCAACTACTCACGTTTAAGGAGCTTTCGGCATAAACCGGGGAGACGTCGGCGAGTCCCAGCGGGACGCCGGACTTCCCTCGCTCCATCAGGTCAGCGATACTTCCGCATTCATCGCCCACCTCCGGATTGTCAGATTAGGCAGTGTCTAATCTGACAATGATTTCGGTTTCTACAGGGACCTTGACGGATTAGTGAGCCGATACCTGCGCGATCGGCCGTTGCCAATGGCAGTGACAATGCCGGCTTCTACCATGACGTCGATACAGGCCTTCACTGTGCCGCGGGAGCTTCCAGACAGAACCATGAGGTCACTTGTAGCGATATCCCCAACCTCACACAGCCACAACATCGCTGCTTTCTGGAGTTCATCCTGATCGGTGGTGAGGTACCGCGCAGGCAAGAATGGCGTCGGTTCAGCTTTGCGCAAGATTGCTCGGCATGTTTCGCAAAGCACCCACACTCCAGCATGGGGGACAATCAGCGGTTCACCCAGTACCGTCGTTTGTCGGGCTGCATCCAGGGCATTGTGAGCCGATTCAGGCCCGGCTTGCAGCCCACGCGCTACTTCCGCAACCGTGACAAATGGGCGCTGAAAAAGTAGATACAACACGATTGCAATGCGGTAATCTTCCTGCCGTGCTTGCGGGATTATCCTTGACATCAGCTCAAGAACGGGCAGCACGGGACTGCCACCCACCAAAGTCGTTTCCACAAACGGGCCCGCTACTTCTTCAATGGTGGGCGGCCGATGCCCCAGGGCAATCATCGATTGGTACATGCGATCCACCCCAACACCCTGCTTGTCTACGAGCCCAATTGCGCGATACACATCAGCCAGAGCGGGGTAACGAGCAGAACGGTTACTTAACACATTGTTTTCGGTGATTGCTCCTGGAAAACCACCGGGGCTTCGCACAATCAAGGTGCTGTCGAGCTCAATCCATCGCACATCAATGGCTTCGCTTCGATTCCAATCGCGGTGAATCATGGCATTTAGCATCGCCTCACGCACTGCACCGCGTGGAATCTCTGGCACTGGCTTATGTACGAACCCCTCCACCACAGTGTTGTTTTTATTCACCACATTCAGAGCCTGCTCTATGTACGCAAGCTGCTCAAGACACGACTTCTCAGGTTCCGGCACCACTCTGTTAAGCACCTGACCACCGTGAACATCAAAAATGCTGAGCTCAATAACCGTACGCCCTGCCGAAGTAAATAGCTGCTTTCCTGCCATTGATAGGAATCCATTGGCATCAAGAGCACCAATGCCGTGCAGCACTTCTTGGTCGGTAAGCTCGGCAAACACTGGGTCCCATTTCCTGGCCAACGCCAGGGCACCGGGACGGACATCGGAAAGTGTTGCGGCACTAACCTGCGCCATTGAATCAAAGCCGTCCTGCGCACGCCGATACTCCCACCATTCCGACCGGTCCACCGGCTTGCACGAATCACCAACACGCCAACGCAGCCTGTTCCCAGTATCTTCAACGGGTTCAGAGGCTGCCGCAACATAAATGACAAGCACTCGCTGGCCCTGCACACGCTTTTCGACAACATCAGGCGCAATATCAATCCGGCTATAGATAGCCTGCCGCAACCAATCTATGTCCAGTTCGGTACCGATAATCCGCCCTGTTTTATCCTCGATTCCAACAATCAAGGCACCGCCACCAGGAGTATTGGCCATGCAGGCCACTTCGTCGGCAAGTTTGTCGGCAGCTGTCGAATTCTCCGACTTACCAGGTTCAATCTGGGAACCTCTACGTCGGCCAGCTTCCTCTTTGAAATCAATCGACTGGGTCTCTTTGGTTTTACGCACACAATCGTCGATTGCCGACTCCAAAATAGCGTCAACTTGAGCTATCAGCTGCTCCCGGCGAACTTCCATTCCCGGCAAAGTCGGAGCCACAGCGAACCACCACCTGGGGATTGTTAGATTAGAGCCCCCTTATTCTAACAGCGGTTGTGGTTTTTGTGGGAACCTTGGTGGATTAGCTGCACGACCCCGTGCTACCCCGGACTCTCTAAGATAGAGACTCATAAAAGTAACGCTTCAAATTAACACTATGGAAAAGGTGCTGGCAGCATGAACCAGGACGGCGTCGGCAAGCGACGAGTAACCAAGTACGACCCGATCGCTGTCGGTGAGCAGAGCACCGTCGTCGCGGAGTACCAGGCCGAGGAGCGCACCTCAGAGGACTACCAAACTGAGGCGCAACTGGAGCAAGAACTCATCGACATCCTCCAGTCGCAGGCCTACGACTACCTGCCTATCCACAGCGAAGCAGATCTCGTTGCCAACCTTCGCCGCCAACTAGAAACCCTCAACCACGTCACCTTCAGCGACGCGGAATGGGAACGGTTCTATCGCACCTGCATCACCAGCGCCAACGACGGAATCAAGGAAAAGACCCGTCGTATCCACGAAGACCACATTCAGGTTCTTACGCGTGACGACGGCACGAGCAAAAACATCCGACTGCTGGATAAAGCAAATGTCCATAACAACCGGCTGCAGGTCATTAACCAGTACGAGGTGGAAAAGGACGAAGGTGGTGCGAAACACTCCAATCGTTACGACGTCACCATCCTGGTCAATGGCCTTCCCATGGTGCATATCGAACTCAAGCGCCGTGGCGTAGAGCTGCGTGAAGCCTTTAACCAGATCAGGCGCTACCAGCGCGACTCTTTCTGGTCTGGCGACGGTTTGTTCGATTATGTGCAGCTGTTTGTCATCAGTAACGGCACGCTGACCAAGTACTACTCCAACACCACCCGTGAACTGCACATCAAGGAAACGGGAGGAAAAGGCCGCGCGGCGCGCGGTGCTAAGAGCTTTGAATTCACATCGTGGTGGGCTGACGCAAACAACCAACCCATCCGGGATCTTGTTGGCTTCACTAAGACATTCCTGTCCAAGCACTCGCTTCTCAATATTCTGACCAAGTACTGCGTCTTCACCGCTGCGGAAGAACTACTGGTGATGCGCCCATACCAAATCGTCGCTGCTGAGAAAATTCTGCAACGAATTGAGATTTCCAATAACTATCGTGAACGCCTTGGCACGACGGAGGCCGGCGGCTACATCTGGCACACGACCGGTTCGGGGAAAACCCTCACCTCATTCAAGGCAGCACAGCTGGCTAGCAAACTCTCGCATGTAGATAAGGTCCTCTTTGTCGTCGACCGCAAGGACCTCGACTACCAAACCATGCGTGAGTACGACCGCTTCCAAAAGGGTGCTGCCAACTCCAACACCTCGACCGCCGTGCTGAAGAAGCAGCTGGAAGACGACGATGCGGCCATCATCATCACCACAATTCAGAAGCTGTCGAACTTCATCGCAGGCAACAAACACCACGATGTCTACGGCAAGCACGTGGTCATCATCTTCGACGAATGCCACCGCTCCCAATTTGGCGACATGCACACTGCCATTACTAAGGCATTCAAGAAGTACAACCTCTTCGGATTCACCGGGACACCCATCTTCGCTGACAACTCCACCAGCGGCACCAAGGCCAACCTCAAAACCACCGAGCAGGCTTTCGGCAAACGACTCCACGCCTACACCATCGTTGACGCCATCACCGATAAAAATGTCCTGCCCTTCCGGATCGACTACGTCAACACCATCTCGGTTGGAAACGTTAAGGACAAGGAAGTCACAGGCATCGATACTGAAGGCGCACTCCTGGCCGAGCCACGCCTAAAAAACGTCGTCGACTACACGCTCGAACACTTCGCGCAGAAAACGAAGCGGGAAACCTTCTACCAACACCGCGTTGTCGAGAACGTATCCGCCTCAGCAAAGGCCCGACACCGCGGTCGCATTAAGGAAATAAAGAAAAATCAACGAGTTCGTGGCTTCAATGCTATCTTCGCCACCGCTTCTGTTGAGGCTGCCTACACCTATTACAACCTCTTCAAAGAAGCGCAAGCGTCACTGCCGGAAGCAGAGCGGCTGAAGATCGCCATGATTTACTCATTCGCGCCAAATGAGGCCGAAAAGGATGAGTCACCGACGATTCCGTCGTCAAGCGAAAAGAAAAACGCTGCGGCAGCTACTGCCGTGGCCGACGAGACAGGCTTGCTCCTTGAAGAAGACATGGAGCCCGAGCAGCTACCCAAGGTTGCGCGCGATTACCTGGAAGCGGCGATTGCCGACTACAACGGGTATTTCAAGACCAACTACGACACCACTGCCGAGAAATTCCAGAACTACTACAAAGACCTCTCCCTGCGAATGAAAAACAGGGAAGTCGATATGACCATCGTGGTCAACATGTTCCTCACCGGATTCGATGCCACCACCTTGAACACCCTGTTCGTGGACAAGAACCTGAAGTACCACGGATTGATTCAGGCATTCTCGCGTACCAACCGAATCCTCAACTCAGTCAAGACGTACGGCAACATTGTCTGCTTCCGAGACCTCGAAGATGCCACAAATGAGGCGCTGCGGCTCTTCGGCGACACCGATGCGCAAAGCGTAGTGCTGCTCAAGCCCTACGCTGAGTACTTTGCCGAATACGCCGAGCTGGTGAATCAGCTGCTCCAGGAATACCCGCTGGATAAGGCAATTGTTGGCGAGAAGGCGAAAAAGGAGTTCATCAAGCTTTTCGGAGCGATACTGTGTGTCCAAAACATCCTGACTTCCTTCGACCAATTCGCTGATGACGCGCTGTTGACGCCTCGCCAGGAGCAGGACTACCGCAGTATCTACCTCGACCTGTTCGCGGAATTCCGTACTGAAAGCGACGGGGAACGGGAGTCCATCAACGAAGATGTGGTCTTCGAGATGGAGCTGATTAAGCAGGTAGAGATCAATGTCGACTACATTCTCATGCTCGTCGAGCAATACCGCGAAACCCACGGCAGTAACGAGAGAGAAGAAATTCGTGCCCAGATTTCTCGTGCTGCAAACTCCAGCCCATCGCTGCGGAACAAGCGCGACCTGATTGAAGAGTTCGTCAACACCGTGAGCCTGACCCAGCCCGTTGATGAGCAGTGGGAAGAATTCATCAGGACCAAACGCACGGAAGAACTCAATGCGATCATCGCTGAAGAAAAGCTGCGGATGCCCACTGCGCAATCTTTCATTGAAGAGGCGCTGACCACCGGCATTGTCAGCACGCTTGGCACCGGAATTGTTCGAGTTCTTCCGCCAATGTCGCGGTTTACTCCAGGTAATGAGCGTGAAAAGGTCAAGACGCGGGTGCTTCAGCGCATTCAGGCCTTTGTCGAGCGCTATCGGAACTTGGGGTTCGCGGAGGATGATGGAGAGGCGGCTTGATGGTTGCGGGCGGGCGTAACGATTGGGCCTTCACATGGCAGACCGTTACCGCCTCGCTTCCGCGAAGCTGTGTTTAAAACTACTTATGTAATTACCCCCGGTTTCTCCCATACCCCCAGGTGAGAGACTACGGCGAGTCAACTTTCTCCCCAGCACCCCTCAAATCACCCCCGGCAATCCGCCATTCGTTATAGAGTGACGCACGACACTTTACGACGAATCTGTGAGGTAAAAACACATGACTTCCGCCACCATTCAGCCGGGCGGCGAAGCCTTCATCTACGAGGCAATTCGCACCCCGCGCGGCAAGGGCAAGAAGGACGGCTCCCTCCACGAGGTACGCCCGGTATCACTTCTCGTCGGCCTCATCGACGAAATTCGCAACCGCTTCCCGGAGCTGGATGAAGAACGCATCAGCGACCTCATCGTTGGCTGCGTCAGCCCGGTCGGCGACCAGGGTGCGGACATTGCCCGCACCGCAGCACTCACCGCAGGCCTGCCGTACCGCACCGGCGGTGTCCAGATCAACCGCTTCTGCGCTTCCGGCCTCTCCGCCATCAACTTGGCTGCTCAGAAGGTCCGCTCCGGCATGGACGAGCTCGTTCTCGCCGGTGGCGTGGAGTCCATGTCCCGCGTGCCAATGATGTCCGACGGTGGCGCAATGGCAATGGATGCACAGGTCTCGTTCGCAACTGACTTCGTCCCGCAGGGTATCTCCGCTGACCTGATTGCATCGCTCGACGGCTTTGACCGCGAGTCCCTCGACGAAATGGCAGCACTCTCCCACGCCCGTGCCGCAAAGGCTTGGTCTGAGGGCCGCTTCGACCGCTCCGTCGTCCCAGTCAAGGACGCTAACGGCCTGACCATCCTCGACCGCGATGAGACCATCCGCGAAGGTGTCTCCGCAGAGTCCCTGGCCGGCCTGCGCGCAGCCTTCACCATGATGGGCGAGCAGGGTGGCTTCGACGCAGTTGCACTGAAGAAGTACCCGCAGCTTGAGCGCATCAACCATGTCCACCACGCAGGTAACTCCTCCGGCATCGTCGACGGCGCTGCACTGACTCTGGTTGGTTCTGAGAAGGCCGGCGCAGACATGGGTCTGACGCCACGCGCACGCGTTGTCGCCACCGCCGTTAATGGTGTCGAGCCGACCATCATGCTCACCGGTATCGAGCCGGCTGTTCGCGAGGCTCTGGCCAAGGCCAACCTGACGGTCGACGATATCGACGTGTGGGAAATCAACGAGGCGTTTGCCGCCGTCGTCAAGCATGCTCAGCAGAACCTGGGCATCGACTACGACAAGCTCAACATCAACGGTGGCGCAATGGCCATGGGTCACCCGCTGGGTGCAACCGGTGCCATGATCACCGGCGCCGCAATCGACGAGCTGCACCGCACCGGTGGCCGTTACGCCCTCATCTCGCTCTGCGTGGCTGGCGGCATGGGTGTTGCAACCATCATCGAGCGCGTCTAAAGCAAACCGGAACGAAACTCACAGCGACAATTACCGCGGTCACACCGCGATAACCACAAAGGACTGACTGATTTATGAGCACAGATAACATGTTCCGGTGGGATCAGGACGACGCCGGAATCGTCACCCTCACCATGGATGACCCGAATGCGCCGGTCAACACCATGAACAAGACCTTCCAGGACGACATCTGCGCCACCGTGGAGCGCCTGGAAAACGAAATTGGCGACGGCTCTGAGACCTCCATCAAGGGCATCATCATCACCTCTGCGAAGAAGACCTTCTTCGCAGGCGGCGACATCAAGCAGATGTCCAAGGCCACTGAAGACGATGCAGCTGACATGTTCGGCATGGTCGAGGACATGAAGGCCTCCCTGCGTCGCCTGGAGAAGCTCCCGGTGCCGATTGTTGCTGCCATCAATGGCGCAGCACTGGGCGGCGGCCTCGAGGTCGCGCTGGCTGCTAACCACCGCGTTGCTGCCGATGTCCGCGGTTCCAAGATTGGCCTGCCAGAGGTCACCCTCGGCCTGCTGCCGGGTGGCGGCGGCGTTTCCCGCGTCGTGCGCATGCTGGGCATTCAGGACGCGCTGATGAAGGTCATTCTGACCGGCGCTCAGATGAACCCGGGCAAGGCCCTCGCAGCTGGCCTCGTTGACGAGGTTGTTGCTCCGGAGCAGCTCATCGACACCGCCCGCGCATGGCTGACCAGCGAAGACGCCAAGGCCGCACAGCCGTGGGATGAGAAGGGCTTCAAGATCCCAGGCGGTGACCCGAAGACTCCTAAGTTCGCAATGAACCTGCCGTCCTTCCCGGCAAACCTGACCAAGCAGCTCAAGGGCTCCCCGATGAAGGCTCCGCGCCTTGCGATGCAGGCTGCCATCGAGGGCTCTCAGGTCGACATCGACACCGCACTGCGTGTCGAGTCCCGCTACTTCACCGAGCTGGTCACCGGCACTCAGTCGAAGAACATGATGCAGGCGTTCTTCTTCGACCTCAATCACGCTCAGGGCGGCGGCTCCCGTCCGCTGCAGGCTGACGGCACCCCGTACCCGAAGCGCGAGTTCAAGAAGGTTGCCGTCGTTGGTGCCGGCATGATGGGCGCAGGTATTGCATACGTGTGTGCAAAGGCTGGCATGGAAGTTGTCCTGAAGGACATTTCCCTGGAGAACGCCGAGCGCGGCAAGGCCTACTCCGAGGGGCTGGAGGCGAAGGCTCTCAAGCGCGGTCGCACCACTGAGGAGAAGTCCGCAGCACTGCTGAACCGCATCAAGCCGACCGAGTCCTACGACGACCTGTCCGACGTCGATCTGGTCATCGAGGCCGTCTTCGAGAACACCGACCTCAAGCACAAGGTTCACGCCGAAATCGAGGCCGCGGTTCCGGAGACCTGCATCCTGGGCTCCAACACCTCCACCCTGCCAATCACCGAGCTGGCTTCCCACGTCAAGCGTGAGAAGGACTTCATCGGTCTGCACTTCTTCTCCCCGGTGGACAAGATGCAGCTGATTGAGATCATCTCCGGCGACAACACCGACCCGGCAATCCTCGCCGCTTCGCTGGACTTCGCTGTTGCAATTCGCAAGATTCCGATTGTCGTTACCGACTCCCGCGGTTTCTACACCTCCCGCGTCATCGGCACCGTCATCAACGAGGCTCTGCGCATGGTTGCCGAGGGCTATGACCCGGCCATCATCGAGGCCGCTGGCCGCCAGGCTGGTTACCCGGCACCGCAGCTCCAGCTTGCCGACGAGCTGAATCTCAAGCTCATGGAGAAGATCGCTGGCGAGACCCGCGCTGCCGCCGAGGCTGCAGGTCAGTCCCTGGACGAGGGCGGCGTGCCGGCTCTGGTCGAGGCCATGCTGCACAAGTTCGAACGCCCGGGCAAGCTCGAGGGCAAGGGCTTCTACGAGTACGTCGACGGCAAGCGCTCCGGTCTCTGGCCGGGCCTGTTCAACGAGCTGCGCGAGGAGCTGAACATCACCCCGATCGCTCCGGAAGACACCGACCTGCAGGAGCTGGTCGACCGCATGCTCTTCATCGAGGCCATCGAGACTCAGAAGTGCGTCGACGAGGGCGTTCTGCTTCACGACGCCGACGGCAACATCGGCTCCATCTTCGGTATCGGCTACCCGGCCTGGACCGGTGGTACTCGCCAGTTCATCAAGAACTACGACGGCGCCACTGTCGTCGACCCGGCTGCAGCTCACCCAGAGCGCCGCGGTGTCGCAGGCTTCGTCGAGCGCGCCGAAGAGCTGGCCGATAAGCACGGCGAGCGCTTCAACGCTCCGGAATCCCTGAAGAAGTAGGGCTACCCCGAGCGCACCCCGGTTGCTGGAATTGTTCCAGTAACCGGGGTTTTTCGCCTTCGAGATCACCTCTACGCGCGTAGCACCGCTGAACGCACCAGCGCGCCAACCCCAATTCGGCCTACCCGTTAAACTGCGCACATGGCTCGAAATGTCGCTGATCTTCCCACCGCACTGCCTGAACTCGCTATCTCCCAGGAGGGATTCGCCGCCCCATCACCGCAGCTGGTCATGCTTAACGACGAGCTCGCGACCCAACTCGGTCTCTCCCCACAGTGGCTCCGGTCAGACGCTGGCCTGAAGTTCCTCACTGGCCGCGGCGCCGATCACGGAGTCGGCCAGGAAACCGATACCCCACTCGGCGCATACACAACCCCGATGGCCACGGCCTATGCCGGCCACCAGTTCGGCAACTTCGCAGGCCTACTCGGTGATGGTCGCGCGCTCTTGCTTGCCACAGTTGAGGCTGAACCGGGGCTGACTGGGCTGCACTGTCCGCCTAACCAGCCCGACTGCCCCAAAGAGACAACCCACAGCGACAACACCCAGTCCTACGAGATTCAGGCGAAAGGCACCGGCCCCACGCCCTTTTCCCGTGGCGGTGACGGCAAAGCCACGCTGACCTCCGCGCTGCGGGAGTACCTCATCAGCGAAGCCATGTATGCGCTCGGCATCCCCACCACCCGCGCGCTGGCGGTCATCAAAACCGGCGAAGAGATTTACCGCGGCTCGCAAACCCCATTCGACAACACCGACCCCACCACCGAACTTCAACCGGGTGGCATCGTCGTGCGCGTAGCATCCAGCCACCTGCGAGTTGGCACGTTCGAGCTGGTCGCTCGCTCCGGAACGGACACCGGAATCATGGATCGGCTCATCGAGTTCGCCGCGCAGCGGCATGGCTACGAGGGTTCGGCGGAGTCGGTTCTCCGGGACGTCGTCAAGCGGCAAGCTAATCTCGTTGCGGCGTGGCTGGCCTGTGGATTTGTCCACGGCGTGATGAACACCGACAATGCCAGCATCGCGGGCGAGACCATCGACTTTGGGCCGTGTGCGTTTCTGGATGCGCACGATCCGCGGGCGGTGTTTAGCAGCATTGATCGCGGCGGTCGATACGCGTTCGGCGCGCAGCCAACAATCGCGGGGTGGAACATGTCGAAGCTCGCGGAGACTTTGCTACCGCATTTCGCAGGCACCCCGGAGGATGCCCTCACACGCGCCCGCGACATCCTGGGAGAATTCGCCGACGAGTTCACCGATGCGCTCAGCCGCAGGTGGCTGCCCAAGTTGGGGATTCTCCCCTCGCTTTACGACGACCCGCTGGCCACCCCCTTGGTACAGCAGTGGCAGGCGTTGCTGGCGAAGTTTGGGCTCGACCACACGAATGCTCATCGGGCGCTGATTGAGGTTCTTGCCAGCGATGATGGGCAGGATTTCACTGCGCTGACCGCGCTGACCAGACTGTCTGATGATCCTGCGTTCCCCGCTGCCGCGACTGAGTGGAGGCAGTTGTGGCAGCGGACGCGGGAGGAGCTGGGAATCGACCAGACGACGGCCCTGGCACTTATGGAGGAAACGAATCCGCTGTATATTCCGCGAAACTACCTGGTCACGGAAGCGTTAGCGGCGGCAGGGGCGGGGGATCTGACCGACTACCGGCACCTGCTGGAGGCGGTAACCAACCCCTTTGAGTCGCAAGACGTCCCTGCGGGGTTCACGGAGCCGGCACCGCGGGAGTTGGGTGCTTTCCACTCGTACTGTGGGACTTAATGCGCTGCCTCTCCGCCTCCTCCAAAGTCCACTTCCTCTTCCAAAGCCCACTTCACGACACAGGTGTCACCTCGTGCCAGCTGTGGAGGTGGCACGAGGTGACACCTGTGTCGTGAAGTCGCGGATGGGGCCGGACAGGAGCCCGGCGGTGGGACAGCCAGAAATTCAGCAGCCCCAACCCCTGCGGGGGTGCCAGGATGTTACAACGTTGCACCACTGCACAGGATTAACTCCCCAATCGAGGGTAAAAGACACCGTCAAATAAGGGATGGTTCGCCTGATTAATACTCATATGTTTTTTGGACTTGTATGGTTAGAGACTGTATTGAACGGTCGTATCCAAACCTTAGAGCCCACCACACCCAAGTTGTCACCACCACCATTGCCTATGCAGGTGGGAGGTGGGTATCTAAGTCATTTGGAGTGAGCCGATCACCAAATTCATATCGCCTATCTGGCAGAATCTAGAAAGGCTCGCGATGCATAGACCCGTTGCCTCCGGCCCCTTCCACACCCGGCAGAAACTCCGGCGGAAGCTCCGACAGCGAGAGAAGTCCCGTGCCACAAAACTGCACGCAACAACGCTCAGCGGAAAAGGAAAGTTCACGCTGCATGTCCGCCAGATCCTGGCGGCTTTGCTGGTAATCGCCTTGCCAGGAAGCGCGCTCGCTGCCTGCAGCACTGACCAGCAACAGGTCGGCGCGGGGTTCATTGTGGTCCAGAACTCCGAACCACAGTCGCCGCTGTACACCACTGACACCAATGAAACCGGTGGTGGCGATATCCTCCGCATGCTCTACTCAGGTCTGGTGCGCTACGACACCGACGGCTCGATGATCCTGGACCATGCGGCAGAAATTAAGCCCAACGAGGACTCGACCCATTTCGACATCACGCTAAAACCGGGCTGGACCTTCCACAACGGCGAACCAGTCACCGCGCAGAGCTACATCGATGCCTGGAATTACGCTGCCTACGGCCCGAACCTGCAGAAGCAGCAGTCCTTCTTCGCCAACGTGCAGGGTTTTGATGCTGTTTCGGGAGAAAAGGCCACGGAGAAAACACTCTCCGGCCTGAAAAAGGTCGATGACCTGAGGTTCACCGTGGATCTGACCAACCCAGATTCTTCCTTCCCGCTCAGCCTCGGCTATGTCGCGTTTATGCCGCTGCCGAAGGCCGCGTTCGAAGACAAGAAGGCTTTCGGTGAACACCCAATCGGCAATGGACCGTACAAGATGGCCGAAGGCCGCGCTTGGCTGCACAACAACCAGCTAACTGTGGTTCGCAATGATGACTTCGCCGGTGAGCACAAGGCCCGTAACAACGGCCTGGTATACCGCTTCTACTCGGACGTGGACACCGCATATGCAGACCTCCAGGCCGGCCGCCTGGACACGCTGCCACGCACAATTCCACCAACGGCTCTCGCCAGCTTCCAAACCGACTTCCCCGACTCCAGCGCAAATGTCCCGACCTCGTCTTCGCAGTACTTCGCAATTCCGCGAAATCTGCCAGGTTTTTCGGGTGAAGAGGGCAAGCTTCGTCGTCAAGCGATTTCTATGGCGATTGACCGGAAACTAATCACTGAGAAGATTTTCTTCGACACCCGCACCCCGGCGCGCGAGTTCAGCTCGTTGACGCTCGGCGACCTTGATCCGAACGTACCTGGCCAAGAGGTCCTGGAATACAACCCGAAGAAGGCCCGTCAACTGTGGGCCGAAGCCAACAAAATTGCGCCGTTTACCGGCTCGTTCGACATTGCCTACAACGCCGACGGCGGACACCAGCAGTGGGTCGAAGCGGTGACCAACATGATTGGCGAGACCCTCGGCATCGATTCCCACGGCAAGGCCTACCCGACGTTCAAGCAGCTGCGCGATGAAATCTCCAACGAGACCATCACCAGCGGCTACCGCACTGGTTGGGCAGCTGACTACCCATCTGTGGCCAACTACATGCTTCCGCAGTTCGTCACTGGTGGCTCCTCGAATGACTACCACTACTCCAATCCGGAGTTCGACAAGCTGATTCAGGAGGCTGCCTCGGCAAAGAGCGCAGAAGATGCCAAGCCGATTTATGTCAAGGCTCAGTCTGTGCTGATGGAGGACCTGCCAGCGATTCCGCTGTGGTACCCCAATGCTTCGGTGGCGTGGAACCCGAAGCTGCGCAATGCCGTAGTGATGTGGGACGGCATCTTGGACTACCCAATGATTGAGAAGGACTAGCACCATGGGTTGGTATATCGGAAAGAGACTCCTGCAGATGGTGCCGGTATTCTTCGGTGCCACACTGCTGATTTATGCAATGGTCTTCGCCATGCCAGGCGACCCCATTGCCGCACTGGCTGGCGATAAGCAGCTGCCACCGGAGCAGGTTGCAGCGCTACGCGCCCACTACCACCTGGATGAGCCTTTCCTCGTCCAGTACTGGGAGTACCTCAAGGGCCTGTTCACCCTGGATATGGGCGAGACCTTCTCCGGCCGCTCGGTCGGCGAGGAAATCGCGCTGGCTTTCCCTATTACGATTCGCCTGGCGCTGATGGCCGTTGCCATTGAGGCCATTTTCGGTATTGGCCTCGGCGTTATTGCCGGTATGCGCAAGGGCGGCTTCTTCGACTCCACCGTTCTGGTGATGTCCCTGCTGGTTATCGCAACTCCGACCTTCGTGCTCGGCTTCGTGGCCCGCTACCTCTTCGGTGTGCGCTGGGAGATCGTCTCCCCCACCGTTGGTAGCGATGCCTCCTTTACCTCCCTACTACTTCCGGCATTCGTGCTGGGTCTCGTCTCGGTTGCTTATGTTCTGCGACTGACGCGCTCCGAGGTCTCGTCGGCACGCCATGCTGACTTCGTACGCACTGCCCGCGCCAAGGGCTTGCCAACCTCTGAAGTCACCCGTCGCCACATCTTGCGCAACTCGCTAATTCCCGTTGTGACCTTCATCGGCGCTGATCTCGCGGCTCTGATGGGCGGCGCAATTGTCACCGAGGGCATCTTCAACGTGCCAGGTATCGGTGGCCTGATCTTCCACGCCGTCCAGATTGGTGAAGCTCCCACCGTGGTCAGCATCGTGACCATCCTGGTGGTTATTTACATGTTCGCCAACTTGCTCATCGACTTGCTCTACGCAGTCCTGGATCCGAGGATTCGTTATGCCTAAGCCAGATTCGACGCAGTTAGATTCGACTCAGCCAGAAAAGCAGGCCAACGCCGTGCATACCGGCACCGCGCAGGCCAACACCGCGCAGGCCCCCGCCGCACAGGCGACGAACCCCGACCACAAGCAGTTGCCGGATACCCCACCACTGGGGCTCTGGGGTTCGGCCTGGCAGAACCTGCGTTACCGCCCACTGTTCTGGGTTTCCGCATTCATTATTTTGCTCTCCATCGCAGTGGCCGCGTTCCCGTCACTGTTCACCTCTGTGGATCCGACGGCGGCAAACCTGCGTGACTCGCTGGCCCCGGCCCGCGACGGCCACCCGATGGGCTTCACTCAGCAGGGCTACGACGTCTACGCCCGTGTCATCTACGGTGCCCGCGCCTCGGTCATCGTCGGCATCGGCGTCACCCTGGCCGTGACCGTGGTGGGCATCATCCTCGGTGCCATCGCTGGCTATCTCGGCGGTTGGGTCGACGCGGTGCTCTCCCGCATCACGGACATGTTCTTTGCCATCCCCCTGATTCTCGCCGGCATCGTGCTGATGCAGCTGTTTACCGAACGCACCATCTGGTCCGTGGTCTTCGTGCTCGCTGCTTTCGGCTGGCCGCAGATGGCGCGCGTGGTGCGTTCCTCGGTGATCTCGGTGAAGAACGAGGAATACGTCACCGCCTCCAAGGCGCTCGGTCTGTCCAGCACTGGCATTCTCTTCCGCCATGTGCTGCCGAACTGCCTCGCCCCTGTCATCGTCATGGCCACGACCTCGCTGGGTATTTACATCGTCGCCGAGGCCACGCTGTCCTACCTGGGCATTGGCCTGCCGACGACCACCGTTTCCTGGGGCAACGACATCTCTGTCGCACAGCAGGTGCTCCGCCAGGCCCCGTCCAACCTGTTCTGGCCAGCACTCGCCCTGGCGATTACCGTTCTCGGCTTCATCCTCATGGGTGACGCTTTGAAGGATTCTCTCGACCCGAAGGAGCGTCGTCGATGAGCACCGACACCAATACTTCCGCAGCGCCCATTCTCACCTTGAAGGATGTCTGCATTGGCTTTCCGACGACCACAGCGTCCGGCCGCCGCAGTAAATCGTTGACCGATGTCGTGCATGACGTCGACCTTGAGGTTTTCCCCGGTGAGACGGTCGCCATTGTCGGCGAGTCCGGCTCGGGTAAGTCCACCACTGTCCACGCCGCGCTGGGGCTGCTGCCCGGTGATGGTGAAGTCACCGGTGGCACCATCACCTTCGATGGCCGTGACATCACACACCTGACCGACCGCGAGTTTGTTAGCATCCGCGGCAACGGCATCGGCCTGGTCCCCCAGGATCCGATGACCAATCTCAATCCAGTGTGGACCGTCGGTTCCCAGATTAAGGAGGCGCTGCGCGCCAACAACATCGCCACTGGCTCCGAGGCCCACAAAAAGGCGATTGAGCTGCTGGAACAGGCTGGCCTGCCGAACGCTAAAAAGCGTATCGACCAGTACCCGCACGAGTTCTCCGGTGGTATGCGCCAGCGCGCGCTTATCGCGATGGGCTTGGCCGCGCACCCAAAGCTGCTGATTGCCGATGAGCCCACTTCCGCTCTCGACGTGACCGTGGCGAAGAAGATCCTCGACCACCTCGACAAGCTCACTAGCGAACTCGGCACGTCCGTGGTGCTTATTACCCATGACCTCGGTTTGGCTGCCGAGCGCGCTGACCGACTCGTCGTTATGCAAGCAGGACGTGTCGTGGAGACCGGCCCTGCCCTGCAAGTTCTCACCCGCCCGCAGCATCCATACACCAAGCAGCTAATCGCGGCGGCTCCATCGCTGGCTGCCCGGCGCGGTGATCGCGTGGTGGCGGCGCCGACGACATCGGATGCGGACCAGAAGGAGATTCTGGTCGCGAAGAACTTGGTGCGCGACTTCGCCATCCGCGGCGACCGTCCGTGGCGCAAGGATTCCTTCCGCGCCGTCGATGACATCAGCTTTACGCTGCGTCGCGGTCGCACCATCGGAATCGTGGGCGAATCCGGTTCGGGCAAGTCCACTGTCGCCAACATGGCGCTGGGGCTGCTCGATCCGACCGAAGGCGAAGTGCTTTTCGACGGCAAACGCGTCCAGGGCCGGAATCGTAAAGAGGAGCTGGAGCTGCGGCGTCGCATTCAGCCGATTTTCCAGAACCCGTATGCGACGCTGGACCCGATGCGCACGGTGCATTCCTCCATCGAGGAGCCGCTGCGGATTCACAAGATTGGCACCAAGAAGGAGCGTGAGCAGCGCGTATTCGAGCTTCTCGACCGCGTCGCTCTTCCCGCGGAAATGGGGCGCCGCTTCCCCGGTGAGCTGTCGGGTGGTCAGCGTCAGCGTGTGGCGATTGCGCGTGCACTGGCCCTGAACCCTGAGGTTGTGGTCTGTGACGAGGCGGTGTCAGCACTCGACGTGGTGGTGCAGGCTCAGGTGCTCGAACTACTCGCCGAGCTGCAGGAAGAGATGGATTTGGCCTACCTGTTTATTACGCACGACCTCGCTGTGGTGCGGCAGGTGGCTGATGAGGTCATCGTGATGGAGCACGGCAAGATGGTTGAACACCGTCCGACCGACGATCTCTTCGATCACCCGGAGAAGGAATACACCCAGCGGCTGCTGGACGCCATCCCTGGTGCGTCGTTGGATTTGGATCTGTAGCTGGGCGGTGGCCTGTTTCCCCAGGGCACTTCGCTCCGCCCCCCTTCTGGGCCACTTCACGACACAGGCGTCACCTCGTACCAGCTGTGGAGGCGGCATGAGGTGACATAGGTGTCGTGAAGTGGCTGGGCGATTTTGAGTCGGAGCGGATTGAGCGAGAGAAGAGAGAAAGCTATCCGGAAAGACCGTCCAGACAGCCTGCTAGTCCTCCGGAGCAAGCTCGCTTTCAGTAACCCACTTGTGGTTCTTCATGGTCATGCCATCATCGTCAATATCGACCATGTACACCGGCTCCTGGGTGGAGTAGTCAACAGTGCCCTTGGCCCCCTTCATGCCCGCCATATGCTCGGCGTTGATGGTGATCTCGGAGCCGTCGGCAAGCGGTGCTTCGCCTGGGTTCTCCAGCTCCTCATGAACGACCCAGCGGTGGTCCTTCACCGGCTCACTGCCATCGGTCGGGGTGTAGGAAACGGAGTAGGTTGTGGTGGTGAAAACACCAACAACCTTGCCTTCTGCACCCTTCATGCCCGGCATGTGATCGGCGAGAACCTGCACTTCACTGCTGACCGGGAACTTCGCGTTGTCCGCCGCAATCATTCCCTCTGGAGCCGGACCACCATCGGCCGGATGGTCATGGCCGGCCATCGCGTCATCACCCTGGTCACCATGACCGCCATGCTCATCGGCATCGTCCATATCATCCATGTCGTCATGCCCCTCAGAGCTGGTGGCCGACACGGAAGAGCTGGTTTCGCTAACAGTGCTGCTTGCCTCAGTACTAGCCGAATCATCGGAGGAGCAACCGGCCAGCACAAGGACGCTGGCGGCACCCGCGGCTACGAGAGCATCTAGTGGTCGAATATTCTTTGCCATGGTTGAGCTCCTTTGTTGTTGATGTCAATCAATCTATGCCCTCACCCTAACAACGCTCCCCCGCCGTCACCATGCCTTACTTCCCGCGGCGGACGGAAATCGTCCAGCCAGCTTCACCGGTCTGCTCAAAGTTGGTGACCTCGTGGCCATCCTTCGCAGCCCAGCGCGGAATCGCATCCGTGGCCTGGGTGCAGTCGAATGGGATCACCAGCTCCTCGCCGACCTCAATCTTGTTGATCGCGTCCTTGGCCTCGATCAGCGGGAATGGGCACACCGCGCCGACGGTGTCGAGCTCGTAACGCCCATCGCCCAGTGGCGTGAGCTTGCCGTCTTCCTGCTTGACGACGCTCCGGTCGAGCAACGCTACCGGCGCGACAGTAAAGGCACCCGCCAGCGGGGAGGCCTCGGTGCCAGCGGCACCGGCACCTTCGCTACCCGGCAGGGACACAGGCGAAGTAGCAGTCGAAGTGACCGGAGCAGTTGCCGATACCGCTGTGTCGTTGGTGGTGGAAGGGGTGCTCGGGACGTCGTTAAGCGAAGGTGCGGACGGCTTCAGCCAGAGCTTTGCGGCGATAGCGACACCTGCGGCGATGGACGCCAGTGCGAGCCAACCCTGGTAGCTGAACAGCGAGGTCTGGACCATGCCGTTACCGACGGTGCAGCCGCCGGCCCACGCAGCGCCGACGCCCATGCAGATGCCGCCGACGACCGAGCGTGCGCCCTGGGTTGCGTCCGGGACGCGGAGGCGGAATTCACCGGAGGCCTTAGCCGCGATGAAGGAGCCAACGAGGATGCCGAGGACGAGGAGGACGCCCCAGTCGAAACGCTCAGTGTCACCAGTGACAACGTAGTTGGCAAGGTTGGAGGACGGAGTCGTGATGCCGAGGCCGTCGTTGCGGCCGGTGGCAGCGGACAGCGGCCATGCGATAACGCCGAGCACACCAACGGCAACAGCGGTGGCGTAAACATGCCAGGGCTTTTCGGCCAGGATGTGTGCCAGGCCGGTCTTGCGCGGCGCCAGAGTGGCCGGGCGCGGGCCGGAGAATTCTTCGCGCAGGAAGCGGACAGCGAAGTATGCCGTGACGGCGCTCAGCGCGATGACCAGTGGCCAGATGCTAATGCCCAGAGAGGCGTGGATGCTGGTCAGGCCGACGGTGCGGTCCTTCAGGGAATCCTGCAGGCCGTTGAGGAAGCCAGTCTTCATGGCAGCAGCGGATAGGGCGTAAAAGACCAGTGCGATCCAGGAGCCGATCAGGCCCTCACCGGAGCGGTACCAGGTACCCGAGGCGCAGCCACCGGCCAGGACGATACCCAGTCCGAAGATAACGCCACCGACAATAACGGCCAGCGGTGCCAGCTCGTTGTATTCGGGAGTAATCACGCCGGCGCTGGTCAGTGCGGCCAGGCCGATGGCGTGGACGGAAATAACAATCAGCAGGGCGACAAAGCCGCGCCAGCTGCGCTGAGTGAAGATGTCGCGCAAGAAGCCGGTGACGCAGAAGCGTCCTCGCTGCATAACAAAGCCGAGCACGGCACCCAGCGCTAGTCCTGAAATGAGCATGAGAGTGTTTCTCCTAAATTTATGAGCCAGTCCGCCATCAAAGCCATAATGAACAGACCTGTCTATTAGTGGATTAGAAGCTACTCTACACAGCGAAAAAAGTCCAACTTAATGAAGTTTTCACAGGGTAGAACACCTGCCAATAGACAGACCGAACCGTATAGTTGCTGGTGAGAAGCGCAAGTTGTGGCAAGCTAAAACACTATGAGCGCACAGAATTCAGCCCTGGTTGGACACCAGCGACACCAGCGGCTCCTTGCGATGCGCTCGATACTCGACCTTCCTTTTACCCATGCTTTCGCCCTTGACCCTCAGGCGGTCATCGATATTTCCGGCGTGGCCCGCCTCAACGAGCTCAATGCCAAAAATGTCGTGACAATCGACAGCTTGCGTTCACTCGCCCACACCAACACGCAGGACTTTTACGCCATCGATGACGCGGCAGAAGCTCTGGGCACCGCCTTGCGAATGGCGATTTCCTCCCGGCAGCTACTCTGGTTCAGCTCGCTGCCCGAAAGTGATGTGAAGAAGGTACAAAACATCCTCGGCGGCGACATCGTTCATGTGGTGGGCCCGGAACTGGCCGTCGATAAGCTCGATGGCAGTACCCTCGAGCTTCCCACTGCGCTGAAACAGCGCGGAGAACCACTGGTGCCCATCGCTATCTCGCCAAGCGAGCTGGTGCAGGCCTGGGCACACGGCAGTCTCGAGCAGCAAAAACTGCTCGCTTACCTGCTGGAGGGAACAAATACGCTGGTCATGCAGCAAAAGGATCTGCATGCACTACGCAAAGTCGGGACCAAACTCATCGAGCGCAACCCCGTGTGGCGCCTGCTCTACAACCCGAAAGTGTTGGCCTACCTGGTGGTGATGGTCTACTCTTCGCTCCGCGCGCTACCTGTGGTTTTCGTCCCCGGATTCCACGGCAATGTCTGGGTGCTGTGGAGCATCGACATCATTACCGCTATCCCCTACACCTGGGGAATTGTCGAGATGATCACCGGCCGCTCATTCGGCCGAAGAATGCTGGGGCTCCTGATCACCCTAGTGACTTTCGTCTCGCCTTACGTCTACTTCTGGGCCAATGGGCGCGATTATCCGATGTGGGTCACCATCTT
Organism: Corynebacterium sp. MSK012; assembly: GCF_030232435.1. Taxonomy (NCBI): domain Bacteria; kingdom Bacillati; phylum Actinomycetota; class Actinomycetes; order Mycobacteriales; family Corynebacteriaceae; genus Corynebacterium; species Corynebacterium sp. MSK012. Next base: position 217,703 of record NZ_JASPJU010000001.1, read on the forward strand.
TGTCATCGCGTTAATTGTCGCAGCCTGCGCCGTCGAATACGTCCGCTGGCTGCGCGACCGCGCCATCTCCGCAATCCTGCGCCAACCACCCACCAACTGCCGCTAGCGACCGCTAAGCGAGCGCCGCACGCCGCCAATAATCAGCCAGGCACCGGCGGCAACGTTGACAGCCACAAGCCCGTGGATAGACGTCTTGCTTAACGACGCTGCCATCGTCTCACTTGCGATAAGCATGCCGGTCGAGACAATCCAGATGAACGTTGCGGCAATGTTGGCAATCCGGCCGCGTTCCACGCGGAATGGATGCGTGTAGTGCAGCGGCACCAACGTCATTGCGCTGAAGATAAAAATGGCAGAGATACACACCGCCATGGGCGCGTTCCATACCCACAGCAAGACCGCCACGATATTCCACGCGGCGGGGAAACCAACGAAGTAGTAGTCGCCGGACTTGGCGGCTTCGTTGGCATAGCAGAACATCGACGACACCAGGACCAAAATAATCAGGGCAATCGCCAACGGCCGTGGCCCCAGCGGCAGATACATAACCATGAAAGCCGCGGGTATGGCGGTCCAGGTGAGATAGTCGACGATGTTGTCCACCACTGCGCCGTTAAACCACGGGACGACTTCCTTGATGTGATGCTTACGCGCCATATTGCCGTCGACACCATCGACGACGAGGGCAATTCCCAACCAAAACCACATCCAATGTGGGCGGCCCTCCAGCAGTGCGACCGCAGCCAGCGTTGCCCACACCAAACCGGTCAGCGTGAAGGCATGCACAGCCCAGGCGATGACATGCTGGCGCCGGGTGAAGCGGGTGAAGGTCGCGGCGGTGCTGGCAGTATCGGCGCAGGCAGTATCTGGCCCACTGGCGGTACTAGAACTGGCATTGTCGGAGCGAGTAGTAGCGTTCACGGCAGATGTCCTTTAGAGAACAAAATGCGCACAACTGCAAACCTTTATCGCAGTTGTGCGCAGAGTCGATTTTTTTCAATCGGTGAGTATAACGGCCGATGGGTCGTTTTCCCGTATTTTTACTCGGGCTTGTTCCGAGTTATTTAACGACGATCCTCGAACCAACCGGTAACAGCCGGTGCTGTGTTCTCGTAGACCAGCTTGGCTTCGGTGTACTCCTCCAGGCCGGTCGGGCCCAGCTCACGACCAATACCGGACTGACCAAAGCCACCCCACTCGGCCTGTGGCAGGTAGGGCCCAAAGTCGTTGATCCAAACGGTACCGTGACGCAGCTCGCGGGAAACACGCTCAGACACCTCGCGGTTGGATGACCACACCGCACCGGCCAGGCCGTATTCGGTGTCGTTGCCGATCTCGATGGCCTCGTCAACCGTGGTGAAGGTCTCCACCGTCACTACCGGGCCAAAGGCCTCGTCGTGAACGCAGTCCATATCGCGGGTGACCTGGTCAATCACGGTTGGGAGGTAGAAGTAGCCGTCGGCAAGCGAGGCGGAACCATCGGCGGTGGTGCCCGTGGCGATCTCACCGCCTACGCGCACACGAGCGCCCTGCTCACGAGCCCGATCGACGTATGCCGCGACCTTATCCAAGTGCTGCTTCGAAATCAGCGCACCGGTCTCGGCCTTCTCGTCGAGCGGACCGCCGAGCTGGATGTGTCCGGCGCGCTCGACCAGATCGTCGACAAACTTCTCGGCGATGGACTCCTCCACAATCAAGCGAGCGCCCGCCGAGCACACCTGACCGGAGTGCAGGAAGGCAGCATTGAGGGCATTGTCCAAAGCGGCTTCGTAATCGGCGTCGGCGAAGATAATGTTCGGGTTCTTGCCGCCGAGCTCAAGCGCGACCTTCTTCACAGACTTAGCCGCTTCACCAGCAATAATCTTGCCAGTGACAAGACCGCCAGTGAAGGAGACCATGTCCACCTTCGGATGCGAGGACAGCGGTGCGCCCGCTTCGGCACCGGCTCCGGTAATGAGGTTGGCAACGCCTGCCGGAACACCCAGATCATCGATGACATGCATGAGCAGAATTGCTGTGTGCGGAGTCAGCTCCGCCGGCTTGAGCACAAAGGTATTGCCCGTGGCCAGCGCCGGTGCGACCTTCCAGGCCGTCTGCAGCAGTGGGTAGTTCCACGGCGTAATCAGACCACAGACACCGACGGGCTCACGCACAAGACGCGCGACGACGGACGGGTCATCCGCATCCACGAGACGACCGGCATCATTGCCTGCAAGCTTCCCGAAGTACTCAAAGCAGGCGATGATGTCATCCATATCGGCTGCCGCCTCTGGCAGGCGCTTACCGGTATCCATAGCCTCTGCCCAGGCAAATTCGTCCTTGCGCTGCCTGATGGCAGCACCGATATCGAGTACCAACTTGCTGCGCTCAGCTGTGCTCCAGGATGCCCAGGAACCTTCTCCGGTACGTCGGAAAGCAGCGTCGGCGGCGGCGATGGCGCGCTCGGTGTCGGTGGCGTCTGCTTCCGCGACCTCGGCGATGAAAGAGCCGTCGGCCGGGCACTCGATGGTGCGAGTGTTGCCAGCGGCTGCAGCGGACCAGGTGCCGTTGATAAACAGCGTGGCGGCCCCTTCGTGAGATTTGGCGGTCTCGGGTGCGAGAGCCTTATCAGTAGTGGAAGGCTTAAAGGTCATTTAGGAATCCTCCTTGGCATAGTCATCAGACCATTCGCGGACAGGTTCGGCATTATCGGACAAATCTGAGGTGCCCGGGAGATCAGACTGCATATGCAGGAACTCCAAGTGCCGTTCGTAGAGGTCGAGGACGTCGGAAATCAGCTGCTCTTGGGTGTAGCCATAGACGTCGTAGCCGAGCGAGCCGGTAAGCGTGAAGACCTCGAGGCGGTAGTAGTAAATATCAGCATCACTGTCCAGGTGTACCAGGCCAGCGAAAGACGGCGTCAAGTGTTCAACCGGATAGACCTGGTAGCGGAAGCTCATCTCCTCGCCGAAACCGACCTGCAGGTCAATCTGGTCGATGCCAACTTCTTCTGCTGGTTCACGGTGCAGCGTCACTTCGCCGCCACGGTCCCTGATAGCTTCTGCCACCTGTTCAAGCGCGGGCTGTACCACTCGGTCGAGGTAGCGCATGACTGGCTTCTTGCCCGGGAAGGACATGGAGCGGGCAAGTCGCTTACGCCAGTCGCCCTGTTCGCCATCTACGGCGCGGCCCGACATCGCACCATGGAGGGCCCGACGTGTCGAATCCTGTTGCAACAGCTCCAGTCGCAGCGACTTAAACAGGCCATACATCACCAGATAGATGACAAAGGCGAACGGCAGGCCCATCACAATCGTCGCGGACTGCAGTGTCGGAATACCGCCGACGTAGAGCATCGCGATGGTCAGCACACCGACCACGACAGCCCAGAAAATACGGGTCCACTTCTTACCGTCCTGCTGCGTGTCGGTGATCTTCGAAGTGAAGTTACTCATCACCAGTGCTGCCGAGTCAGCCGAGGTGATGTAGAGCAGCAGACCGATTAGGGAGGCGACTGCCGCCACCAACATCGGTGCCGGGTACTGCTCTAGCAGAAGGTAGAAGGCGCGCTCCGGGTAATCCAATGCAGTCTGCCCAAACTCCGAATCGCCACCGATAACCAGGTCCAGAGCCGAGTTACCGAACACCGATACCCACATCAGAACGAAGAGGAATGGAATGGTCAGCGTGCCGACGACAAACTGACGCAGACTACGGCCACGGGAAATGCGAGCCAGGAACAAACCGACGAACGGTGCCCAGGCCACCCACCAAGCCCAGAAGAACAGGGTCCAGGAGTTCAACCATTCCTGCGCTCCGGAGAACGCGTAGGTATCCATAGTCATGGACGGGAACTTCGAGACGTACTCACCGACGTTCATCACCAGTGCGTCAAACAGGAACGCGGTGCGGCCGGTAACCAGGATGTAGAGCATCAAGCAGATGGCCAGGCCAACGTTGAGCTCCGAGAGACGACGAATTCCCTTGTCGACACCGGAAACTGCGGAGGCGATAGCCACCGATACGGCCACGACGATTAGAGCGATCTGCCAGGACGTACTCTCATCCACCCCGAACAGCACACGCAGGCCGTAATTCAGCTGGACGACGCCGATACCCAGCGAGGTTGCGACACCGAAAACGGTACCCAGCATCGCCGCGATTTCGACCGCTTCACCAGCGGGGCCGTGGATGCGCTTGCCGATAATCGGATAGAGCGCCGAACGAATGGTCAGCGGCATGTTCAGGCGATACGCGAAGTAGCCGAATGCCATACCCATCAGGGCGTAGAGTGCCCAACCGGTCACGCCATAGTGGAAGAGCGTGAACACCACTGCCTGACGTGCAGCTTCGATGGTCTCCGCGTCTCCGGTCGGCGGGCCATAAAACTGTGCCACCGGCTCCGCTACCGAGAAGAAGAGCAGGTCAATGCCGATACCCGCCGCAAAGAGCATAGAGGCCCAGGAGAACAGACCAAACTGAGGCTTGGCGTGATCGGGGCCGAGCTTAATCTGTCCCGTTCGCGAGATAGCGACGTAGAGCATGAAGAGCACTGCCACCGTCGCGGTCACAATATAGAACCAGCCGAAGTTCTTCGATACCCAGGCGACAATGCCAGCTAGGGTGTCCGCTGCATTGTCCGGGGCAAAAATAGCCCACAGGGCAATGGCAAGAATGCCAACACCTGAAATAATAAATACAGGCCAGTTGACCTCAGGCTCGGAGGTCACACTCGCTTGCGCTTGTTGTGGAGGGGCCGACTGCGATCGCTGCATTCCTTGCGACGATCCAGATTTTTCCTCCGTTACCTTCTCAGTTGGCGGAGTATCAGACATAGGAAAATCCTTCAGATTCGGGAACTAACCCAGCATACCTAGTTTGAATAATCCCTCAAGTTTAAGAATCGATTCAGAAGAATTCTCCACCCCAACATCAACATCTTCACCTGCATATTTATCCAGTTTTCAAGGCGTTTAAAATCATTCCAACTGGAATTGAATACCAATTGTGTGGCATTCTATATAGGTGAAGGGGATTTGAGATACGCCTCCGGCCACTTATTCCAATATCAATATATAGGGCCTGCCTTTAAATATTACTTGGGGCTTATCGGGGCTTATCGCAGTCCTTGAAAACCAGTCCGATATACATCGGCAAACAACCTACGGAGGTACACCAGAACATGGGAGCTTTCCCGGCTGTCTTCAACTTCGGTAAAAAGAATGGCAACACCACAGTCGAACACCGCGACGTCGTCATCGTTGGCGCGGGCTCTGCCGGCTCTGTGCTGGCTAACCGGCTGTCCGCAGACCACACTCAGCAGGTGCTCGTACTCGAGGCCGGCCGCATGGACTCCCTCTGGGACCTCTACATTCACATGCCTTCGGCGTTCTCCTTCCCAATCGGTAACAAGTACTACGACTGGAAGTACGAATCCGAGCCGGAACCGGAGATGAACGGTCGCCGTATCTACCACGCCCGCGGCAAGGTCGTCGGCGGTTCCTCCTCCATCAACGGCCAGATCTACCAGCGCGGTAACCCCATGGACTACGACAAGTGGGGCGACACCAAGGGGCTGGAGAACTGGGGCTGGAACCACGTTCTGCCTTACTTCAAGCGCATGGAAAATGCGCTCGGCTCCGACAAGGACGACCCGCGCCGTGGCCACGACGGGCCGCTGCGCATGAAGCGCGGTCCGGCCGATTCTCCGCTGTTCAAGGCCTTCTTCAGGTCTGTTCAGCAGGCCGGCTACAACTACACGCCGGACGTCAACGGCTACCGCCAGGAGGGCTTCGGTCCCTTCGACGCGAACATCGACAAGGGCCGTCGCCTCTCCGCTGCCCGCGCATACCTGCACCCAGCCCTGCAGCGTCCAAACCTGGAGCTTCGCACCCGCGCAGAAGCCACCCGCATCCTCTTCGAGGGAACCAAGGCCGTCGGCATCGAGTACACCTGGAAGGGTCGTACACACCAGGTGCGAGCAGACAAGGTCATCCTCTGCGGTGGCGCTTTCAACTCTCCGCAGCTGCTCGAGGTCTCCGGCGTTGGCGATGAGAAGATTCTGAATGCCGCCGGAGTGAACGTCGTCAAGCACCTGCCTGGTGTCGGCGAAAACCTGCAGGACCACCTGGAGGTCTACATTCAGTACAACGCCACCCAGCCGGTGTCTTCACAGCCGTACCTGGAGAAGTGGCGTTGGCCGTTCATCGGTCTGTGGTGGATGCTCACCCACAAGGGCCCGGTGGCAACGTCGCACTTCGAGGGTGGCGGTTTCGCGCGCTCCAACGACAACGAGCCCTACCCGAACCTGATGTTCCACTTCCTGCCGCTGGCCATGCGTTACGACGGCACGAAGATCGATAGCCCGCACGGTTTCCAGTTCCACGTTGGTCCGATGTACTCGGATGCCCGTGGCCATGTCCACATCACCTCCTCGGACATCAAGGTCAAGCCGTCGATCCTGTTCAACTACCTGTCCACTGATCAGGACCGCCGTGAATGGGTCGAGGCTGTGAAGGTCTCCCGTAAGCTGCTGGACACTCCGGCAATGAAGGAGTACACCGACGGCGAGATTTCCCCGGGTGCAGATGTGCAGACCGACGAGGAAATCCTCGAGTGGGTCCGCAAGGATGCCGAGACCGCACTGCACCCATCCTGCACCTGCAAGATGGGCCCGGCCTCCGACGAGATGGCCGTGGTCGATCCGGAGACCATGCAGGTCCACGGCACCGAGGGCCTCTACGTGGTTGACGCTTCGGTCATGCCGGGCATCACCAACGGCAATATCTACGCACCGACTATGATGATTGCCGAAAAGGCCGCTGACCTCATCGCCGGCAAGACCCCGCTGGCACCGCAGGACATTCCGTTCTACCGCGCTGGCCAGGGTATGCCGCTGGATCCGCCGGAGAGCACCAAGTAGTTCTTGAGTTCTTGAGGCGGTAGCGCGGCGTCTATTGCGCAACGTCGTTCGTCGGCATTGGCCGGGTTCTCCCACGCGGGGGAATCCGGCCTTAGTGTTACTCTCGCCCCTATGAGCAGTACAACCTCGCAGACACTCGAAAACCTCCGACGCTCATCAATCATTTTGGCGCCGATGGCCGGTGGCCCATCCACGCCCGAACTCGTCGCTGCCGTTTCCAATGCTGGCGGGGTTGGCACCCTTGCCGCCGGATATCTCACTGTCGAAAAGCTCACTGAACAAGCACGGAAGACGTGCGCACTGCTTGACGACGGCAAAGGTTTCGGCATCAACCTCTTCTGCCCCAACACTGCTGACGCCGGTATCGGAACCTCAGAGGAGGAACTTGCTCAGTGGACCGCTTTTCGTAATCGTCTGGCGCCGGCCGCTGCCCACTTCGACATCGACTTGCCTGACACTCCGACCTGGTCAGATGACTACTTCTCGGCGAAAGTCGAGGCAATTCTCGCTGATGACTTTCTGCCCAATCCCGATGCCCTGAAGTTCGTCTCCTTTACCTTTGGCTACCCAGATAACGAGGTCATTGCTCGGGTAAAGGAATCAGGCCGCAAAGTGATTTTGAATGCGACCTCAATTGAGGGTGTACAGGCGGCGGCGAAGGCTGGCGCTGATCGCATTGTCCTGCAGGGACTAGCTGCGGGTGGGCACCGCGCATTTGTGAAGGGGAAGGATTCGTCCGACAGCATTGGGGCCTCTGTGGAAGAGCTCGCCCAAGCAGTCACCGAAGCATGTGCAGTTACCAATGTTCCCATCATCGCCGCTGGTGGGGTGGGTAACCGAGAGGACGTCGTCAAGCTTGTGGAAGCCGGCGCGGTGGCTGTGCAAGCTGGCACACGGTTCCTCACCACCGCGGAGGCGGGTACGAAGGAGACGCACCGACGGGCACTGCGTGATTTGGTGGGGCGTGACACCGTTTTGACTCATGCTTTTTCCGGCAAGCCAGCGCGTGCCATCGAGAACACGTTTACCCGGGAGTTTTCTAGGGTCGCGCCGGAGCTTTACCCGCAACTGCACTACTTGACCACACCGCTTCGCGGCGCGGCGAATAAGGCCGTCGATCCCGAGTATCTCAATTTGTGGGCAGGTATTGCGTTTGCGCAGTGCACGAATCAATATGCGGCGGATGTTGTTGCGGAGCTTTCCGGCTTGGCCGAGTAATACGAAGCCGCCGATGCTACAAACTGCAAAATGACCAGCCCCGGACATATATCGCGGCTGGTCATTTGGCTTTATTTGTGACGACGACTTTTATGGCGACGGCGCGGTTGTGGCGTTAAGCGTCTAGCAGCCAATCGTTCGGGCTGAACAGCTCGAAGTGAACGTTATCGCGAGCAACACCGCGATCGGCGAGCTGCTGGCGAATGGCCTGCAGGAAGCCGTTGCCACCACAGAGGTAGAACTGAGCGCCCTCCGGCAGCTCCGCATCCGCCAGATTCATCAAATCCGGCTCGTACCACACCTGCTGGCGAGCATTGGTCAGAGCGGCGACAGCATTGTCACGCTCTGCGCGCAGGGCATCTGCGGTTTCTGCACGGTCCGCGTGGAGGACGACAACATCTCGCTTAGAGTCGCCAGCCACCAGGGCATCCAACATGCCGATCATGGGAGTGGCACCAATACCTGCGGAAATAAGCACCACCGGGTCGTTTGATTTGGTGTCCAACACCAGGTCACCTGCCGGCAGAGAGATCTCGATGGCATCGCCCGGCTGCACCTTTTCCCACAGCTGTGTGGAAACTTCGCCAGCCGGCAGGTCCTCAGAGGCATCGACACGACGAACCGCGAAGGTCAGAACACCTTCCTTGCCGCCGACCAGAGAGTATTGACGTAGCTGGCCGGCGCCGTCCGGCATGGTCTGACGCACGGAAATGTACTGTCCCGGGAGGTAGGAAACGGGGGTTTCGTCGTCAAGCTTGACGGAGAATACTGCGACATCATCACCGCGCTCTTCACGAGAGACGACGTGAGCGGCGCGGAAAACATCACCTGCTTCGACGCCGAGGTCGTCATAGAGCCCCTTCTCGAAGTCGATGAGAACACGCTGCATCTCCAGGTAGACGGCATCCCATGCGTCGCGGACAGCCCCCTGAAAGACCTCTGGGGTGAGGATTTCCTCGATGGCATCGAAGAGGTGCTTGTGCACGATTGGGTACTGCTCCGGCTTGATGCCAACGGAAATGTGCTTGTGGCCGATGCGGGAAAGCAGTTCTTCCGGGGCAGGAGCGTCTGGGTCGACCAGCGTAGCTGCGAAGGTAGCGACGGATGCCGCCAGCGCCTTCTGCTGAGCCCCCTGCTTCTGGTTGCCGCGGTTGAAGGTATCGGCAATGAGTTCGGGGTGAGCAGCGAACATCCGGTTGTAGAAGTTCGGCGTGATTTTCTCGATGTTGGCACCGACGACGGGCAGGGTTTGGGTGACGACTTCGGCCTGCTCTGGAGTCAGGCCGTTCTTGTTGACATTCAGGTTTGGCATGACTTCACACTATCACCATATTGCGCATTTTGTTTGCGCAATATTGTTTGTTGGCGCCAAAACTAGTCTTTGCAGTTGCGAATCAACCGCTTTTAGCTGCAGAAACGGCGCCGCCAAAAGTCTTGACAGACAAGCTTCGACAGCACCACTCTCAGCTCTTTTCAAATCGAGATTAGGCCTTCAGTTCTACGCCTAAACCACCTAAACCGGACGAATATTGAGCCTCGACCCCTCAGACAAGCTACCTCCCTCGGAAGTATCACCATCCGCACCATCAACCGACTTGGCGGGAATGAGATCAGCAATCAACACCGGATCGAGTGCCGCGAAGAACGCCTCCTGTGCAGCCGCTAACTTGCCACGCAACAGGCACGTCGGCAGCAATGGACAGTCAGTGCCGACACAATCGACGACCTCGTTGTTTTCCAGAGTGCGCAGCAGCTTGCCGACGGATTTTTCCGTAGCCGAATCTCGCAGATAGATGCCACCATTGCGCCCCTTGACCGCTTCCAAGAAGCCGAGCTCCACAAGCCGCGAGACAACCTTGGAAACATGCGCGCGAGACGCATTGAGAGACTCCGCTACCTCGGCAGCGGTGTATTTGCGCCCCAGCTCCCCCATCGCCATCAAAGTGATGACACGCAGGCTCAAATCAGAGAAAAGCGTTAGTTGCATTGCGTGTCATCCTTCATCGTTGTACTGCACAAACCACCCCCTTGCCAGCCACTTCGGGCAACAAGGGGGTGGTTCTAGGTTCTAGCTTTTAGCAAGGCTAGCTAGCAAGATCTTAGTCCTGCAGACTCTTCTCGATACGAGCCTTCAGAGCCTCGAACTCGTCCCAGACCTCCTGCGGAACGCGGTCGCCGAGGAACTTCAGCCACTCCTCGTTGTCCGGGAGGTCACCCTGCCACTTAGCAGCCGGTGCCTTCAGGGCTTCCTTGACATCGGCGAAGTCGATGTCCAGGCCAGTCAGGTCCAGGTCCTCTGCCTTAGCGGTGTGACCAACAACGGTCTCCTTGGCGCCAACACGGCCCTCAATGCGGTCGATGATCCACTTGAGAACACGGGAGTTGTCGCCGAAGCCCGGCCACAGGAAGCGACCGTCTTCGCCGCGGCGGAACCAGTTGACCAGGAAGACCTCTGGCATCTTGTCGCCGCCCTTGACACCCATGTCAATCCAGTGCTGCAGGTAGTCACCGACGTTGTAGCCAATGAACGGCAGCATTGCCATCGGGTCGTGACGCAGGGAGCCAACCTTAGCCTCAGCGGAAGCAGCGGTCTGACCGGAAGCCAGGGTTGCACCGATGAAGGTTGCGTGGTTCCAGGACAGAGCCTGGGTCACCAGCGGCACAGTGTCCGGGCGACGGCCACCGAACAGGATGGCGTCAATCGGGACCCCCTGCGGGTCGTCATACTCCGGTGCAGCGACCGGGCACTGCGAAATCGGGGTGCAGTAACGGGAGTTCGGGTGCGAGGACAGCTCGTCGGAATCCGGAGTCCAGTCATTGCCCTTCCAGTCAATGAGGTGCTCCGGCTTGCCTTCCATGCCTTCCCACCAGACGTCGCCATCGTCGGTCAGTGCGACGTTGGTGAACAGGGTGTTACCGGCCTCCATGGTCTTCATGGCGTTCGGGTTGGAGGAGTAGTTGGTACCCGGTGCAACACCGAAGAAGCCGTTCTCCGGGTTGACAGCGTACAGGCGGCCGTCCTCACCGAACTTCAGCCATGCGATGTCGTCACCGACGACCTCGGCCTTCCAGCCCTCGATGGTCGGAGTCAGCATAGCCAGGTTGGTCTTACCACATGCAGACGGGAATGCAGCGGCGATGTGGTAGGCCTTGCCCTCTGGGTTGGTGAGCTTCAGGATGAGCATGTGCTCGGCCATCCAGCCCTCTTCCTTAGCCATGACCGAAGCGATACGCAGTGCGTAGCACTTCTTGGCCAGGATGGCGTTTCCGCCGTAGCCGGAACCGTAGGACCAAATCTCCTTGGTCTCCGGGAACTGGGTGATGTACTTCTCATCGTTGCACGGCCATGCAACGTCCTCCTGGCCCTCCTCCAGCGGAGCGCCAACGGAGTGCAGAGCGTGGACGAAGTCTCCGTCCGGACCAATCTTGTCCAGGGAATCCTGACCCATGCGGGTCATGATTCGCATGGAGAGAACCACGTACTCCGAGTCGGTCAGCTGAACACCCAGCTTCGGCTCCGGGTCGGTAATCGGACCCATGCAGAACGGAACGACGAACATGGTGCGACCCTTCATGGAACCGCGGTAGTGCTCGGTCATTTCCTTCTTCAGCTCGACCGGATCCGCCCAGTTGTTGGTCGGGCCAGCGTCCTCTTCCTTTTCAGAAGCGATGAACGTGCGGGACTCCACACGAGCAACGTCCTTCGGGTTAGAGCGGGCAAGGAAAGAGTTCGGGCGCTTTTCCTCATTCAGCTTGATAAGAGTTCCCTTATCAACCAGGTCCTGGGTAAGGCGGTTCCACTCTTCTTCCGAGCCATCAGCAAAGACAACCTTGTCTGGCTGGGTCAGTTCTACGACCTCAGCAATCCAGCGCAGCAGTTCGGCGTTCTCGGTCGGGGCCTGGCCCTCGAGACCAGGAATAGAAGGTGCGGACATCAGTTCTCCTGACTCATTGATTCGCGTCTTAATTTAAGGCTACCGGGGGATACCGAAAGTTGCCGGGCCCCACATCGACAATCGGCTCGTTCCCTCATTTGCAAGCCGTTACATCACGGCTTTACAACAAATAATTTTCCTCGCCCCATTCTTGCGACCTGTTCATTTATGGCTATAACCAGCGAATAAGGCCAGCCTCACCACATAAAATTACAACCATTAACCCTTTGGCTGCAGTTACCCCCATTTGTAAGCAACCGAGACACGGGTACCCCCGCGCGCAGCGGTTCCAAAGTCATTAGCCCCAGCTGCCCCGCGCAGACTGCTCCCATGAGTACGCATCCCACTTCCCCGCTGCTGATACCGTTTCCGCTGCCGCTCCGCCTATCGCGTCAGCAGCCCTCACATCATCGCTGCTCCAAGACTCCCAAGTGCCGTCAAAACGGACCGTCGTAACGTGATCCACCGTGCCGTCACCGTCTAAATCCGAATAGATCGACAACCCGGAGTCGTCGGCAAGCGTAATTGACCCCTCGTCGTCGCCGAGGTCGTAGAGCTGCCCATCGACCTCCACGACCAACCCGGCGCCACCAACGTCCGCAGACTGCCCATCAATCGGCGTCGCCGCCTCCAAACCACACGGCGTAGCGGGCGAACGCACCTCCACCCCGCCCTCGGACGCGGGTTGGTCGGAAAAGTACTGCAGTAATGAAAACTCATCCATCGTGATATCCCCCTATTTCTCTTCGCTGTCACAGCTATCGTGCAGGCGTTCCGGTGTACTCCGCCAGCTGCTCTATCCGCCATCCCGGACCCCGCGCACCAAGGGCTTCGCGCACCGTCATCTCCACGGACTGTGTCCATTTTCGCCGCAGATGGGCGAGGTAATTTGCCCGCCACTGCGCGGTGCGTTGGCGTGCGTTACGACGAATCGTTGCGCCCACCGCCACCACCGCAACGCCGAGGCCTATTGCAAGTGCGGCCAGCTGCGCCGCAAGCGTCGGCACCCCAACCCACATCAGCACCCCGTGGATGATCCGCACTGCGCCGACCGCCACGCCAAGCGAGGCCACCGCCACCAGCGCGTCCATGGCATAACTGGGGCGAGCTGGGTTTTCTGGAGCGGGCACCGGGATTTCCACACGAAAGCCCAATTCGTCGCCACACCGCTGCTGCAGCCGCGTCGCTGCGACCTCGGCACGGCCCTGAAGTTCCGCTTGGTCACCTGCGGGTCCGTCAGCCACTTCCTGGAGCGCATCCCGCACTGCACTCTCAGCTACCAACTGCATCTTCCGCTGCAATCGCGCCGCCGCCCCGGCTCCGCGCGATCGCTCCTGCGCCAGCTGAGCTCGCACATTTCGAGCCCGGCGCGCACTCAGTGTTTCTCCCGAGTTTCTGGGCGGGCCTTCTGCCAGCAGAACCAGGGTTCTGGCCATTCTCTCGTCCAGCGCTCCCATCGGGATTGTGCTGTCGATTTCCTGGCGCCAGGCCTCGGCATACTCACCATTGCCAATCAGGCCAACTGCAACGCGGCCGGTGGCCTGGCTAATTGCTGCAACCGTGCTGACGCACTCCCGCGTGGGCTGCACCTCGCTGTCTGCAACATAGAGCACGACGGCGCTGCGTTTATCCACAAACTCCAGCCGACGTGGCGGCGTCGCAGTGTCAACGATCTGCGAGAAGTCCGCGCGGTCCGCCGCGTCCCCGGCTTTGGTGACAAGAAGCGGTGGCTGCTCAGACCCCTCCGCCGAGACCGGGCGTGGCTCAACTACGTCCGGTGTTGCCATAGCAACTCCTCCAGGCTGTCTCTAGCCGCGGGAAAGGCTGCCGCGATCTCAGTCAACTGCACTGCGAGTAGCCCGTCATCATCGCGTGATTCGTCTTCCGCACCGTAGCGTTCAGCAATCTTCCGCAACGCGGAGCTGAACAAAAAGGTGTGTTCAGCTGTCTCGTTTGTGGAGATGTCGCAGTACTCGTCGGCAAGCGAATGGCGAATCGGTTGTTGCTCGATGACCAGCGCGACAGGGGCGGACAGCTTGTCGGCCAGCTCCGCGTGACATTGCGAAAACGCCTCGCGCACAGCGGTTTCGCGCACGCCCCTGCGCAATCGCGCGCAGATTATCGATGGCCGTTTCTCACGCTCAAGCGCCTTGGCGACGCATACCTCCGCACCGCTCGTGTGTGTGGTGTCCGAGTGCGTGACCTGCCGTTCTGACAGCCAGTCCACCACAGCGGCGCGCAACGACGACGATGTAGATCCTGTTGACGGCTGTGTTGTTTCCGTGACGTCAGTTGCGGAAATAAGGTCCATTAGGCCTAGTCCCCTCCCATAAATCCCCTGCGTGGTTTAGTTAAAACCTGCGTAACCCCCATACGACCCGTAGGCCAGATTCCGCGCCCTGAAACGCTGCGCTAGGCAGACCCCAAGCACCGCTTCAACCAACGAATAAGCGCGGCTTCGCGTTCAGCCTACAGCGGACCGCGGATTCGGCAAGTCGGCAAAACAAATTGCCCCGCCGTGCCGCCAGTTCAGGACGACGCGGCATCGTCAACCGGCGTGAAACCGCCAGGACAACAACAAAAATCCTAGGGGCAATGATTGGATAGTTGGCCGATGTCGTGGACAATAGGGAACGTGACTACTTCTGATTTTTCTGAAAATATCGAACAGCCTGCGGTTTCGCAGGAATCCGAACCATTGCCAACTCGCGCAGACGAGCAGGCGGAGCAACCGCATGAGCGCCAGCCGAAGAAGGGCGAATTGCCTGCAGGTCGTCCGGAAAAGACCCAATTCGACGATGGTCTTGACTACCCGCGCATCGGCAATCTGTCCTTCCGCCGCGGCACTTTGACTCCCAACCAGGAAAAGATCTGGGAAGATAACTGGGACACTTACGGCAAGGTCCTCTCCGACGAGGTCATCGACGTGGAGGAATGGTTCGGCCGCAAGGGACCGACCATCGTCGAGATTGGCTGCGGCACCGGCACGTCCACCGTGGCTATGGCTCCGCAAGAACCGGACCACAACATCATCGCCGTTGAGCTCTACCGCCCTGGCCTGGCGAAACTGCTCTCCGCCACCGTGCGCAATGAGGTGTCGAACATCCGCATGGTCCGCGGCGACGGCGTCGAGGTTTTGCAGCGCATGATCGAGCCGGAGTCGCTGGCCGGCGTGCGCCTGTTCTTCCCGGACCCGTGGCCGAAGGCACGCCACCACAAGCGCCGCATTGTGCAGTCTGGCACGTTGCGCCTGATTTCTTCGCGTCTGAAGCCCGGCGGCATTTTCCACGCCGCCACCGACCATGCGGACTACGCAGAGTGGATCGAGGAGCTCCGCGAGGTCGAGCCGACGCTCGAGCCTATCGCCTGGCCCTGGCCGGAATCCCCCATGCTTCTCGACCGACCGACGACCAAGTTCGAAGCCCGCGGCCTGAACCTCGACCACGACATCCACGAGTTCATCTGGCGCAAGAAAGAGGCATAGGAACATGAGCACTACCCAAAACACCTCTGCCAGCTACAACACCACTGAGACGCACCCGACCGCACTACTCGTGTGGGACGCCCCGAACTTGGACATGGGGCTCGGCGCCATTTTGGGATCCCGCCCGACCGCCGCACACCGCCCGCGCTTCGACGCCGTGGGCAAATGGCTTATCGACGAAGCCGAGCGCGTATCCCACAACATCGGTTCCGATGTCCTCCCCGAGGCCACGGTATTCACCAACGTCAACCCGGGCTCAGCGGAGATTGTCCGCCCCTGGGTCGAGGCTCTGCGCAATGTCGGTTTCGCGGTCTTCGCAAAGCCGAAGATCGAAGAGGACACCGACGTTGACCCCGACATGATTGCGCACATCCAACGGCGTTACGACGAAGGCGTGTTGCGCAGTGTCGTCGTTGCGTCCGCCGATGGCCAGAATTTCCAGGAGCTGTTGGAAAAGCTCGCATCCGAGGGGATTCGGGTAACCGTCATCGGTTTTCACGAGCACGCTTCCTGGGCGCTGGCCTCCGATGCGATTCGCTTCGTTGACCTGGAGGAAATCAAGGGCGTCTTCCGCGAGCCGCTACCGCGTATCGATCTCGACCGCCTGCCTGATGGCGGTGCGTGGCTGCAGCCGTTCCGTCCGCTCACGTCGTTGCTCAAGGAGCGCGACGGCAAGAACGACGACTAGGGAGACCACCGCGGCGACGTCTAGGGAGACGAACAGGAAGACGAACAGGCTTCTTATTTATGTCACGACTTAAAAAAGTCCTCAAAACCGGCAATTCGAGCTGGCTACGATCGATAATCCTCGTGGCCCTCGTGATTGCCGGTATCGTCCTGACGGTAAGAAACTGGGACAGCGTCGTCCAGGGGCTCCAAATCCTTGCGGATGTCGATGCTAAGTGGCTGTTCATCGCCATTTTTTCCGTGGCTTTTTCGCTCTACGCGATGGCGGAAGTGATGCGTCTGCTGTTGCGAGCTGGAGGCGTAAAAGCAGCCACTCGCCGTAGCACCAATGCGCTAACCCTCGCATCCAACGCGTGGGCGGTCACCGTTCCCGGTGGTGCCGCATTCTCCACGGCGCTGCAGATTAAGCGCATGATGCAGTGGGGCGCATCCGCGGTCCTTGTCAGCTGGTTCGTGCTTTTTTCGGGCGCGTTGTCGTTTTTAGGTCTGGCATTTCTGGGGCTTGGCAGCCTCTTCTTCGTCGGACAGGGTGGCACGACCGCAGTGCTCATCGCTATGGCAATTGCGGTTTTACTAGCCACCATTTTGCTGTGGCGGATTTCGCAGAACCCGGCTTTTCTCAACAAGACAGGCGCGTGGTGTCTGCGTGTCTTTAACAAGATTCGAAAGAAGCCCGCGGACACCGATGTCGACCGACTTGAAGAGTCCGTCAAACAGCTGACCAGCGTGAAGTTGCCCGTGCAAACTTTGGCTCTTTCCTTCACCTGGTCCTTTATCAACTGGGTCGCGGAAATTGTCTGTCTCTACGCCGCCATCCGTGCCGTTGGTGTCGATGACATCTCCGCTACGAAGGTGCTGCTGGCTTTCGTAACCGGCAAGCTCGCAGGTTTCATCCAGGCCACACCGGGCGGCATCGGCACTGTCGAGGCCGCTTTGACCGCGGCTCTCATCGCAGGCGGCACCACCGGCGCCGAGGCCTTTGCAGCGGTGCTGGTCTACCGCATCGTTTCCTTCGTCCTGGTGGCAATTGTGGGCTGGATTATCTACGCCCTCGGCTTCGACCACAAGGATCAGCCCGAGCATCAGCCAGTCGCTGACCGCTAATGGCTTCCTCGCCGCTGGTCGCTGGTCACCCACCAATCTGAGGGGTCGCTAGACTAAGAAGCATGAACACACGCGTATCGACGTTCTTGATTGACATCCTCGCCATCTTTATTTTCGCCGTGTTGGCACGTCTGGCTCACAACACTCCCGAGGATTCTTTTACCTTCATCAATATCCTCGATACCTGGTGGCCGTTCGCATTCGGTGTCCTCCTGGGCACCGCGCTGATTAAGAACGAGCCGAACCCGCGTGCAGTGAGTTCAGGCGCAATTGTGTGGCTCGGCACTGTCGTCGTCGGCCTAGCTGTGTGGGCCACCCGCAATTCGGCAGTCCCGCACTGGTCCTTCATTCTGGTTGCCTCAGTCATGAGCGCCTTGCTGCTGCTGGGTTGGCGAGCAGCGTCGAATGCGGTTGCTCGTAAGTCTCTGGACTAAGCCTTTGGCCCCGTTCCTAACCCTTCGATTTAGTTCACTGACTAAATCTGGTTTTTAATTTTTGCACTCCGCCTCGATAATTGAAGAATGGACAAATCTTCAGACGAGGCTCTCGGCAATCAACCAACTGCTGAGACCCAACGAACTCATAACCCCGCAGGGTCCAGCGAAGACCGCACCTTCATGGGCCAACCGTGGGGTCTCGCCAATCTCTTCGGCATCGAAATGTGGGAGCGCTTCAGCTTCTACGGCATGCAGGCCATCCTGGCTTTCTACATGTACTACGAGACCACTCAGGGCGGTCTCGGCCTGGACAAGGGTGCTGCTACCTCTATCGTCGGTGCTTACGGCGGTCTTGTCTACATGGCCGCACTCGTTGCCTCTCTGGTTGCTGACCGTATCCTTGGCTCGGAGCGGACACTGTTCTACTCCGCCATCCTGGTCATGTTTGGCCACATCTCCTTGGCATTCATCCCCGGCGTGATTGGCCTGGCTATTGGCCTTGTCTCCATCGCAATCGGCTCCGGCGGCGTGAAGACCAACGCACAGGTCGTGCTGGGTCAGCTCTACGCAAAGGACGACCCGCGTCGTGACGCCGGCTTCTCCATCTTCTACATGGGCGTCAATATCGGTGCCCTGTTCGGCCCACTGCTCACCGGCTGGATCTGGGGAATGAAGGGCTTCCACTGGGGCTTCGGCCTGGCCGCTATCGGTATGGCTGCCGGTCTGATTCAGTACATCCTGATGCGCAAGTCCACCATCGCCGAGGCTGGCCATGAGATTCCGAACCCGCTGCCGAAGAAGCAGTACCCGGTATGGATTGGCATCGCAGTGGTCATCACTGTTGTCTCGGTTACGCTGGTTTCCACCGGAATTGTTCCGGTCACGACTCTTTCCACTGTGGTCACAGTGATTGCACTGATCGCCGCTGTGGTGCTGTGGTGGCAGATGTACTCCTCGCCACTTACGACGAAATCGGAGAAGACTCGCCTGGTCGGCTTCATCCCGATGTTCGTCTCAGGCGTGCTGTTCTTCGGTATCTTCCAGCAGCAGTTCACGGTGCTGGCCATCTACTCGGACATCCGCCTCGACCGCGAGATCTTCGGTTGGGAAATGTCCCCGGCCTGGATTAACTCGATCAACCCGATCTTCATCATCGCCTTCTCGATGGTCTTTGCAGCCGCCTGGTCCAAGCTTGGTGACCGCCAGTGGTCCACCCCAGTGAAGTTCGGTGTCGCCAACATCATCATCGGTATCTCGCTGTTCTTCTTCATCCCATTCTCCGGTGGCGGTGAGAACTCCACTCCGCTGTATGCGATTATCTGGATTCTCTTCCTGTTCACCATGGGTGAGCTCATGCTGAGCCCGGTCGGCAACGCCCTTGCTACCAAGGTCGCTCCGGCAGCATTCCCGTCGCGCATGATGGCCGTCTGGCTGATGGCAGTCGCTATGGGTACTTCACTGGCAGGCACCCTGGCCGGCTTCTACAACTATGAGGATGCCGCTGCTGAGAACACCTTCTTCATCACCCTGGGTATCGCCTCGGTTGTCCTGGGCTTGATTCTGCTCGCCCTGCGCAAGTGGATTGTCAAGGAGTTCGTCGACGTCCGATAGGGCCGTAGGGCCGGATCCGTAAGGCTGGCCCCCGCTCTGGCACAGCCCACGCCCACGCCCACGCCCCTCCCCCTCCTCCCCACTTCACGACACCTATGTCACCTCATGCCGCCTCCACAGATGGCACGAGGTGACATAGGTGTCGTGAAGTGTTTTTTGGGTGGCTCTGAACATGCTTCGCCACAAACTCGCCACCAGCACAACCGCCATCCACAGATTTTCCCCACCTCCCCACCGGCTAAAATTGAGGCCATGTTTGCCATCATTACCGTCACCGGCGAGGATCACACCGGCATCATCGCCGCCGTCACCACTGCTCTGGCGGAGCAGGACGTCAACATCGTCGATGTTTCCCAGACCCTCATGGATAAATGGTTCACCATGATCCTGCGGGTGGAGTTCAACGAGAAGGCCACCCCCATCAGCACGCTGCAGGGTTACATGGATTCCGTCGGCAAGCGGGAGGGGCTTGTCATTCGAATCCAGTCTGAGGCGCTGTTCAACGCCGTCAACGAGATTTAAAGGGCGCGACCAGGATGGATTTCAACTTCGCGCAATCTAAGTTCCTCGACACCATTGACATGATCGAGAAGTACCGTCTGGATATCCGGACGGTCACTATGGGAATTTCCCTGCTCGAGTGCTCTCGCTCTGGAATGGAAGCCACCGCACAGGCGGTGTATGACCGCGTGACCACGCAGGCCGCTCGCCTCGTGGAGGTCTGTGAGGGTATCGAGGCGGAGCTGGGCATTCCGATTGTCAATAAGCGCATCTCCGTCACACCGGTTTCCCTCATCACGGCCGGTTGCGAAGGCGATCCCACCGTGGTGGCCAAGGCCCTCGACCGCGCCGCCCGCGATTCTGGCGTGAACTTCCTCGGCGGCTACTCGGCGCTCGTCGAAAAGGGTGCGACGACCAGCGAGAAGCGGCTCATCGACTCCATTCCCCACGCTCTGAGCGAGACCGAATTGGTGTGCAGCTCGGTCAACGTAGCGTCGTCACGCGCGGGCATCAACATGGATGCAGTGCGTCGCATGGGCGAGGTGGTGAAGGAAGCCGCGGCGCAAACCGCTGACCGCAGCTCGATTGCCTGCGCCAAGCTGGTGGTTTTCGCCAATGCGGTGGGCGACAATCCGTTCATGGCCGGCGCGTTCCACGGCGTCGGGGAGCCCGATTGTGTCGTATCCGTCGGCGTTTCGGGTCCGGGGGTGGTCGATCGCGCGCTCGGCGATCTACAGGGCGCCAGCTTCAACGAAGTCGCCGAGGAGATTAAGAAGGCGGCGTTCAAGATCACACGTACGGGTCAGCTGGTCGGCACGATGGCGTCGGAGCGCCTGGGCGTGCCTTTTGGCATCGTGGATCTCTCGCTCGCGCCGACCGCTGAGATGGGTGACTCCGTCGCTCACATCCTCGAACACATGGGATTGGAGCAGGTCGGCACGCACGGCACCACTGCCGCGCTCGCGCTGCTTAACGACGCCGTCAAGAAAGGCGGCCTGATGGCTTGTTCACGCGTCGGTGGACTGTCCGGGTCGTTCATCCCGGTCTCTGAGGACAAGGGCATGATTGATGCTGTCCGTGCGGGGTCGATCAGCATGGACAAGCTGGAGGCGATGACCTCTATTTGTTCGGTGGGCTTCGACATGATTGCAATTCCTGGTGACACGCCTGCGACCACGATTTCCGGCATGATTGCCGACGAGGCCGCCATCGGTGTGATGAACCACAAAACCACCGCCGCCCGCCTCATTCCGGTGCCGGGTACCAAGCCGGGCGATGAGGTGAACTTCGGTGGTCTGCTCGGATATGCGCCGGTCATTGATGTCAATGCCAAGGGCAATGCCGAGTTCATTGCCCGTGGCGGCTACATCCCCGCCCCGGTGCACGGGTTCAGGAACTAGCGGCTTCGGACGAGGCTCCTACGATTGCAGGCGGCGCCCATTTGCGTCATAGGCGTAGGAGCCGCTACCGACGAGAATCAAAATGAACTCGATAAATGCCCAAATGCTGACGCCGATGATTAGGAAGAATCCGACCAGAAGGATAGCCGTAATCCAGCCGAATACCGTCAGTGCTAGTTGAATAGCACCACGCGAGTTGTGCCCCAGGTAGAAGTTGTGAACACCGAGGGTACCCAGGAAGAAGGCAAGCAGAGCCGCTGCAATCTTGGACTTATCCGAGACAGGAGCACCTGCGCCTCCGTAGCCCTGGTGCGGGTTTGGGCCACCGAAGCCAGCGGAATACGCCGGCGCCTGCTGGTTTGGGTAACCACTCTGATACGGGTTCGAGTACCCGTTGTGGAAATTGTGCTGGCTCGGGTCCTCATAGCCCTGCCCCATGTTCGGCTGCTGCGGTGGGTACTGATCCGAGTACGGCATACCGGAGCTGTAAGCACCCGAGCTGTCAGCGAACTTTCCCCGGGATCTCGGCATACCGTCTTCGTCGAAATCTCCATATGGGTTTGTCGGATTCGTCATTGCACCCTACCTTTTCGACTAGATTATCCGGTCATGAACAGCAGTTCCTTGGGCGATAATAACCGGTTCTGTCAGACTGCTTCCTGCAATTTTTGTCAATTTCTTTCGAAACTTTAGCGAACCTGTTGTTTTGAAACGTTAAACACCAGTTCTTGAGCAAGATTCTAACAGCAAGTACCCGTCGAGGTCGGGCTCGTCTCGCACATTTTTGAGCTGCCTCTACCGTCGCGCCAGCGATTGTTCAATCAGTTCGCGAGTCCAGCCCTCAGTCCAGGCCAGCGGAGTCGTACCCGGGATTGCTACGTCATTCGTGGCGTAGGTCGCATGCGCTCCTGCGCCGGCAATCATCTCCTGCGCGCGTGCGATCGCATCGGCCACTGCCGGAGGAACATCACAGAAGGAATCCGATGGCACGCAGACATTCTGGACCTTGTCATTAAGAGGCCCAAAGCCGTCTCGTGGACCGCGCATCGTTGCGCCCGGAACCACAGCCTGCACAATGCCGCCGAGGGGCTGCAATGACAGCTCGACACCCACACCAGCCAGCGGAACACCCTGGTTCACGCCCTGATTAGGGTCACGCCGCGGGTCGCCCAACAGAGCCACGCCCGCGATGCGCTCGGCCGGAACCACACCGCGGCCGTTGCCGATGTCAGAGGCCAAATCACCTGCAATAGCCGCGCCCTGGGAGAAGCCCATCAGGACGAAGTCCGTCAGCGGGCACTGCCCGTGTAAGTCAGCCATTTCCTTAGCGGTGACATCGCGCCCGACTGCCTGCGAATCATCGTAGGTGAGTTGGTCGGGCAGCTGATGCGTCTTAATCTGTGCCGGGTACGGCGTAGTCCAGACCTTGACATCACCCTCCGAGTAGGACTGCGAAATCGAGTTCGTCAGGCCAAGCAGCAGCGAATGTGGGTTCGCGGTCGGGGCCATTGGGTCATCGTCAGCACGCGATTCCGCAGTTCCGGGCACCGCGATAACTTCTACCGCCGGGCACCACTCGGGTTGTTCGGCCAGAACCCCACCATCGTCACCGGGGGTCGGTGGGGTTTGACCGCCTTGGTCGTCGTTAAGCCATTGCACTACGCCGAAGCCAATAGCGGCCACCAGCACAATGACCGCCAGAATTGTCACCACTTTACGCATGAGTGCTAGCAATACGCCTTTTTAGCGGAGCTTGCAATAGTCTTCGCCACTTCCTCAGCGCTTTCCTGTGAGCGCCCCTGTGCGACCAGCTGTCCGGCAATCGCCAGCGCGATGACCTGACGCTCCTCCTCCGGTGCGTCTGCGCATGCCGCGCGACCTGTGCCGATGAGCTGATCCTCCACCCCAGCAACATCAATTCCCGCTTTTTCCAGCGCTTCGAGGTATGAATCATCCGCCTCACTGAGCTTCATCTGTCCATCGGGCGCTTCGTCCACGCGCTTAGCTTGGGGATCTGTGATCTCCGGCGCAGACTTTTCGCTCGACTTCGGCGCAGAAGTCTTCGTGCTTGACGACGTCGTGGAGGTCTTCGTAGTCGTCGACGAGGTGACCTCCGAAGACTCCACTGTGGAACTGCCACAGGCGGCCACTCCGAAGGTCAGCAGCGCAACAGCTGTGGTTGTAGCCAGTGTCCGGAAGGACTTGTTCATGGACATTTGTCTATCCCTTATTCAGTGCCCTGCTTTGGTTGGCTTACTTGTCATCACCGTTGTCGGCGGCTGGGGCTGGTGCTTCTGGCTTATTGCGCTCTTCGACAATCTTGCCGTTGAGCTGGCGAATCCAGCCACCCTCGAACTGCTGTTCAAGACCGCCGGCCTTGACTGGCTGCAGTGGGCCGACCGGGTAACCGAACGGGCCATTTTCGTAGCCAGTGCTGCCCCAGTGGTCAGTGATGTCGTTGGAGCGCACCGGCTGTGCACCAGTTTCCGGAGTCCAGTAAATGGCACCGTGTTCGAAGCGCTGGAAAGCGCCGCGGGCGAGCTTGACCTCGTCGCCGTCGACAGGCAGACCCAGATCGGACTCAGCGCCACCGAGCTCCTTGTAGACACGGCCGATTTCACCACGCACGATGCGAGGTTCTTCGCCGCCGATCTTGACGATGGTGCCACCCTGGAAGTCCTGGGCGACACCGCCCGGAATATCGCGGTGGTTGGCGACTGGGTAGCCCAGCGGACCGGTCTCGAAGCCGGCCTTGCCCCAGACGTTCATAATGTCGCCGGTGACTTCGTGGGCTCCGCCTTCCGGAGTCCAGTAAATCGAACCCTTTTCGAAGTGAACGAAGCGTCCCGAGCCATCCGGCGTAGCCAGTTCGTTGGTCACTGGGTAGCCGAGCGGCGAGGACGGACCACCGAGCTCGTTGTAACGCGAACCGATGCGCCCCCAGACCACATGTGCCCCGGAATCCGGGTGCCAGTAGGCGGTACCGCCGGTAAAGTCCTGAGCCACGCCATTCTTGGCGACGCCATACTCATCCGACAGGCAGGTGCCAATTCCTGGCAGCGATGCGACGGCCTTCTCAATCTCGCCGCCTACACGGCAGACCGCGCCACGATCGGACTCCGGCAACTGCAGTGCATCGGCCAGCGTTGGCCAGGCCTGACTGACCTCGAATTGCCAGTACGGCCAAGTGTGAGTACCCGAGCTCCGGAAGTTCACAACCGGCTCGACGCCCTTTTCGCGAGCATTTCGGATGAAGGTCTCACTGGTCATGCGGGAAAGCACTTCCAATGCGTAACCGGTCGGATTGTCCGGCTTCGTCGGATCGATCTGCGACGGCACGTCCCACTCACCGGTGTTGCCGTTACCCGCCGAGATGTACAGCGACATGCCCTTGAGCTTGTCGATGTTCAGCTTCGGATCATTGTCCTTCCAACGCTGCGAACCGAGCGGGCCCCACATCTTCGTCGCGTCATAGCCACCGGTGTTCTTCATCGCCAGAGAGATTGCCTGCGGCATGCCCGGCGAAGTCATATCCAGGTAACCAGAGAGGCTACCGGCAAACTTCCACAGCTCCGGAGAGTGTGCTGCAACGTTGTAAGCACCGGTAGCTCCCATGGAGATACCGATAATGCCGCGTTCATCGTTGCCGCGGAAGCCGTTGGTGATAACCGGCACGAGCTCCTTAGTGATGAAGCTCTCCCACTTGTAGTTCTGACCGTTATCCGGCTGATCCCAGTCAGAGTAGAAGGACGATGTACCGCCGGCAGGCATAACCACCAGGACATTCTTGTCCTCGTAGAAGCGTTCGATATTAGTAGCGCGAATCCAACCGGAGTAGTCATCAAACGATGCCATACCGTCAAGGTGGTAGACGCTCGGGAATGTGCGCTCCTTGTCGCGGTACCAATCGCGCGGCAGCAAAATCTCAACCTGGATTGGCTTCTCCGGCATGGCAGCCGAGCGAATGTGCGCAATGACGTGGTGATCTGTGTACCACTCGACCTTGTCTACGCTGACTCCACTGGGGAGGTTCGCCACTGCGGGAGTATCGACTTTAAATGGCGTACGCTCCGGCCCTGGCATCGGCTTCGGCATACCCAGGCCAGGTAGCTGCGCACCAGCAGCTTGCGCTGCTTCAGCGGCCTTAGCAAGGTCTCCCAGGTCTCCAGATTGCGCCAACTGCCCCTGAACGGCCTGAAGTTCCTCGTAGCTAGGCAGACCTGGCTGAGCTGGCTCGGGAGCCGCCACTGCAGCAGGGGCACCGAGAGCGAGAGTCAACGGTAGTGCCAAAAGTGCGGTCAACGCCCGTGATGACTTCCG
The DNA here is from genome assembly GCF_030232435.1 of Corynebacterium sp. MSK012. NCBI lineage: Bacteria > Bacillati > Actinomycetota > Actinomycetes > Mycobacteriales > Corynebacteriaceae > Corynebacterium > Corynebacterium sp. MSK012. The sequence goes on from NZ_JASPJU010000001.1 coordinate 243,301, forward strand.
GCTGTTGCCGAGTCCACCACGGAGGAATCTAGCGGTTACGCGCATAAGAGGGCTTCCCTTTACAAAGTCGCTGGTTGAAATTATTTGAGACGTTGAGTGTTGCACCGGCACCGATTAGGCACCTGCAGATAGCATCACGCGGCGCTTGAGCTATGCGTTTACCGTTCGGCTTCGCAGAATTACGTAGTGACCAGCAACGTATCCGAAGGTTCCCCTCCTCCGGCGTGCCGCTGCAAGAAGAATCTCACACACGATCTGCGAAACATACGGTATAGCTACCTGAATAGCTTCACCCTTTACTTTAAGGTTCGACTCTCATGTTTACCCTCTTACGGGTAAAAACCGTGGAGACACACGCAAAAGGAACTGAATTCAAGCTTTGACAGCGCAACTCTTTGCGCCCCTCTGTAGGCCGTTACCCACACCTTCCACTCAGCATCCAAACCCGGACTCGACACAGAAAAAAGACCAACCCCACAAAAGGATTGGTCTTTTTCAAAATTGAGACTTCTTAAGAAGCTAGCCCCTTTAAGAAGCCATCCAGCACCAGAGCTAGGTCAGCGCGCCAGAGCGCCCTGAAATAACTACCGACCTAGAGCCCCAGCGCCCCAAGAATGTGCGGGCGAGCAAGCGCGGCATCACGGCCCCACAGCTCCCACGAGTGGATACCGTTCGGGCTGTAGACAAACTGCGCATTGAGGCCGGCAGCGCGAGCGTCCTGCTCAAAGCGCTGCGTCGAAGCGCGGGAGACGGACTCCATTACGGCACGCCAGACAGTGTCAGGGAGCTGCGGCACCGGACGGTTCAAAACCTCCGGGTCACTCCACAGGCTCTGAACACCCTGGGCGGAGGAAACATACATCGGCAGCCCCCGGAGCTGGTCCAGCTGCAGCGATGGATCATGAGCACGCCACTGCTCCGAAGCAGGAACCGGAAGGCCCCACATGCCAGTCGGATTCACTACACCAGTGCTAGCCACCATTGCAGTAGCGCCGGTCGCAACAACTGGGTTGGACATCTGGTAGTAACCGGACAGCGAAGTAACCTGCTTGAACTGATCACGGTGGCGGGCCGCCAGAGAAACCGCCGCAGCCGCACCCATGGACAGACCAGCGATTGCGTTGCGGTTCGGGTTGACACCAAACTCACGCTGCAAATAGACCGGGAGCTCCTGGGTCAGGAAGGTTTCCCACTTCTGGGTCTTGACCCCTTCAGCGGTCACTGCCGGAGCGTTCCAGTCGGCATAGAAGGAGCCGTCGCCAGCAGCCGGCGCAACCAGAGTGATGTTGTCATTGGCAAAAGTCTGAGCAATATGGCCCGACCAAATCCAACCGGACGCACCCTTATTAAAGCCCCACAGACCGTCGAGCATGTACAGGGAGGCATCGCCGCCACCAGTAGCCGCCTTGATCTGAACCGGAATATTGCGGTTCATAGCTGGCGAGAAAACCTGGCAGTACTGAACCCACCAGTTGTATGGATCCCACTCACAGCCTGGGCGCAGTCGATCACGGTTTGGATCAGCACTCGCGTCCTTCGCGGATGCGAGCATGATGCCGCCAAAGACCATCGCAACCGCTACGAGGGCAGCTACGACCTTCACCGTGAAGTTACGACTCACTGCAGTAAAGCTCATCGTTCTCCTCTTTACTTTCGGACTTACCTCCGCGCCAGACTTCTCGGAGGCAGTCGCTTGCGCGAGCTTTCGCTTTTCTGCTTCCAGTTGTGACGCGACAACTGGAGACTCCACAAAAGAATCTCGAGTATGTAACGATACTCAATCGTTTCCCTACAACCAAGTTAAAATCGTAACCATTCCGTAATATTTCTCACATTTCCCGACAAAACTATTCGCCACAAGGAGAAACACTGTTTACCAGCGAGGAATTACAGATTTGTAATTCTGCCCCCGACTGACCCGTAGGACTGACTGAGACATCTAAAACACGCCTACAAGAACCCCAAACACAACCTAAGTACTAACGAGATACAGAAAAAAGCCCATGCACCCCTCGATGCATGGGCCTTCAGCTACCAACCGAAACCGACGAGAAACCGACGAGAACCCGACGGAAACCGTAGTTCGCTTAATGGGAAAAGAACAAGGAACTACCCCAGAGCCGGAACAGCGTAGACAGCGATGGCAATGGACAGCAGCCACAGGACGGCCAGTGCCTGCAGCGGACGGTCCTTGAGCGCAATCTCATCCGGGCTTCCCGCATCACCACGGTCGACGTCGGCTGCGAAGCGCAGGATGGCCACAGTGAATGGAACCATCGAAATCTCGTACCAAATAGCCGAAGTGGACGAAGTGCCCGGTGCGCGCCCCATCTCGAAGCCCCACAGCGCGTAGCTCAGTACCACGGCGGTCGCAGCGAGGGTCCACACAAAGCGCAGGTAAGTCGCGGTGTAACCCTGCAACGACTTACGAATCTTCTTACCTGTACGCTCCGCCAACAGCAGCTCAGCGTAACGCTTACCGGCTGCCATAAACAGCGAACCAAAGGCGGCAACCAGCAAGAACCACTGGGACAGGTTGATGTTGGCAGCAACACCGCCGGCCATTGCACGCAGCATGAAACCCGAGGACACCAGCGCAATATCAATCACCGGCTGATGCTTCAGACCAAAGCAGTAACCGAGCTGCAGCGCAATGTATACAGCCACAACAATTGCTAGCCCCGGCCCCTCAGAGGCAAACCAGGACACCGCAATCGAACCAATAATCAGCGCGACCGCCATAATGTACGCCATGCTCACCGGCAGTACGCCAGCGGCAATTGGGCGGAAGCGCTTGGTTGGGTGCGCACGGTCAGCCTCGACATCGCGGGCATCATTAATCAGGTAAATCGACGATGCTGCCAAGCAAAAGGCCACAAACGCCACCAGGATGTCGACGGTCAGCGTGCCGATCGAACGTCCCGAGTCCATGATCTCGTTGCCGGCTGCCAGTGGAGCCGCAATGACTAGGACATTCTTCACCCACTGCTTCGGGCGAAGCGCCTTGATCATGCCGTCCAGCAGATTCTTCGGCGGATGCCCCTGCGGGTGCGCAGGCTCATCGATACCGGAAGTGTGCGGCTCGGACCCAATCCTTGATTGAGAAGCTTGCCGCTGGTTGGCCGACACATTGGCCAAGTTGTCGTTCTCCGCCTGTGTCACTGTGCATTCCTTTCCGCAATGGAGGGCTGTCCACCCTGGTTATGCTGCGCCTTTTTCGGCTCGATGACCTTATCACCTATCTTGTCCACCGCAAGAGCAGTGGCTGTACCCAGCGCTGCTCCGAGAGCGACATCGGTTGGGTAATGAACTCCCAGCACCAGGCGGGAGAGCATAATCGCCGGCACGCCCACGGCCGGTGCTGCCGGGTAACCCAACTTTGCAATCCCCACCAGCGCCGCCGTCGTCGACGTCGCGTGCGAGGACGGGAAACTCAGCTTGCTTGGCGTACCAACGCCGATTGCTATACGACGGTCATGGGGACGCGGGCGACGGACAATGCGCTTAAGCACCACCGATGCCGCATGCGAGGTAAAGGCGGCCACACCGACCTTTGCCCAGCTAATGCGTCGCTCCTTATCCACCGCCGCCCCGAGGGCAGCGAGCCCCATCCACCCAAGGGCGTGCTCACCGAAATAGCTCATGGCACGCGCGGTGGGCAGCACACCCGGGACGTCGTTAAGCGTGTGCTGAATATTAACGAGAACGTCGGACTCGCCGAACGGATCGCCTTTAATTTTCGAAGACATTCGCCCAGGCCTTCCTACTGGTCAGATCGTCATAGGCTGCGCGGTAGCGTGCCTGCATTTGCTCGAACCGCTCCTCAACCTGCTTTTGCAGCTCCCAGGATTCTTCCAGCAGAGCCTTGGCCTTGTCGCGGTCACGCTGGCGATACACCACGCCACGGCCGTCAGCGGTGGTGACCGTTGCGCCATCCAGACGCGACAGGGAGAACCAACGAGCCTCCAGCGGCGCCAGGTTTGCCTGCGGCACCGCATGGTGCTCGGAGTTTTCCGGGCGCACGCTGTGCAGCAGACCCTTGGCCAGCCAACCGACCTTCTTCAGCTTGCCCAGACGACCACCGACATCCTTTGTCGGAACCCCCGGAATACCGGAGGGCTTTGGCAGATCGCCTGCGCTCGGCAGCACAACCGCGTCGGGGAAGCTCTTACGCAGGGCATTGATACGCGGCAGCGAGGACTCGAGAATATCGAACAGGTGCTCCGGACCTGCCAGGAAGTCCTTCATGGCTTCGTTCTGGATGGCAACAGTGGAGTACTCCAGGCACAGAAGGTGCTTGAAAGTGGCCTTGCGCATGGAACGCACGATACCGGCAGCATCGCCCTCGTGCTGAAGAGCCGCGACAATCAAGCGGTTGCGCAGATGGAAGTACGCCTGCCAGTCAATGGCGTCGTCCTTGTCCGACCAGGCCATATGCCAAATTGCTACGCCCGGCCACGTAGCCGTCGGAAAGCCTGCCGTGCCTGCGCGCAAACCGTATTCGGCATCGTCCCACTTAATAAACAGTGGCAGCGGCTGACCGATTGTCTCAGCGGCGACGCGTGGAATCAGGCACATCCACCAGCCGTTGAACTCAACATCGATGCGACGGTGAAGATCCTTCGAATCGACAACCTCACCGGTTGCGTTAGTGCCGTGCTCCCCGCGATCGCGCAGTGGGTGCGCATAAAAGTCGTGGTCATAGTGGACGTGCGGAGCGGAAGTCCACATGAAGTCATGGCGGCCGATGACTTCACCCATCGAGTGCAAGTGGCTGCGCTCCTGCAGGTTCAGCATCTGACCGCCGACCAGCATCGGGGACTTCGCGAACCGGCCGACAGCGACCGCACGCAGAATGGAATCCGGTTCGATGGCGATGTCGTCATCCATGTAGAGAATGAACGGACTATCGGTCGCACGCTTCGAATCCGAATCCGGACCGCCCAGGGCCTCATACATAATGCGGGAGTACCCGCCGGAACCACCGAGATTTCCCTGCGGGAAAATACGCAGGCGGTCACCAAAGTGCTCGGCGACAGCATCGAAGCCCGGCTCGTCTGCCGGGTGCTTGGTGCCCTGGTCAGGCATCAAAACAGCATCGATGATGGCATCGACCTCAGAATCCGAGGACAGCGCCTCAAGAGCAGCAACTGCGTCGGTCGGGCGATTGAACGTCGGGATACCGATAGTGACGCGCCCCTCCGGCGCCGGATGCTCTGTGCCGTCCGGGTACGTCTGGCTCGGCGCCTCGATATCGGAGTACCAACCTGCGGAGTGGATTACCACGTCCGTCTCACAGGTGAGGTCGAACCAAATCCAGCCGCCGTCTTCAAATTGCGTCAGCGGTACTGGGATTTCGCAGACGTGGACATCCTTGCCGTCCACCTTGGCTTCCGCGCCTTCAGCCGCCGCACCCAGATCACCGACAACTTCGCCGGTCACGGCGATGCGCGCACCGTCAATCTTCGAACGATAAATGTCCACGCGCGCAGTACCGGACAGTTCCAGGCGCAGGACAACATTGTCCAGATTCGTCCACCGGCGCCAGTAGCTGGCCGGAAAAGCATTGAAGTAGGTTTCAAAACTAACTTCATCACCCGCCGGAATGGTGGCTGACGTGCGCGAATGCGCTTGCACACGACCGGCATTAGTCTCCGGCTCAACCAAGTAGAGCGAGCGGACATCACGGGGCTCACCCAACTTTGGCAGCAAAATCCGCTGCAGGCGTTCAACGGCAAGGCTTGACGACGTTGTCGGGGTATGTGTCCGCTTTTGTTCAGGCTGTGATGCCATGAGACGTATCAACCACTTTCCGAAAGGTCTACCGGGGGTGTTGCCGCCGATAAGTTACCGACGTTTCTATCTCATAGCATCCTAGTGCCCGTGGCGGATTGCCTCTTGTTGCCACGCTAGCGACAGCCCAGAATGTGAAAGCCCCTACGCGCTGCGGACTATCTGCTGCGCATAGGGGCTTTTTCGTTCAGGTTCTAGTTTTAAGCTCCGAGGAAACCTTCGATGCGGGCCTTGGAGTTCTGGAGGTTGCGATCCCAGGTCGGCCAATCGTGGATACCGGTCTGCTCGTATTCAAACGTCGCATCCAGACCGGAGGTACGAGCACGCAACTCAAACTCGCGGGTGGACAAGCGGGACAGCGACTCCAGCGCAACGCCACCGGCCTTCGGGACGACCCGGTAGAGGTTCTTCGGGTCACGAACCTCATCCGGAACACCATTTGCCGAGGTAATAACCAGATCCAGCCCCTTCATCTTCTCGACGTTCAGGTACGGATCATTGCGGACACGCTCCGCTGACATAGGCGCACCCCACATGTCGAAGGAGCTGTAGCCAGCCGACAGCTGAGCGGCCTCAATTGCAGTGGTCATACCCGGCGCAGTGGTGTGCAGGTAACCGGAGAAGGCAAGAGCCTGACCGAACTGGTCTCGGTGGTTGTATGCCAGCGATAGTGCAGCAGATGCACCCATGGACAGACCTGCAATGGAGTTACCAGTGCGAGAAATGCCGAACTCACGCTCAAGGTAAACCGGCAGTTCCTGAGTCAGGAAAGTCTCCCACATGTTTACAAACGGACCGTGCACACTAACCGACGGACGCTTCCAGTCGGTGTAGAAGCTACCGCCGCCACCACCTGGAATAACCAGGTTGACGTTGGATCCCTCAAAAGTACGTGGGGCGTTACCGTGCTCCACCCAGTCAGAGGCATCAGCCGGGCTACGCAGGCCATCTAGCAGGTAGAGAGCCTTGTTACCACCATTGGCAGAGGCCACAATCTGAACCGGAATATTACGGTCCATGGCCGGCGAATAAACCTGGCACTTCTGGGTGAAGTACTGGTACGAATCCCACTCACAACCCGGGCGCAGCGAGCCTCGGTCACCCGCCGCGCTCGCGGCCGGCGCCATGGTCAATGCAGACGCGGCCACAGCTACCGCGGACGCAACGGCTGCAACCTTTCGACGCCAACCACGGAAAGTAGAGGTGATTTTCACGTGTGCATTCTCCTCACAATGTGCGATTCCCCACGGCCGGTGGGAACTATCAGGCGTGTTTCCGCTTCAGGGAATTACCTTAAGAAACAATAAATCTTCGACAAACTTACCCGCATTCACTGTCGTTTTCCAGCAGAACACGTCGAGACCCCACTTTTCGGCGGGTTCTGGTATCCGCATTTTTACTGCGCAAGCCCCCGCAGCTCGCGCGACTCCCGCGCCCCGCGCCAGGTAATAATCGCGCCAGCCGCCGCGATTAGCACGATGCCCAGCGCCATGGACCAAGTCACTCGGTCACCGGAAAACGCCCAGCCCAGGATTGCACCGATGACCGGGTCCAGTGCAAAGAGCGTGCCGACGACCGCCGCTGAGACAATCCCCGCAGCGATGGTGTCCATCACGTAGGGAATAACAGCGCCAATAAACCCGGAAATAACGATGGTGGCCCACATCGAACCGTCGACAAGCGGTGCAGCGGAAACAGAAAATGGCGCGAGCACGATTGCTGCGACGACCACTGACAGCGCCAGGTCGGGCATGCCGCCGCCCTCGGTGCTGCCCATTCGGGCGGAGAAGAGCGTGTAAGCGCCGAAGAAGATTGCACCGATTGCGGCGTAACCAATGCCGATAATGTCAAGGTCATTGGAGGGCTGGGCAATCAGGGCAACGCCGATGAAAGCGACGATGGCCCATAGGCGGGAGCGCCACATTTTCAGCCCCAGGAAGGACACGACGCAGGGGCCGAGGAAGTCGATGGTGACGGCGACGCCCTGCGGGAGGCGGGCGATAGCTGCGTAAATCATCATGCTCATCATGCCCATGGCGATGCCGTAGACCACGATGTTAATGGCGCGGGCGCGGGTCATCCCGGACAGCTTTGGTCGGAACAGAACCACCATGATGATGGCGGCGGCGGTCATGCGCAGGCCCGATATGCCCGGCGCGCCGACCGTGGAAAGCATGCCAGTGACCAGCACGGCCGCGGCCTGTGTGCCAAGAGAACCGATGAGAACCAGAATTACGGGAGCCACCGGCAGAGTGAGAAACTTGTTCACACGCTGCAGCAATGGCCCCTGCTGGGGAATTCCGGTTTGGCTTTTCTCACGCGACACTCGCGCAATACTAGTGCGGGAGCCGGAAGCGGCAAATTAGTGCCCGCGCTCCTGCTCGATTGCTTCGCCGTCGTTGAAGAACGGCGCAATCTTGTTGTCGAACATCGACAGTGCAGAACCGATTGCCATGTGCATGTCCAGGTACTGGTAGGTGCCCAGACGACCACCGAAGAGAACCTTGTTCTCCTGCGCTTCTGCTGCAGCGAGCTTGCGGTAGGCCTCCAGCATCTCGCGGTCTTCCGGAGTGTTGATCGGGTAGTACACCTCGTCGCCATCGTCGGCGAAGCGGGAGTATTCCTTAACAATTACCGTCTTGTCCTTGACGTAATCGCGCTCCGGGTGGAAGTGGCGGAATTCGTGGATACGGGTGTACGGCACATCCGCGTCGTTGTAGTTCATCACTGGAGTGCCCTGGAAATCGCCGGTGTTGACAACCTCCATCTCGAAGTCCAGCGTGCGCCAACCCAGCTTGCCCTCTGCGTAGTCGAAGTAGCGGTCCAGCGGGCCGGTGTAGACGACCGGGGCGTCCGGGGAGACAGCGCGGAGTTCGTCGCGCACCTCAAACCAGTCGGCGTCAACAACGACGTCAATCTTGTCGGAGGTCACCATGTTTTCCAGCCAGGCGGTGTAGCCGTCGACAGGCAGACCTTCGTAGGTGTCGTTGAAGTAGCGGTTATTAAAGGTGTAGCGAACTGGCAGGCGGGTGATGTTGCCGGCCGGCAGGTTCTTCGGGTCGGTCTGCCACTGCTTGGCGGTGTAGTGCTTGACAAAGGCCTCGTACAGCGGACGGCCGATCAGGGAGATGGCCTTTTCCTCAAGGTTCTTCGCGTCACGTGGATCCAGGCCATCGGTCTGGTCCTTAATCAGCTGACGAGCCTCGTCCGGGCTGTAGTACTTGCCGAAGAACTGGTTGATCAGCCCCAGCCCCATCGGGAACTGGTATGCGGTGCCCTTGTACATAGCGAACACGCGGTGCTGGTAGTCGGTGAAGTCAGTGAACTGGTTGACGTAGTCCCACACCCTCTTATTAGAGGTATGGAACAGGTGCGCACCGTACTTATGCACCTCGATGCCAGTCTCCGGCTCTGCCTCCGAGTAGGCGTTGCCGCCGATGTGGTTGCGGCGTTCGACAACGAGCACGCGCTTACCCAGCTCAGTGGCGGTCCGCTCAGCAACGGTCAAACCGAAGAAACCCGAACCGACCACGATGAGGTCGTAGGTGTTGTCCTTGATGTCCTGTAGGGACTTCGGAGCAAATTCATTGGCAGTGGTGTTCTTTTCGCTACTCACGCCTTAAAACCTATTGCATTTCCATCCGGTTTGCGGGTGTACACGCGGGCTTTACGACGTCCACGTGAGCCCAGCCCAACGTTCGTTTGGTCACATTATTTGATAATTTTCCCAAAATTAACGAGGAAACACAGATGTCTCACTAGATTTTTTTAGTCACACTGGTAACATCCTCCTCAGAATTTTCTGTTGCTTTGCAACTTTCCTTCCCTTCGACCCCGGGTAGACCTCGGGTCGATAACCCTGTACCCCATTTTTTTGGAGCTTTTACCGTGCCAACTCGCCGTCGCATCAATGCCCCGTCGATGGGCCGTCGCACCTTCCTCTATGGACTGGCAGCTACTACTGCCGCAGCTCCGCTAGCAACATGGGGTATTCGCCAGGCCCCTACCCTGGTTGAAAGCCCAGGCGTAGGCCCCATCGCAGCCAAGATCTCGACATCGCCGCTGGTTGACGCTGTCACGATGATGATTGACGACGCAGCCGTCGGCACGCATGCCATTACCGATGCCCTGCACCCGCTTCGCGGATTCGTAAAGGACATCACCCGCGACGAACCGTTCTCCCAGTTCGCACTCACCTGGCCGGGCGATGACAATCTGCAGCTTTACGTTCGCGCCGAGCGCGAAGACGGCAGCTTTGGCCCGTGGTTCCACGCTGATTCACACGGTCCGATGAATAACTCCGGGCAGTCCGGCACCGAGCTGCTGTTCGTTGAGCCCACCCGTCGCGTGCAGGTGTCGACTGTCGGCCTGAACCTCCTCGAAGGCCTGGATCCCCGCAACATCATTGGTATCGACAACCTTGACCCCGCCACTATCGGCGGTGCCCTGCAGGATCTCGTCAGCGCTACGGCCGCGTTGTCCCTCAACGCTGTCCAGGCAGTTTTCATCGACGGCGTAGAGCAGGTCGGCGAGGTTATTCAGCCAGTTGCGTACGAGTCGTCGATTTCCGGTGCGCCAAATGTAATCAGCCGTGCAGCATGGGGCGCAGATGAGTCCATCCGCAGCGGTTCGAGCTCCTACAGCACTTTCAAGGGCACGTGCATCCACCACACCGCGGGTTCCAATAACTACTCAGAGTCGCAGGGACCAGCCATTGTCCGAGGCATTTACGCCTACCACGCAAAGACGCTGGGCTGGGGCGATGTTGGCTACAACGCGTTGGTCGATAAGTACGGCAACATCTACGAGGGGCGCTACGGCGGCCTGGACAAGAACATCGAAGGCGCGCACGCAGGTGGCTTCAACAACGGCACCTTCGGTATTTCGGTGATGGGCAATCACGACCAGCTGGAGATTCCGGATGCGGCCGTCACTGCACTCGGCGAGATGGTCGGCTGGCGCATGAAGGTCGGTGGCGTCGATCCGATGTCCACCGCCGCACTGACCAGCGCCGGCTACTCGAAGGCACGCTACAGCTCCGGCCAGACCGTGAACCTCCCGGCCATCTTCGGCCACCGCGACACCGGCTACACCTCATGCCCGGGCACCTTCGGCTACCAGCAGATGGATGCCATCCGCGCTGCAGCCAAAGCCAAGTTTGATGGCGCCGGCGGAGCGGGTATCGCCGGCCGCTCGACGGATCCGAACAACCAGGACGGAGAGGCCGCCAGCATTCCGTCGATTCCGGGCACCGGCGAGTCGGGCGACAACGGCGGTTCCCTCGGAAACGTGGAAACGCCCACACCAGGCGAGGTTCTCGGTGAGTTTCTAACTGATTCCCTGCCAGCCAACCCTGCCGAAGCTACGCAGGCCTGGTTCGCACCTCAGAACTAAGTCTCCCGCTTATCCACAACAGGCATAACCACATCACATTTGTGGTGTAGCACCAGATCTTCGCAATCACCCAGGAGTTATTACCGTGTTTAGTCGCCGCCGCATCAATCGCCGCGCAGGTGCCAAGCAATCCTTGGTACTCGCTGCCGTGGCGACCCTTGCCCTGACACCCGTTGCCGTTGTCGGCGCAGGTGCCGCTTATGACCTCATCGAGGAAAACGGCGCCGGCCCCATCGACCCGGTTGTCCAGAGCAAGTCGCTTGCAGACAGCGTCTCCGTTCTCGTCGAAGATGCAGCAATCGCAACGCAGTCGCTTGCCGACGAAGCTCATCCCAACCGCGGTGTCGTCAAGGAAATTACCTCCGATACTGAGTTTTCCCAGTTTGCGCTGACGTGGGCCGGTGACCCTGATATCGCCAGCTTCGTCCGCGCCGAGCGAGCAGACGGCTCCTGGTCCGACTGGTTCAGCGTTGACCCGGACTACCCCGCTGAAGGCAATGGCAACGGCCTGAACGGAACGGAGCTCATCTACATCGAGCCAACCAAGCGCGTTCAGGTTTCCACCCACGGACTTAACATCTTCGGTCCGGGTTCCGGCGTGGATCTGAAGGACATCAAGGGCGCTGAGAAGCTGGATTTGTCCAAGCTCAACCTCGACGAGATTAATGCCGAGGGCGCCAAGAAGGCCGTGGAGGATGCAAAGGATTCCGCTACGGATGCGGCCAAGGATGTCGCCGAGGCCGCTTCCGACTACCAGCAGACTCCGGATGCAGCTCCTGGGGACGCACTCGATGACCCGACTGCTCCGAACGCTAACGACGCTGCAAATCTGGACTCGCCGAACCTCCCGGTGAAGTGGACGGACATCGAACCGGTCGCCGATGAACTGCCGATCGACCAGGTCGACGCAGTGCTAATCGACGGCCAGGCTGCTGCATCCGGCATCGACCCAATTGTGGATGCCAAGAATGTCACGGGCATGCCGAAGGTCATTACCCGTGCCGGCTGGGGCGCCAACGAAAACAACCGCTGTAAGGGCGCGGACTACGACAGCAAGCTTGTCGGTGCCACCGTGCACCACACCGCTGGTTCAAACAACTACACCGAGAGCCAGTCCGCTGGTATCGTCCGCGGCATTTACCAGTACCACGCACAGACTCTGGGCTGGTGCGACATCGGATACAACGCCCTTGTCGACAAGTACGGCAACATCTACGAGGGCCGCTACGGTGGGCTGGATAAGAATGTCCAGGGCGCACACGCAGGTGGCTTCAACACCGGTACTTTCGGCATCTCCATGATGGGTAACTACTCTTCGGTTGCTCCCAGCGAGGCCGCACTGAACTCGGTGGGCAATATGATTGGTTGGCGCCTGAAGGTCGCCGGCATCAAGCCGACCGGCCAGATCCAGATGACTTCGGGTGGCACCAGCTACTCCAAGTACGGATACGGTAAGCAGGTCACTCTGCCGACAATCTTCGCGCACCGCGACGTTGGTAACACCACCTGCCCAGGTGATGCTGGCTACGCCCAGATGAGCAAGATCCGCTCGATTGCCGAGAAGAAGTACAACACACTCACCAGCGGAAAGATTGATAATGAGGGGCCTGACGGCTTGATTGATCTCCTCGTTCCGCAGGATGAAAAGGACGATAAGACCGCCGAGGACACAGACTCGCAGTCGAGCGAATCGACCGAGTCGAGCACGTCGACCTCTACTACCTCGACCACCTCGGCATCCACGGGTACGTCCACGACCTCGCCCTCCGAGAAGTCCTCGAGCGCATCGAGCACCACTTCTTCGACAACGTCGAGCTCCGACTCGACCACCTCGGGTACTTCGAATACCTCTGAGCCAACCGACGCCACGAACACCGGTGACACTGCTACGGCTGAATCCTCCGCACCGTCGGCAAGCGAGCAGAGCAACTCCTCCTCGCCGAGCGCATCCGACGAGCAGCAGAAGGCACAGGCTCTGGAGACAGTCTCGGGTGCACGTTCGATGCTGGCCTCGGCGCTGGGCATGCTCGGCGCACCGGGGCTCGGACAGACCGCCGATGCGATTCTGGGTGCCGTTGGACGCTCGATTGAAAACGGCCCGTCGATCGCTGACCTGCCGGTCCTGATTGACCAGATCATCACTATCAATGAGCAGAACGACCTGGCTGCCGAATGGCGCCAAGTTTCCGAGGAAATGGGCTCCGTTCTCGGTTACGCAATGTCCGGTATCCAGAGCGGTTCTACCGTGGCGAACAATGCTGGCCAGGCCGATGCCCTGCGCTATGTGAAGTTCTCCAACGGCGTAATCACCGACTCCGACACCACCGGCGCGCACGCTATCTGGGGCAAGATTGCTGATGAGTGGGCCCGCCAGGGCTTCGAGGTCGGCAAGCTGGGTGCCCCGACGAAGACCCAGGTGGTCGATGGAAACATCGAGCGCGCTGAGTTCCAGAACGGTTCAATCACCTTCGACCGCACCACCGGCGAAGTCAAGACCGAGCTGAAGTAAGCGCTGTCGAGCGCTGGGGGAGCTAGCTGGCGCGGGAAAACCTCGAGGCTAGCTAGAACCAGCGCTCCAGCACACGAGCAACACCGTCATCATCATTGGTGGCGGTGATTTCGTCTGCAATCTCCTTGACGTTGTCAGCCGCATTGCCCATGGCCACACCCGTGCCCGCCCACGACAGCATCTCGATATCGTTCGGCATGTCACCGAAGCAGACCACATCTTTCGCGGTCGCTCCGACCAGTTCAGATACGTATTCCAACCCGGCGCGCTTAGTCACGCCCGGCGCGGACACTTCCAAAAGCCCGTCGGGCATGGAGTAGGTCACGTGGGCCAAGCTCGCGTCAATTGCGGGAGCGACCAGCTCATATAGCTGTGCACTGTCCACATCTGAGTTTCGCAGCAAGAGTTTCGTCGCGGGTTCCGACAACACGGCCTCTTCAGCAAGCTCACCGTGCTCATCCGATTCCCACGCATGGTCATAGGACGGCGCCACCACAAAAAGCTCATCGATGGCATCATTCGCCGACGTCCCAGCGCGCTCTGCCGCAATGCCGATTCCACCGATGGATCGCGCCGCTTCGCGCGCATGCTTGACGACGTATCGCAGCGTCTCCGGCTTCAGTGTGTTGGCGGCAACCACTTCATCACGGCCGGAGTCGTAAATCACGGCGCCATTGGCACACACGCACAACGGCTGAACCGGCAGCTGCTCGAGCACTGGTTGCAACCACCGAGCCGGCCTTCCCGTGGCCAGCACCAACGGGGTTCCGCGGCGTAGCATTCGCGTGACGGCCTGTCGCAGGCGGGGAGTTACCCGCTCCCGCGAGTCGATGAACGTCCCGTCAATATCCGAAGCTACGAGTAGTGGGTGTAGTCTCTCGGTCACTTCGAACTACTTGCCGTCCTCACTGTTGTCATCTTCACCGTCATCGCAGAACCGGTCGTGCAACAACTGCAGCGTTGCGGCTACTCCCCCATGCTCGACAGTGTCGATTACCCAATCCGCGTTCTTCAGCAGGGACCAGTCCGCATCGGCCGTAACTACCGGCATGCCGACACGCTGTGTGGCTTCCTCAAAGTTCGAGCGACCGGCAAAAAGAATCGCGGTTTCTTCCTTGCGAGCCTGCTTGCGCAGCGTGCTAACCACCGCATTTGTGACGTCCAGTTTGCTGGCGCCCTCCGGGAGTTCCACGACCTGCAGGTCAACCGACTCCAAAGCCGATAGATTCGGCTTATCTCCCGGTTCGTGCAGAACAACGATTGTGGCTCCGGCATCGCCGAGCTGCTGCAAGGCCTTCATGTTTTCTTCGCTGGTATTGCCCGCGTCGTCGGCAAGCGATGCGGGGTAATCGAAGATGAACGTCTCCGGCTGAGCGGTGATGAGCCTGTTCAAGCGCTGTGGAAGCTTGTCGCGGATCATCATCGACTGGCCGATAAGACGGTAAACGGTCTGCTGCGTCTGTTCGACACCGGAGGCGGAGGCCTTCTCTAGTTGCACGTACGCTTCGCGGAAGGTCACGCGCATCGAATCCGTGGCCGTACGCACGGACTCCTTGCTCTCCTTAGCACCGGCGACAACATCATCAGCCATCTGTTCCACAGACTGACGGAACTGCGCCAACAAGGCGGTCGTCTGTTCCCTTCGGCGAGCAGACTCCGCGCTCATCGTTTGCGAGGCATCGAGGAACTGCTGCCTGGTCTGATCGCCGAACTCACGCGCACTATCGCCGAATTCACGTGCCGACTCGGCTAGCTTTTCCTTGAATGCGGCCAGATCACCGCGCAAATGACGGATACGCTGACGCTCTTCTTCGACTTTCAGGTCCTCTGCCTGGGCCTCTTCGAAAGTCGGTGCGCCGCCGCCAAGGCGAGCCGGTACCCAGTAGGCGCCCTTCGGCAGGGGACCTTCTTCAGCTGCATACTCGTCCCAGAGCTGACGGACACCCTGATCCATGATTTCGTGTAGCTTTTCGGTGGCTTCTGCCGGATCGCCCTCCGGGGTCCACGGCGGCAAAACCGTAATATGAATCGGAGTATTGCTGCGGCCGAGATGCTTGGGGTGCCCCTTCGTCCACACGCGCTGGGATCCCACAATCAGCACTGGGATGATGGGCTTGCCGGTGCGCTGCGCCATACGCACCGCACCCGACTTCAGATTCTTGACTTCAAAGCTGCGCGAGATAGTCGACTCCGGAAAGATGCCTACCAACTCGTCGTTTTCCAACTTTGCGCAGGCCTCTTCGAAAGACTTGGAGCCGTCGGTGCGGTCGACCGGAATGTGCTTACAAGCACGCATGATTGGTCCTGCGATCGAATGGTCGAAGACTTCCTTCTTCGCCATAAAACGGACAAAACGGCGGTGCTTGCGGAATGGAAGACCGACATAGGTGAAGTCCATGTATCCGGTGTGGTTAGTAACGAGAACGGCGCCAGAGTCTTTCGGCACGTTTTCCCAGCCCTTAACGGTGAACTTCAAACCTTGGGCAAAGAAGACGGTGCGCGCCAATCCGATAATCGTTAAGTACACAGGATCCTTGAACATGGCCTTTACTCTACAATCTTTCGCACCCCTTAGCGGGGCGATATGTACTGGTATCTGAGACCCATGAATAAATGTCGTTACAGGCCCATATCCATGTGTAAAACCAGGTACATCCCCCTTGCGCGTACTGCGCACCTGTCATACAGTCCCGGTACACCCCATAGTCGCTCTTACCACCCCCGTTATGGGGTGGGCTCCGCTGGTGGGCATTCATTCTAAAAGTAGTAAACCTCTATTAACATACCTATCTACCTGCGGAAAACCAGACAACATTTTGGGGCGGGTTTTCTTGGCTTTTTGACCCATTGTTTATATCTACGTAACCGTAAGTTACCGCTTACAAGTAAGCCGATTTTTGGTAACCTGAGCCGTGAGCCGAGAAATTCTCTTCGACGAAAAATCAACGCCCCCACCGGGAAGGATTGGAAAATGTCGTCCTCTTCATCTCTCGCCCCATCTGCAGTTCTAAATAAGGAACAGCATGAAAAGACCTGGGAGAAATTCGGCACCGAGCAATACGACGTCGTCATTATCGGCGGCGGTTCTGTAGGCGCTGGCGCTGCGCTCGATGCCGCAACCCGTGGTTTGAAGACTGCGGTCATTGAAACTCGTGACTTCGCAGGCGGCACCTCCAGCCGCTCCTCCAAGATGTTCCACGGCGGTCTGCGCTACCTGCAGATGTTGGACTTCCGCCTGGTAGCTGAATCCCTGCGCGAGCGCGAACTGTCCATGTCGCACCTAGCACCGCACCTGGTTAAGCCACTGCGCTTCGTCTTCCCGCTGACCCACCGCGTGTGGGAGCGCCCGTTCATGGCATCGGGCTTCTTCCTTTACGACGTCATGGGTGGCGCCAAGCAGGTTCCGATGCAGAAGCACTACTCCCGCAAGGGCACCCTGAAGCAGGCTCCGGGCCTGAAGGAAGATGCCGTGGTCGGCGGCGTTCGCTACTACGACACCCTGGTTGACGATGCCCGTCACACCATGACTGTCCTGCGCACCGCTGCTCACTTCGGCGCTGACGTCCGCACCTCCACTCAGGTTGTCGACTTCGTGAAGGAAGGCGAGCGCATCGTCGGCGCGAAGCTCCTTGACACCGACACCGGCGCCACCACCACCATCCGCGGCAGCGTTTTCGTCAATGCCACCGGTATTTGGTCCGATGAGATTGAGAAGCTGGCTGGCGTCACGGGCAAGTTCCGCGTCCACACCTCCAAGGGTGTCCACATTGTTATTCCGAAGTCCGCTCTTGAGGGCTCGGTGGCAATGACCTTCGTGACCGAGAAGTCCGTCCTGTTCGTTATCCCGTGGGGTGAATACTGGATTATCGGTACCACCGACACCGACTGGACCATGAATTTGGCCAACCCGGCAGCTACCCGCGCTGACATCGACTACATCCTCGATCACGTCAACGCCAAGGTTCGCCGTCCAATTACTTACGACGACATCGTCGGTGTCTACTCGGGTCTGCGTCCACTGGTGGAAGGCGACTCCGACTCCACCACCAACCTCTCCCGCAACCACGCTGTTGCCCACGTTGCCCCGGGCATGGTTTCCGTCGCAGGCGGTAAGTACACCACCTACCGCGTCATCGGTGCTGACACCATCGACGCTGCAGTCCAGGACGTCCCCCGCAAGGTACCGGAGTCCGTCACTGCAGATGTCCCGCTGCTCGGCGCTGACGGCTACCACGCACTGAACAACCAGAAGCCAGCCCTGGCCAAGCAGTTCGGTATCACCGAGAAGCAGGTCGAGCACCTGCTCAACCGTTACGGCTCCCTCATCTACGAGGTTCTAGCCCCGACGGCCGAGGACAAGTCCCTGCTCGAGCCACTGGAGGCTGCTGAGCAGTACATGCGCGCTGAGGTTCTCTACGCAGTGACTCACGAAGGCGCAATGCACCTCGACGACATCCTGGAGCGCCGCCTGCGTGTCTCCATGGAGTACGCACACCGCGGTGTCGACAGCGCCCGGGCCACCGCTGAACTGGTTGCCCCAGCTCTGGGTTGGGACAAGGACACGATGGAGAAGGAGATCAAGGTCTTCATCGGGCGTGTCGAAGCAACCCTGGCAGCTGAACGTGAGCTGACTGACAAGGCCGCTAACGAGATTGCTGCTCATGCAGTGGAGACTCGCGCGGACGTCGACGTCAGCCTCGACCGCTAGTTTGCCCCCTCCCCTCCCCCCCCCGGTGGCCGTACGAGCTAGTTCTTAGATGGCCACCAACGCTGTAGCCACAACGAAATAGCTTTCCCTCTTGGGAAAACGGCTTCGCACTTCAAGGGGCTAATGGGCTCGAAATAAAAGTGCCGGCGAAAAGAATCAGTTCTCGCCGGCATTTCTTATACCCAAAGAATTTACGTTGCAAGATTCATCGTGACCTCGCCCGGTCACGACTCACAGAGAGTTTCTACATCTCATGGAGACAATCACAGGATCCCAGGCATTCCTCTGGGAGTTTTTCGGAACCGCCATTCTAATCCTCCTCGGTAACGGAGTCTGTGCTTCTATCAACCTCCGGACAACCCGCGCTGCAAATGCAGGCTGGTTGGGCATTGCCTTCGGCTGGGGTATGGCTGTTTTCGCTGGTGCATCTATTGCCGACGTATCCGGTGGGCACTTGAACCCTGCGGTAACCGTTGCCCTGGCCATCAAGGGCAGCCTGGGATGGGACCTGGTTCCGTACTATGTTGCAGGTCAGCTGTTGGGCGCATTCGTAGGTGCAATCCTGGCATGGGCCGCTTTTAAGCAGCTGTTCGACGCCAATGGTGTCGACGAAAACGGCAACCCAACCAATGCGAATGCCGAAACTGGCGGCAACTTCTTCACCGCGCCGGTTCACCCAAATAACTTTTGGAATGCCGTCACCGAGTTCATCGCGACCTTCGTTCTGCTCGCATTCATCCTGTTCGGCCCAGCCGGCGGCGAACTTGGCCCGCTGACCTACTTCGGTGTCTCGTTCATCATTGTGTCGATTGGTCTTTCCCTTGGTTCCCCGACCGGATACGCCATCAACCCTGTTCGTGACCTCGGCCCGCGTTTGGCCTACGCTTTCGTGCTCCCGATTAAGGGCAAGGGCGATGCGAACTGGGCCTATGCATGGGTTCCGATTGTCGCACCGATGCTGGCAGCCGTGGCTGCAGGCGCTCTTGCCTTTGCCATCGGATAACGGGAATATGAGAGATATCGCACAATAAAATATCGCAAGCCTGAACACTCACATTTACACACAATTTCGCTAGGAGTATCCCCCATGACGCACAGCAAATACGTCCTCGCCATTGACCAGGGAACTACTTCCACCCGCTGCATCATCTTCAACCATGACGCAGAAATCGTCACTGTTGCACAGATGGAACACAAGCAGATTTTCCCGGAAGAGGGCTGGGTCGAGCACGACGCTCAGGAGATTTGGACCAACACTCGTCGAGTAGTCAGCGAAGCTCTCGCCGATGTCGACATTGCTTCCCAGGATATTGATGCCATCGGTATCACCAACCAGCGTGAAACCACTGTCGTCTGGGACAAGAACACTGGTGAACCGGTCTACAATGCCATCGTCTGGCAGGACACCCGCACGAATGAGATCTGCAAGGAACTCATGGGGGATGAAGGCGCTGACCGCTGGCGTGAGACCACGGGCCTACGTATCAACTCCTACCCAGCTGGCCCGAAGGTGCGCTGGATTCTCGACAACGTCGAGGGAGCTCGCGAAAAGGCTGAGGCTGGCGATCTACTCTTCGGCACCATCGATACTTGGCTGCTGTGGAATCTCACCGGTGGTGCAGAGGGCGACAACGGCGAAGACGCAGTTCACGCAACCGACGTCACCAACGCCTCCCGTACTCTCCTGATGGACCTCAAGACCCTCGAGTGGGATGAGGACATTTGCCGTGAAATTGGCATTCCGATGTCGATGCTGCCTGACATCCGACCGTCGGTAGGCGACTTCGGCCGTATCCGCGCCCGCGGTTCTCTTGCGGAGCGACCGATTACTGGCATCCTCGGCGACCAGCAGGCCGCCATGTTCGGCCAGGGCTGCTTCGGCGAGGGCGACACCAAGAACACCTACGGCACTGGGCTGTTCATGCTAATGAATACTGGTGAGAAGCCGAAGTGGTCTGACCACGGACTCATCTCCACCGTCTGCTACCAGGTCGAGGGAGAGAAGCCGGTCTACGCGCTCGAGGGCTCCGTCTCCATGGGCGGCGCACTTGTTCAGTGGCTGCGTGACGAGCTGCAGATGATTCCGAATGCGGCATCCATTGAGAACAAGGCAAAGAGCGTCAAGGATAACGGCGGCGTGTACATCGTGCCGGCCTTCTCCGGTCTTTTTGCTCCTCGTTGGCAGCCGGACGCTCGTGGCGTCATCGTCGGTTTGACCCGTTTCGTCAACCGAAACCACATTGCCCGTGCTGTGCTGGAGGCTGCTGCGTACCAGACCCGCGAGGTCCTCGACGCCATGGTCGCAGAATCCGACACGGACATCACAACGCTGAGCGTTGATGGTGGCATGACTATGAACGAGTTCCTCATGCAGTTCCAGTCCGACATCCTGAATGTCGCTGTCACACGCCCGAACAACATTGAAACCACGGCCCTTGGTGCGGCATACGCTGCGGGCCTTGGCATTGGCTTCTGGTCGAACCTGGATGAGGTCAAGGCTCACATCACGATCGACAAGAAGTGGCGTCCGAAGATGGAGGCCGAAGAGCGCGATCGCCTGTTCCACCAGTGGAACCGTGCCGTTGAGCGCACCTATGGTTGGGTCGAGGATACGGATGCTGAGGAGGCACCGAAGCCTGAATAAGTCCTCGTAAGAGCCGAAAAATAGCCCGGAAAACCTATTCGGTTTTCCGGGCTATTTTTATTATAAATTCAGGGCTTGTTTGTTATAATAAAATTATTATAACTATCATCCACTCCTCGATTGAAAACAGAAAAGAGCAATCATGCGTCGCGCATCAATTTTCACTGCGAGTGTGACCACCGCCCTGACTTTGGCCCTGGCCACCCCGGCAGCATCAGCAGCCCCAACGGACTTCATCAAGAACCCGCTGGAACCAACTCCCGACCCGCAGTCCACTGCAATGGTCGAGCTGCCCACCACCCCGGCACCAACCACTACGGTTGACGGACGCCACGTTACGGTCACCGACGGCTACATGACCTCACAGGATGGCAAGGGCACCCAGATTTACTGGAAGTCCAACACCATCCCGAATGCCAAAGCCACTGTCGTCGTCGTGCATGGCGCTGCAGAACACCTGGGTCGCTACGAGTGGGTAACCGGCAAGCTGCTGAACGCCGGCTACAACGTTTACCGCATTGACCACCGTGGGCACGGCCACTCCGGCCAGGTCGAAGGAACCCCAGTTGCCCGTGGTCATATTGATGATTTCCACTCGCTTGTCGATGACCTGCACATGCTCGTCGAAAAGGCCAAGGCGGAGAACCCGAGCACGAAGACCTTCCTGCTCGGCCACTCCATGGGCGGCCTTGCCGTGGACTTCCACGGCATCAAGTACCCGGGCAGTGTCGATGGCATTGTCGCCAACGGTGGTGGCGCTCTTTTCAACCCCTACGGTGGCACGGACGAGGGCGAAACCATCACCCCAGAGGCCATGACCGATGTCCAGCGCGAGGCGCAGCCGACGATTTACCAGCGCCTGCCATTCCAGGACATGACCACATTCAACACTCGCATGCTCAAGGAAGTGCCGAACCGCACCGAGATGCGCGTGCCATCACTACCCGGCAGCGACTTGATTCAGCTTGGCAACCCGCTGGGTTCTAAGACCTCTTCTTCGCAGGCAGTGCGTGATGAGTACGAAACTGATCCGTACAACAACTCCAAGCTCTCGCTCGGCATGGCTCAGCAGATGGCTTTTGCCGCCACCTACAACGGCACCAACTCCGTCGACTTTGTTGAGCCGACCCTGGTCATGATGGGCGGCCAGGATGAGATTGTGCCGCCGTTCTTCTCGCGCGACTGGCACAACGGCATCTCGTCCACCGACAAGCAGCTGATCGAGTTCGAAGGCCAGTTCCACGAGACCTTCAACGAGCCGGCACAGCACGAGGCCATTGCGACGGCTATTGCCTGGCTTGATGCGCGTATCTAATTGAACGCTAAATAGGAACCGAACCGCTTCCTAGCAGTTACGAGTTCTCCATAGAGCTAACCCGGTGGAATGAGGGGCGATTGCCTTCTGGCAATTGCCCCTCATTTTCTTTGCCCTGCCCTCTCCGCGCCGTATAAAGCATGCAGTACTTGGCAATACAAACTACTGTGCGTATAGTTGGTATTACAAGGTACTAGGTATGAAAAGTATTCTGCCTGGGCAGATTCCTCCATACCGCCGGAAAGAAAGCACAACGCTATGCCCAAACGTCCACAGACACAACTGAAGAAAGGGGTACTTGAGCTCGCCATTCTCAAGCTGATTTCTCGCGAAGAGCTCTATGGCGCGGCACTCGTCGCAAAGCTCAACGCCTACCCCCACCTCAGCGCGCCCGCGGGAACCGTCTACCCCCTACTCTCGCGGCTGACCACCAACGGCTTGATTAGCAATCGCTGGGAGGAATCCCCCAAAGGGCCGCCGCGCAAGTACTACTCACTGACAGCCAAAGGAAAGCAAACACTCACGCAACTGCATCAGGACTTCATCGACCTATCCGCCGACATGACCGCACTATTTTCCGAGGAGCCCCAATGAACACCTACCTCACTGCCATTGACCACAAACTGCGCGAAATCGGCATATCGCACGCACAACGCAAGGCGATCATCGCCGAGCAGGAGAGTCTTCTGCAAGAGCTTAACGACGTCCACGCGGACCTGACCGAAGAGCTGGGAACGGCGACCGACTACGCAAATTGCGTAGCCGAACAAGTTGGCGAACCAAACACCTTGCGCAGGTACCTCTCCAAACCGCTTCGGGTATTTACCAAAAGCGGTCGCGCTTCCCTGTGGAACATGGACGACCCGCGGATCCTCCAACCTCACCTGTTGGGTTTTGGCTGGTCTATCAACTGGGCCGCAGTAGCGACCAAGCTGGGGATTGTCCGACCGGACGATATTGACGGTGAGGTTATCTCTGAAATTCCAGCTCGCACACTGCAGGCGACCGCTCTTCTCCCCGCGGCCGTGACGGTTGCGCACGGAGTCGCACTGGCTATGTCCTGGAAGCAGTTGCCTGCAGAAGTCCACACCAAATGGAAGCTAAACGGCGAGGCAGTTCAGAAGACAGCACCGAAGGAAACTCTGCTTCTTCCCTTCGTGGTTTCTACGGTCGGAGCTGGATTTTCAGCTGCTTCGCTGCTCAAGGCAGATGACCGTGAAGACGCGCTGCGCGTTGCGTCCCTAGGCGCGCTCGCAAGCACAATTGCGCCATCTCAGCTGATCGGCATTCTCACGGAAGAAAACTCCAAGCTCAATCCAGCATTTGTGCGAGCTGGCGTTGCCCTCACTTCGGCCGTGGCTTCGTCTGCCTGCCTCGTCCTGCCCCTCCGAGCTGGGCTGAAGGCTGCGTGGAAGAAAGCTGGAGCAGCTTAAATCACGGTGCAGGATACATCAGCAGGTGAAAGACACATCAGCAAAATTGCTGTAATCCCGAATGTTGTACACAACCTCTACCACCTCGAGTGAGGCTATCCCCCTGGTTCAGTTGTGTTTTCGGTTGTGTTTCTACTCTCAACCTTCCTGGTGTTTTTACCTTCTCAATCCCCCAATTAATTTTTTAGCGCAGCTAAACAAGTCACGCCTGAAAAAAGCCACTTCACGACACAGGCGTCACCTCATGCCAGCTGTGGAGGTGGCATGAGGTGACATAGGTGTCGTGAAGTCGCGGATGAACTGGGGCGGGGCCGCACCTGCTTAACCGGCTCGCTTAACCGGCTCGAGAACTTCCTTGCCCATCATGAACGGACGCAGCGCCTCCGGAATCACCACAGAACCATCGGCCTGCTGGTGGTTTTCCAGAATGGCGACCAGCCAACGCGTCGTGGCCAGCGTGCCATTTAGGGTGGCGCAGTACTGAGACTTGCCATCGGCATCGCGGTAGCGGGTCTTCAAACGACGAGCCTGGAAAGTCGTGCAGTTCGAAGTCGAGGTCAGCTCGCGGTAGGTGTTCTGCGTCGGCACCCATGCCTCGGTATCGAACTTGCGGGCAGCCGATGCACCCAGGTCACCACCAGCAACATCGATGATGCGGTATGGAACATCGACCGCGGCCAGCATCTCGCGCTCCATGTTCAGCAGCTTCTGGTGCTCTGCCTCCGCCTGCTCCGGCGGACAGTAGGAGAACATCTCCAGCTTGTCGAACTGGTGCACGCGCAGGATACCGCGGGTGTCCTTACCGTAAGAGCCCGCTTCACGACGGAAACAGGAAGACCAACCAGCGTAGCGACGCGGCCCCTCCGACAGGTCAATAATCTCGTTGGAGTGGTAGCCGGCCAGCGCGACTTCCGAGGTACCGACCAGGTAGAGGTCATCTTCCTGCAGGTAGTAGATCTCATCGGAGTGCGCACCGAGGAAGCCGGTACCCGACATGGTCTCCGGACGAACCAGCACCGGCGGCACCATCAGCTGGAAGCCATTCTGAGTTGCCTTCTGAGCAGCCAGGTTCATCATGGCCAGCTGCAGCATGGCACCGTAGCCGGTCAGGAAGTAGAAGCGGGAACCGGAGACCTTGACGCCACGCTCCATATCAATAAGACCCAGCGACTCACCGAGGTCCAGGTGATCTTTGGGCTCAAAGTCGAACTGTGGAATCTCACCGATTTCCTCCAGCACGACAAAGTCATCTTCGCCGCCGGCGGGCGCACCCGTAACGATGTTGCCAATCAGGTACTGCAGGCGCTCGACCTCAGCCTCGGCTTCCTTCTGCTCCGCTTCGGCTGCCTTCACGGCGTCGGAAAGCTCCTTGGCCTTCTCCAGCATGGCCGGGCGCTCTTCCTTCGACGCCTGACCAATCTTCTTACCGAAGCCCTTCTGCTCTGAACGCAGCGCGTCGGTGGAGGCAATAACCTCGCGGCGCTTAGCGTCAGCTTCCAGCAGCTGATCGACCAATGCCGGGTCCTCACCACGGGTGCGCTGGGACTCGCGGGCTACTTCAGGGTTTTCGCGGAGAAATTTGAGATCAATCACGTCCCCTAGAGTACCTGGTTTACGTCGGCAAGCAGGCACAAGGCTTGCTAGAGTGCCGCTTCCGCTCCTGAGGCGACCAGCAGCGCGCCGAGGACGAGGAAGATCACGCCGGCGACAGTGTCAATCCACGGCCCTGCCAGCACCATTCGCTTGACGACGGCATCCGTCGACACCACGATTGCGATAAATAGGAAGAAAGCGATTTGGGAGACGATTAGCACCAACGTACAAAGCACAAGCGTCCCCACGGATGCGCCTGCGGGAATGAACTGTGAAAGCACTGCCGTGAGGAAGAGAACAATCTTCGGGTTCGACATATTGGTGAAAAAGCCCTGACGGAATGTCGCCTTCGGCGACCGGAGCGCCTCGCTTCCCAGCGCTGGTGCGGCACCGGCGCGCAGTTCGCGGAGGGTATTGATGCCTGCCTTGGCCATGCTGATGCCCATGTAAATGAGATAACAGCCCCCGACGAGCTGGATTACGCCCATCAGCAAAGGATTGGCGGTGATGACAGCTGCGAACCCAAAAACTGTGAGGGTCATCCAGATAGTGGCACCAGTACTGATACCCGCAACCGCTGCGATGGCGTGCTTTCGGGATTTGGTGGCAAGGCGCAGGATTAAGAAGACGTCAGGCCCTGGTGAGGCCATACCAATAATGTGGACGCCCAGCAGGCTGAGTAGTGCAGTCCAGGTCAAGACTCGTGTCCTCGGGTAGCGAACAAATACCGGACTATTGTAGTGCCTGAAGTTATTGAGCAAACTCGGACCGCAAACTCGGACAGAGCGTTACCTTGTCCACAGGCTCATTGGCGGTGCACAATGGGGTCACTATGGCTGATGACAATATGAACCAGGATCGCGAGCACGCTGCCGCCACAGACACTGACTCCGGTGCAGGTACTGGCGCAGATGCCAGCGCTGGTGCGTCCTCCGCAGCCAGCAACGATGCCCACGCTTCCCGTAACTCTCGTGGAAGCTGGGGAATGCGCGCTTTGTCGACGGCAATGCTGGTCGGCGCCGCGGGAATGGCATTCGCGCTGCAAGCGGGAGTCATCGAGCCACCGAGTGGGCCACTTGGGGGCAAGGGCTCGTCGGCAAGCGCGTCATCGTCGACAACGACGACCATCGTTGACAAGGAGACGACGGCGTTCACCAGCGCAACCGCGGGCAACTGTCTGGACTGGAATCTGGCAGAAGATTTGAATGTTTCTGACTTCCGCGTCGTGCCCTGTGAGCAGCCGCATGCTTATGAGGTCGCCAAGAAACTGAATCTCGCCGATTACGAGGAACATCCGGGGCAATACGCCAAAACTGCCAACTACCCGACAGCGGACAATTTGGTGGCTCTGCAAAATGGCGTGTGTCGCAACACTGTGACTGAATACCTGGGCGGCCAGTACGATCCAGACGGTCGATTTATCACGGCGCCGATCATTCCTTCACCTAGCCAGTGGGAAAAGGGTGACCGTACCTTCCTGTGCGGTATCCAGGTCGTCGATGAAGACGGCAACACGACGCACATGTCCGGTCCTGCGGCCGGGCAGGACCAGTCCCGCGTGTTCGAGGGCGGCCGCTGCGTGACATTGGATGAAAACGGCGCCATCCGCCAGGTGCCTTGCGTGGAAGATCACCTGATGGAGTCGACGGGAATTGTCAATCTCCGCGACCATTTCGGTGACAACATCCCCACTGACCAGGAGCAGAATGATGTGCTCGCGGAACAGTGTGTGACTCTCGCGCAGAATTACCTCGGCGGTGACGACCCGCTGTATAACTCAACGCTGTTGCCATTTTGGACCTCCCTGTCGCAGGAGTCGCTCAATGCCGGCTCGCGCAGTGTGAACTGCTGGTTGATTAAGGACAATGGCCAGGGCGGGTTCTCCACTCTCAACGGCCACGCTAACGAGTCCTTCACTATCGACGGCCAGCCGCCCGTAGCTCCGCCACCGCGCAATCCGCTGCGGGAGGAGCAGGGTGACGCTGGCGCTGGCGCTGGCACAGGTGACGTCGGTGAGGTCGGTGCCGACGGTACTGGCGCAGGAGCAGGCGCTGCGGATAACGCAGTCGCTCCCGCCGGACAATAGAACAATCGGCCAGTAAAACAAGAGGACATTGCGAGGCAGCACCATAAATGGTTGACGTTAGCCCGGAGCGGTTCGATGCACTTGTCGATGAGGCCATCGACCGCATCCCCACGCAGTTTCTCGACCAGCTCGATCAGGTCATCATCCAGGTCCACCCGTATAACCTCGACGAACCCACACTGCTGGGCCTCTACGAGGGCATACCTCTGACCGAGCGTTCTAACAACCACTGGGGTCCGCCTGACCAAATCAGCCTGTATCGCGACATGCTCTGCCGCATCAGCCGCACCGAAGAGGAGCTGGTGGAGCAGATTCGGGTCACTCTCCTGCATGAAATCGGGCATTATTTCGGCCTCGAAGAGGAGGATTTGGACCGACTCGGCTACGGATAAGTTTGTCCCGCCGTGCACGGTCTCGTTCCTCTCGCGATACTGTCCCCTCCCCTCTTCTTCCCTGTAGCCTTAATAACCATGAGCGACAACTCGAGCGAGAAGCCAGAAATCAGGGTCGGCGACAGGGAGCGCAACGCTGCCATGGAGCGTCTCGGCAATCATTTCGCTGATGGCTACTTGGATGTCGATGAGTTCTCCAAACGCGCCGAAAGTGCTGCTTCCGCTAAAACTCGGGCAGAACTGCAAACTCTCTTCGCGGACCTGCCCGCTGAGGTCTCCCCCGAGAGTTCACAGGGCACCCCGGCTAATCCGCAGCATCAAAGTGTCGATCAAGAGCTGCAAAACCTGATGAAAAAGGGCCGCCAGCTCAACATTGTTGATTCTGCTGCAGGCGTTATCGTATGTGTCACTATCGTTCTGATGTTTTTCACCAATATCGATAACGCGTGGCTCGGCTTCATCGTCGCTGCGGCCGTTGCCCTTATCGGGCGCGCCGCCTTGAACATCAATGATGACGAAGAAGAGCTCCTCAACGAAATCAACGAAGAGGAATCCAAGCGTCGCACAGAACGCCTACGCCTGGCAGCTCAGAAGCGCCGCGAGATTCAGGAGGGCCAGCAGTAACGGTCAGCAGTAACGGTCGCCGTTTCGCTCCCTTCTAGGGCAACTCGCTGTCGCCCCAGCGACGCACATCCCACGCGCCCGGTTCAATGCCAGCACGCTTGCCGACGGCCGCTGCGTTCGGAACCAGCTCAATTCGCTCGGTATTGGCAATGCGGTGTCGCAGTGCGTATTCCGGATCCACCCCGGTCAGATACTGCCCAATCAGACGAATAGCCGCGCCGTGGCTGACAATGACGATATCCTTGCTGCTGCCCTCCCTGGACTCCTTGGATTCACCACCTGTCGCTCCTGCCTGCTCCAGCAGCTGCTGTAGCGTCGGCAGGTACCGATTCAGCACGTCAGCACCGGATTCACCGCCGGGAAGGCAGTACTCCAGCTCTCCATTGAGCCACTGATAGAAGGCGCGCATGTACTCCATGTGCGCATCGCGATCATTGCGCCCCTCAAGGTCGCCGGCCTGAATCTCGTGGAGACCACCCTCATGGCGGATGCGAACGGAAGTCTCTCCCAGGTGGTGCAGACTCGCGACCGCGCCTGCACCAGTTTGGCGTGCACGCAGGGCATGGGATGTGACGATGTCACCGATTCTGTGGACGTCGGGAAGCAAAAGACGTCCCAGACTGCGCGCCTGCCTCACACCGAGGTCGGTGAGCGGTGCGCCCGGCAATGCGGTATCCAGGCGGCGGTTGATGTTGCCGGTGGTCTGACCGTGGCGGATGAAAATAATGCGCTGCGAGTCCATCGGCATGACAGATTCAGGGCGGTCTGGGCGGTCATCGAGGAAAGGCAGCTGTCCAACTGGATTTTCGGGCGCGGCAGGTGTCATGTTTTACCTTCGTCCTTCCTTAAGCGCGTCGACCCACTCAATTGACTGGGAAATGTCCGGTGGCGGGGTCATAATGCTGCGCCGACCGCCCTCAGCGACCGGCCAAGATCCCAGATAGCGCAGGTCTTCGGCGTATTCGTGCAGTGCCGCGAGAGCCGCGGCGACCTGGGCATCATCAACGTGGCCGTTGCAGTCAATGTAGAAGCGGTAGAGGCCAAAGAGCTCGCGTGTCGGCCGTGACTCAATGCGGGTGAGGTTGATCTGTCGCACTGCAAACTCGTTCATGGCGCGCATCAATGTGCCGGGCTGGTTCGGCAGCGTGAAGGAGACCGAGGTGCGGTCGGCGCCGGTGCGCGGCGTCGGCACTCCGGGGCGCCCCACCAGCAGGAAACGGGTGCGGGCACCGCGCACGTCGGCGACCTCAGTGGCCAGCGCATCAAGTCCGAGCAGCTCACCCGCACGGGCCGGGGCAGCACAAGCGTCGTGGGTGCCCTCGGCAACCTGGTGTGCCGCCGCTGCATTGGAGCTGGCCTGGTGCACCTCCACGCCCGGAAGGTTGGCGTCCACCCACTGTTTGACCTGCGGATACGCTACGGGATGTGTCGTAAAAGTACGCACCTGTTCCGCCGTCGTACCAGGACGGACCAGGATAGAGAACACCACTCCGACTTCAGTTTCCCGGAAAACTTGAAGTTCTGGGCCAGCTGTCAGCGCGTCAAAAGTTGGTGTGACGGGACCGTCCACGCTGCTTTCGATAGCCACGCAGGCAAAGTCCGCTTCCCCTCGGCGCACGGCTCCAAGCGCAGCCGCGGGGCTATCCACCGGCACCGCATTGACCGCGGATTCCCCCGCCGGATCAATCTCGCCGGCACGCGCCATGTCCCACAGCGCCTGCTCGGTGAATGTGCCCGCAGGGCCCAAATAAGTAACCGTCGTCATAAGCTCAGATTAGAGGGCTTCTACACTTATTGCATGACCTCTTCTTCCGAGATGCCCGCCCGCGCCCTCACTGAAGCCGTGCGCAGTGGCGCAATCTCGGTATCGGAAATCGTTTCGGAATTCGCCACGCTTGCCGACGACGCCGCGACCAATCCCGCTCGTTTCGGTATTGCCACGTCCTTGGCCGAGCACGCTGTCGACCGCGCGCGCAGCCTCACTGCCGGATCCGAACCCGCCCGGCGCGCTAGCCACGGTCTCCGGCGTGACCTCCTGGGTCTGCCAGTGGCAATCAAGGACCTATTCACCATCGCTGGGGTCGAATGCACGATGGGCTCGACCAACTTGGCTTTCACCGCCACCGAAACTTCGGAACCCGTGGCGAAACTGCTGGCTCGTGGCGCGGTCCTCACGGCGACGACACACACCTCCGAGGTCGGGATGACGGCCTACACCGAGCCGATTGGTTACACGGCCCCGGAAAACCCCTACTTCGCCACGCCCAATCAGCTGTCCAATCAGCCGGATACCACGCCACGCACTCCCGGCGGTTCCTCGGGCGGCAGCGCGGTTGCTGTCGCAACTGGTGTCGTTCCCGCAGCTCTGGGCTCTGACGGCGGCGGTTCTATCCGTGTGCCCGCCGCCTGCTGTGGCCTCGTTGGGTTGAAGCCAGCACATGATATTGCGGGTGGAAATCTCTCCACGCCTGCCTTCCTCACTCGCACAGTCGATGACGCAGCACTGCTGGCCGGGGTGCCACTTTCCTCAACCCCGCATGTTTTCCGACGTTCCCAGCGTCCCCTTCGCATCGGTGTCACTGTCAGCCCTTTTCATGCTGAGGTGGACGTCGATAAGCGCTGGGCAAACGGTGCGTGGGCGGCGGCTGACCGTCTTGCCGACGCCGGGTATGAGGTGGTGGAAGTGCCCAGCCCCTATGACCCGGCAGGTCCGGACGTGTTCAAGATCTTTCGACGGACCATCACGCGAATGGCCACGAAATTACCGCGCGCGGACTACTCCGAGATCGTGCAGTGGATTCGCGCCTGTGGCCAGGAGATTTCTGTAGCGGAGGCAGCGGCGACACATCAGCAGCGGATGGCTCTGCCCGGCGCGATTCGATCGCGTTGGGAAATCGATGCGGTGATTACGCCAACGCTGGCGTTTGATCCGCCACGTATTGGGCATTTCTCTGCGTTGGCGCCGTGGGAGGACTTTGACGAGCAAACCCGGTGGACACCGTGGTTGTCGCTGTGGAATCTGACTGGGTGGGCAAGCGTGTCCGTGCCAATTGCTGTGCCGGGCACAAGCGGCAGCACACCCAACGCGGAGCTCCCCGCCACCAGCGTCAACATCGGTGCGGTGCACTGCGGTGAGGCAGAGCTACTGGAGATCGCTAGCGTGCTGGAGGCTGCGAACGCCAGCTAACGCACGTACTTCGCTGCCATTGCCGCTGCCTGTCCAGCGTATCCGCCACCAAATAGCACTGCGTGCATGAGCACGGCATAGAGCTGGTGGAGTTCGCAGCTCTCCGCGAATCCCGGCACGGGATGTACGGACTCATAGCCACTCAAGATCTCGTCGAAGTGCGTTGCCCCGAATAGCGCCAGCAGCGCCAGATCCTCCTCGCGGGCTCCGCCGTGCGCCGCGGGGTCAATCAGGATCGCGCCGTCTGCATCCCACATGAGGTTTCCCCACCACAGGTCACCGTGGACACGCGCAGCGTCTGGCTCGTTGTCGAAATCTCCAGCCAAGAGTCGGTCAATGAGCTGGTCAAAGATATCTAGCTGACGGTTATTGTAGGAGTTTTCCAACTTTCCAAGCGTGGGCAGCAGACGTCCTTTCGCCCAGTATTCACCGAAGCTCTCCCGTGGAGTCAGGTCCATCTGTAGTGGCTGATCCAGCGGACCGAAGTAGCCGTGCCCCTCCCAGCCATCGGGGCCGGCACCCCAGCCAGCGGCGCCCAGATTGTGGGTAATAGCCAACGATTTTCCAAACTCGTACGCTGCCTGTGGATTCGGCGCCATCGACTCAATTCGACGCAATTTCAGCGCATGCCCGCTCACGCCCAGCACATCCACGACGCGCGCACCGCCGTCAGGTTCGCCCTCGCGCAGCCAGTCCAGCCCCGCCGCCTCACAGGCGAAGAACCCTCGAGGAACACCATGTCGGCTCTTGACATAAACATCCGACTCGTTGACTGCACGTTCGTAGTTCTGGTTCATTGCGGACATATTTCCAGCATATTCTTCTTCGGTCCCAAACCCTTTCAGCACGTCGCACGCAGGGTAACGCCAGCGCTACCAATACTTGTATTGCTGTCTCGGTTCTCTTAGTGCACTGTCGTTGCCTATTCTTAATTGGTATGGAAGGCAACTTCGACGACTCGCGCATTGCCCGCGACCGATACGGCAGGCCGCTCAAAGATCGCTATGGTCGCCCCATCTACCGCCGTGTGGACGAGGCGTCGCCGAAGCATGCTCGCTCCCGTGCGGCCGATTCGCGTGGCGCTTCACGACGCCCCATCCCTCCCCGCCCGAACCGCCCTTCTCGGGCAGGGGCAGCCCGCCCAGCGCCTATGCCTCCACGCAGGTCTAGGCCGCAACCAGAACGTCGGCAGGCGCCACTGAACGAAACGCGCATTGAGTCCCGTCCACCGATGAACCGGACCGGTAGCGGACGCGCTGGCAGCGATCCGCGGTTTCCTCCACCCGGCTATAACCCGGATGCGGATTTCCAATCTTCCTCGCAGGGTTCGTCGCAGGACTACTACAGTGCCCCACAAGCAGCGAGTTCTGGCCGTGGTGGACGCCGCAGCAGTCGTGGCGGAGCCGGTGCCAGGTCGAGCTTCCGCATGCCACGCATGCGGCTGCCACGCTTGCGCTTTAAATCCATCATCCTGGTTGTCGTCATCTTCCTTGTCGCCACGATGGCACTTGTTGACATCCGCCTGACCAGGGTCGACGCGTTCTCAGGTCTGGCAAATCGCCCTGCCAATACGATGTCCTCCAACTGGTTGCTCGTCGGTTCGGACTCTCGTACGGGCTTGTCAGAGGAAGATGCCGCCAAGCTATCGACGGGCAGTGGTGATTTCGGCCAGCGCACAGACACCATCATGATTGCCCACATTCCGGTGTTCGGTAAGCCGAAGTTGGTCAGTATCCCGCGTGACTCCTTCGTGGATATCCCGGGCAATGACAAAAACAAGATCAATGCGGCATTCGCATTTGGTGGCCCCCAGTTACTCATCGACACCGTAGAGAAAAACACTGGAATTCACATCGACCACTACGCCGAAATTGGCTTTGGCGGTTTCGCCGGTGTCGTCGACGCTGTCGGTGGCATCGAAATGTGCCCTGAAGAAGCCATCGACGACCCGCTGGCAGGCCTGAATATTCAGGCCGGTTGCCAGAAATTCGATGGCGCGAGTGCCCTGGGTTACGTGCGCACGCGTGCTACCGCCCAGGGAGACTTGGACCGCGTAGAGCGGCAGCGTGAATTCATGAGTGCGCTGATGGGACGGCTGAAGTCACCTGCGGTATGGCTCAACCCCTACCGCTGGATTCGCCTGGCCAATGCTGGCACTAAGGCCGTGCTCGTCGGCGATGGTGACCACGTCTGGCATCTGACCTGGCTGATGTTGCGCATGCTCTTCGGTTCCGATTCTCTTACCGTGCCCACCTCAGGCGCCATGGATACCGGTTATGCGGGCAATGTGCTGCTCTGGGACGAAATCGAAGCGCCAACACTTTTTGCGGAGCTGAGATAGCCAAGAGAGTAGCTAAAACTGCTTCAGATAACTTAGAGGCAACTAACGCGTGTGGCTCAGTTTTTCGCTGAGCCACACGCGTTAGTTCTTAAACCAGTTCCGCCAGGCTGTCTAGGTACCTAGTTCCGAATGGTCACCTGACGGGACACGATGGTCTCACGGGACTTACGCTCCTCGGCGGTCAGCGGCTCTTCGCTGGCCAGCGCCTCAGCGATACGCTTGTCGGCCTCTTCCACGGCAGCAATCCAGTGGTCGTGCGGCTTGGTGTTATCCAGGTCCCAGACCGGCACCAGCACGCCATCGGTACGGAAGACACCGGCGAACTTCGTGCCCTCTCCCAGCGAGAGGTTGTCCGCAGCGTGCACGCGTGCCAAGGCATCCAGCAGCGGCTTCTCATCTTCACGACGCACCCAGCGGATGTGGGCGCGCTCGCCCGGATCAATCCACCACACAGCACCAGCGACCTTCGCATCCAGGCGGTATGACGGGAGAATCGCGTCGTTAGCCACGGCCAGGTTCTGCTCGATCATCGGGGTGCGTTCAATGCCCTTGGGAATCCACCACTCGAAGTCCTGGTGGACCTCCATGTTGTCGAGATCCACGGCGGTCAGGACGTCGGTAAGCGGTGCAGCTTCGCCGTCAGTAGCGGCGGAGAGCTGCTGACCCGGCTCTGCATCGCAAGCCCATGCCAGCGCACGGGAGAGATCCGCAGCGCCGTCATTGGTGCGAGCCTGCGTCTGCAGCGCGACGAAAGCCTCATTGCCCTGGTCAGCGGCACGCGTCAGTGCGGCTACGCCACCCGGCAGCACGGTGCAGAGCTTGATGTCACGCTCAGCGTCAGCGACCGTGACCGGAATGACCACAGCCGGAGCGAACTCGCGGACAGCCACGATGTCAGCCTCTTCGTCGAAGTCCTTGAACGGACGCGGATTGCCCAGCAACGCTGCACGCTCAGCAGCGCGGGCTGCCAGCTTCGCCTGACGGCGGCTCATGCCCTCCGGGGCCTGATTATTCTTCTTACGAGATTTCTTTCCCACAAGGCCACAGAATACCTATTCGCAGTCCGTAATTCGCGACTGCCTGGGCTACTTATAAAAATCGTCGACGAATTCGCTCGCCGTTCCTTCGAAAAGCTGCTTGTCGACGGCCATTGCGCCCGCCTCCCCCTGTTCATCGGTAGCTTCGCTGGGGATGAAGCCCTTGGACCAAAAACCGGGCTGGGTGCGCTCGCGACCTGCCCCAACGGGAATGTTGCGATGCACTTCCTCGGGAGCCAACACGTAGCGGAGTAGCCGAGCCGTAAGGGCAGTTGTCACACAAGCTAAAACAGTGATGATTCCGGCCTGGAAGTACGTCCTGGACACGTCGGCAGCGATAAACCAACCCGTTGCAAGTGGCCACAAAACGCAGGCCAGATACCAGATAAAGCGACCTGGCCCCATTACGGCAGTGACTCCTGTTTCAGCCAACGCGACCACGGGTCCCGTGATGTTGCGCACTGGCCACATGTGCATCGTGCGCACATCCGTTGCCGTGCGCGACAGCAGTGGGCGGGCATACGTTGCGCGGTCACGCAGCACCTGGAGGGTCTTGTAGACCGAAAAACCCAGCCCAATGAGGGAAACCATTCCGCAGAGACCGAAAGCCCATGCTCCCAGTTCGCCGAGGAGGGAAACCACCAGATCCTGACCTGGACTCAGAATGCTCATCCAGATGAATACGGTAAATGCGGCGAATACTCCAGCGCCGCTCATTGCCCATCGAAAGACGCTGTCCGCACGCTTGCGAACAATCTCATCGGCCTTCCAGCGCGGCGTCGCACCTGTGATGGCCGAATCCGAGACAGTCGGCTGCCAGCTCTGCTGCGGTGGCAGCACCACCTGAGGTGGGGACTGCTGTGGCTGCTGTTTTGGAGACTGCGGCGGCACAGCCCACCCCGCGTTTTCTGCCTGTTCATTAGACATTTTCCGCAGGGCTCCTCTCTTACGCGCGGCCGGCTTCTTCCGCAGTCTTTTCTCCCACGGTGTTTTTAGGTGCGCTCCCCCTAACCTACCCAAACTAGCCCGGCCCCTAACCCAGCCACTAGTCCGACCAGCTGCGAATCTTCCGCAGCATGATGCGGCTCTTACGCTGCGAACGTCCCATCTTCCGGGCCAGGTTGTTCAAAATCGCGATGGCCTCGGTAATGTGCGGCCCCTTGTTCAGCATCACGCACTCGGCACGCAGGGCGAAGGCCGCATCGGTAATCTCCGCGCGGGACGGCAGGCCGGCCTTGGCCATGTTCTCCAGCACCTGAGTACCCAGAATGGTCGGCACACCGGCTGCCTGCGCCAGCGTCAGAATCTGGCCTGGGACCTCACCCATACGGTCGAAGCCCAGCTCCACAGCCAGGTCACCACGAGCAATCATCAGACCGGACTTGGCGCGCTTCATGCTGGCGATGATGATTCCCGGCAGATTCTGGAATGCCGGAATAGTCTCAATCTTCAGCACAACACCCAGGTTCCGAGCCTTCGACGCCAGGTCCTCGCGGCCCGCAGCCTCATGTTCCGCCGCAATCTCATCGAGCACCTTGTAAACGTACTCAGCATCCCCCTGCGTGCGAATAAAGCTCACCGCAGCAATATCCGCATGCTCCACCACAAAGCGCAGGTGCTCAATGTCTTCGTCGGTAAGCGAATTGAGTGGCAGGTCGGTGTTCGGCAGATTGATGCCCTTATGCGCCGCCAGCGGCTGACCATTCGGCTTCGTACGCAGGACACGCAGCCGGGCATCGACGTGACTATCTTCGCTTGACGACGTCTCGGAGACCTCAACCACCTCAGCGCCGAGCGCACCGTCGTCGAAAAGCACCGGATCGCCCGGCTTCAGAGCCGCCACGGCAGACGGCAGCGAACAGGAGACGCGTGGAATTTCATCGTCAGTGCGTGGAATGGTGGTGATTTCCTCGCGGCTGGTGAGAATAAACTCATCACCGGTGTGGAAGCGCAGCTTTTGCACGGTCGGTGGCACGCCACCAGCGCGCGTGACCTCGTAGTTGCTGCGCAGGTGTGTTCCCTCGGCAATCCAGGCGTTCTTTTCGCCCTCGGCGAGGACAGCCTCGACCTCGCCCTCGGAGTCGGTGTCGATGCGCACAACGGTGAAGTGACGCTTCGCCGAGCGGGAGTCATGCAGCGTAATGACATCGTCAAGCTGCAGCTGTTCCAACCACCCCTGATCTGCTTCCAACGGCAGTGCGGGACGCCCCGGCAAATCGCTCGGAGCTGGCTTGGGGTGCTCATCCAGTCGCGGAGTCAGCCAAATCTTGGACTTGGAGATGACCGTGCCGGCGTCGTCACGCACAACACGGGCGCGCCCCACACGCGGCCCCGGTTCGATATCACCCGTGCGCAGCTTCGGGCCAGCCAGATCCATGGACACGAAGATGCGGCGACCGGCTTTCTCAGCTGCAGCATTGACGTTGCCAATCATGCGGCTCCACTGCTCAGGTCCGTCGTGGGCGCAGTTGATGCGAGCGAGATCCATGCCAGCGGCAGCGAAGCTCTCCACCAACTCTGCATCGTCGGCGGCCTCGGCGGGCAGGGTCACCATAATGTGCGAAGTGACATCCGCGCGCTCCTGACCGAACAGCTCGGTGGCGTTGTTATCCAGGGCAATATCCGCGCGCTCATCGTCGGCAATAATGCGGGCGACATCGATGTCTGAGGTGCGCCCCGCCAGCGCCAACAGCGCGTTGAGAGCGAGCTCAAGGCGCCCCCGGGTGAAAGTCTCCACCGTGGTCAGACTGGTCACGCCGAGGTCGTGCAAGCTGTTTTGCAGCTCACGGATGTCAATTGTGCGCAGGTGTGCGTAGTGCAGCAGGTTTTCCGCGTGCCGACGGCGCTCTTCCGGCACCTCTGCGAGCAGTGCAGAAGCCTCCACCGAGACGTCGTCCAACTCTGTGATCAGATCAGTGACCTTGCTGATGAGGTCATCCAGACGCGGTACGGCCGCGCCGCTTTCAGTGTTGTCAGTTGCTGTGTCTTGAGGGCTCTGCGCTGCCATAGAGAAGGCACTCCTGTGTTGAAGACGAAGCGTTGGCCAGAGTCGGCCACGCGGGCCAATAGAAGGTGGGCATTCTCATTCTCAAATGAGACGGCCGAAAGCGCATGTCGAGAAGACATCTACTCTCGCTACCAGCAGTTACTTCCAGAATGGATCCTGCACATCTCGGAGCGTCTGAATGGACTTGTCCAGCTGCTTCTTTTCGTATTCGTCCAGCTCAAGCTCGATAACGCGGCGAATTCCTCGACGGTTCACAATGGCTGGTGTTCCGATGAACACGTCCTCATGACCGTATTCACCTTGCAAGTATGCGGAGACCGGCAGAGCTACCTCTTGGTTCTGGAAAATGGCGCGCGTAATGCGGGCCAGACCCATACCGATTCCGTAGGAAGTGGAGCCCTTGGCATCGATAATCTCGTAGGCTGCATCACGGGTTCGGATGAAGATGTCCTCCAGCTCGTCGTGAAGCGCGGGGTCGGCGGCGAGGCGCTTGGACAGACTGACGCCTGCAACGTTGGCGCTGGACAACACCGGCAGCTCGGAGTCGCCGTGTTCACCAATGATGTATGCGTGCACGCTCATCGGGGAAACATCGTAGTATTCACCCAGCATGTAACGGAAACGTGCGGTGTCCAGGATGGTGCCGGAGCCGAAGACACGGTTGTGTGGCAGCCCGGAGTACTTCCACGCGGCGTATGTGAGTACGTCGACGGGGTTGGAGGCGATCAGTAGGAGCCCATCAAAACCGCTGGCCATGACGGAATCGACGATGGACTTCATAACTTTCATGTTCTTGTCCACCAGCTGTAGGCGAGTCTCGCCGGGCTTTTGTGCTGCGCCTGCACAGATGACTACCAGCGCGGCATCGTCACAGTCGGCGTACGTGCCCTGAGTGACTTTGGTGCGCGACGACGCCCACACGACGCCATGGTTTAAGTCCATGACGTTGCCCATCGTCTTCTTTTCGTCGATGTCAATGATTGCCAAATGGTCGACAGTGCCTTGGTTGACCAGTGAGTACGCATATGCCACGCCGACGTCGCCAGCGCCGATCAGCACGACCTTATTTCCTGTGGATAGCTTCATAGCCCTCGGATCCTTCTCAACCGATTCGGAAAACGTTGCGACACCCCACAGGCTACGCTTTGTGCGGAAAACTGGCGCGAGATGAATAAACCCCGTGGAAAAAATTTTGCCATGATGGGAGTTATGGGATTCCTGCGTCGCGCATTTACTTCGATTGCGCCCTCGATTGCGTCTACGGGCAACACACCTGTAGCTCAGCCAATCGAAACCACCAGGACAGTGCGAGCTGCACGAGCAGCGCGAACGGGAATTACAGGAGTCGCTGGCACAGCTGGCATGGCCAAAGCGCTGGGCGCAGTCGGCACCGGCAGTCTGATGGCGACCAAAGTCTTTCGCGAACGCCTCCTAGGTACCGGCCCTGGCACTATCCGCAGCGCACTGCGAGCGGGCATTCCCTCCAACCCCGGTCTAATTGGTGCAGAAATTGCGTCATGGGCTGCCTTTAGCCCCTCGCTGATGCCGCGTACTCGGATCGCCACCGTTACTGTGACCTTCCTGGCACAGCTGGCGGGCCATGTCACCGGGGTGGCTATCGGCTATGGCTACAACACGACGATGCGGCGTCTGGCCAGCACTCCGCTCAGCCGCTTTGCGCCGGCACCTCGACACGAGCGCGCACTGGCCGTGACCTGGCATGTTGCCACCACGGCCACCACCGCGGCGCTGTGGCTGCGCTCCATTTCCCAGCAGCGCGAAATTGGCCGCCTGGTGGGCAAGGATGAGCAGGAATCCGCACGCAGCCAGTTCGCCTCCACAATGATTGCCAGTGGTCTCTACCTGACCACTCGGGGGCTCTCCGCGCTGGCCAATCGCGGCTATGACTTACTGCGGGACAACCTCCGCCCCTGGCTGCCGCGCGGTCTCGCCCCGGTTCTCAGCGGTGCCATCGTCGGTGGTGCCGTGGCCGCCAGCATTGATCGACTGCTTATCCGTCGGACTTTGGAGTCCATCGCCAAGAAGTCCCGATACCTGAATACCCTGGTAGTTCCAGGCCGCATGCAGCCCTGGGAGCCGGAACGTTCCGGGAGTCCATGGTCTTTGGAGCCGTGGTACGCACTCGGCGCCGAGGGGCGCGTCTTCGTCGCCGAAGGCCCCCGTGCCCGAGATTTGGCGGTGGTCACTGGCAAGCCGCTCTCCGAACTGCAGGAACCCATCCGCATTTATGCGGGCAAGGTGCCAGGTCGTTCTCTGCGGGAACAGGCGGAGCTCATCATCCGCGAGATGCACCGCACCGGCGCGTTTCGGCGCGATCATCTGGTTGTCTTCACCACCACCGGCACCGGTTGGGTGCCACCGTGGTCGGCGCAGGCTGCAGAGTTCTTGACCCTTGGCAACTGCGCCACTGTCGCTCTGCAGTACTCTGACCTCCCCTCCCCAGTGGCATGGCTAACGGACCACGAAACCCCAATCGCGGCTGGCCACACCCTTATCCATCGGGTGTTGCAGGAAGTCGACAAGATGCCGGAGAACGACCGGCCAAAGGTCTACGTCGCCGGTGAATCCCTCGGCGGGTTTGGCGGTCTCGGCGCATTCGAGAATTCCGCTGACATGCTCGCACGCGTCGACGGTGCTGTCTGGACGGGCGCACCACAGTTCTCCGCGATGTGGAAAGAGCTGACGCACCGTCGGACAAAGGGGTCTCCGGAAATCGCTCCAGTCATCGACGAGGGGCGAAACATCCGCTTCGCTACGCGCCCCGACGAGCTGTACCACTCCTTCTATGGCACCAAGTTCGGGCCGTGGGAATTCCCGCGCGTCGCATTCCTGCAGCATGCCTCTGACCCCATCGTTTGGTGGGATTACCCACTGGCCTGGCGCCGCCCCGACTGGCTTGCAGAGCGCGTCGGCCGCGATGTTCTCCCCTCCATGCGCTGGCATCCGTTCGTCACCTTCTGGCAGGTGCTTATCGACGGCCTCGCCTCCGTCACCGTCCCCGGTGGTCACGGCCACCGGTACGAGGAAGAAATGTTGCCAACGTGGGCTTCCATCCTCGACATTCCGCTTGACGACGACCTGGGTGGCGCAGCCGGAATGCGCTTCAAGCGCGTGAGTAAGTGGATTCGCCGCACTCAGCCGCCGCGTTCATAAACTTGTGACAGATATCCCTGAACAGCATTTTTTATGAATTTCGCATTAATTGTATTGCTTAAATGGTTGCGCATCCACTCATCTTGAGTACCATCGACGGCACAACCTAAAAACGTGTTGAGGAGGAATTTTCCTAATGACTAAGTACGAACTTCCTGAGCTGGATTACGCTTACGACGCTCTGGAGCCGCACATCTCCGGCGAGATTATGGAGCTGCACCACAGCAAGCACCACGCTAATTACGTCAACGGCGCCAACGCTGCTCTGGAGAAGCTCGCTGCTGCTCGCGAGTCCGGCGACTTCGCAGCTGTTACCGGCCTGTCCAAGGACCTGGCCTTTAACCTGGGTGGCCACACCAACCACTCCCTGTTCTGGAAGCTGCTGTCCCCGAACGGTGGCGGCCAGCCGACCGGTGAGCTGGCTGAGGCTATCGAGCGCGACTTCGGCTCTTTCGAGAAGTTCCAGGCTCACTTCAACGCTGCTGCTCTGGGCCTGCAGGGCTCCGGCTGGGCTGTTCTGGGTTACGACACCATTGCAGAGCGCCTGGTTATTGAGCAGATGACGGATCAGCAGGGCAACCTGTCCATCAACCTGAAGCCGGTTCTGCTGCTGGATATGTGGGAGCACGCTTTCTACCTGCAGTACAAGAACGTCAAGGCTGACTACGTCAAGGCTGTCTGGAACGTCTTCAACTGGGATTACGCTGCAGAGCTGTTCGCAGCTGCCAAGTAATTTCAGCTAACAGCGCGCGGCTTTTTACGCGTCCCTGCCGCGCGCTAAAGATGGCTTACCGGCTCGCTGACGGGGCTTACCCTCAGCGGGTCGGTTTTTTGTGTCTTGTTTGAGACCACTTTTGGTATTTCCCGGGCGGCACACGTAGCCGTCGTTTAGCGTTAGTGCCCATGAACACCAGCAACAATGTCAACGTCGCCTATGAATACCTCGCCGTAGCTGATTCAGAGGTGGCGAAAATCGCTGTCGTCAGTTTGGACCGCGGAGACAAACTCAACGGTCTAACACTTGAGATGCTGACCGAGCTGTCCGCCGTCGCCCGGAAACTGGCAGCTGACCGTGATCTGCGTGGCGTAATCCTACGTGGCGAGGGCAAATCGTTTTGCGCTGGACTCGATTTCGCCTCGGCATTTAAGAAGCCCTCACGCATCCTGCGCTCATTCGTCCCCGATATCCACGGCACAAACCTGTTCCAGCGCGCCTGCTGGGACTGGCGAGGCCTGCCGGTGCCGGTCATTGCGGCGGTGCATGGGCACTGCTACGGCGGTGGTCTACAGATTGCACTAGGTGCTGATTTCCGCATTACTACGAGCGATGCCAAGTGGTCAATCCTCGAAGCGAAGTGGGGACTGATTCCGGATATGTCCGGTATGCGAACCATCCTCGATGAGGTCAGCGCCGATACTGCACGTTGGCTGACC
Source organism: Corynebacterium sp. MSK012 (assembly GCF_030232435.1). NCBI lineage: Bacteria > Bacillati > Actinomycetota > Actinomycetes > Mycobacteriales > Corynebacteriaceae > Corynebacterium > Corynebacterium sp. MSK012. The sequence continues at coordinate 285,972 of NZ_JASPJU010000001.1, forward strand.
ATGTCTGGCGAAGAACTCAACGGCAAGGAAGCAACTGAGATCGGTCTGGCGACGTGGGCCGTGGACACGGAGGACGCTGCACTCAAGCTGTCCAAGGAGAAGTTGGCACAGCTGGCGACACGCTCGCCGGATCAGCTGGCGGCGACGAAGCGGCTTTTCCGCGATGTGCACCGCTCTCCTCGCGCAACATTCCGTGCCGAGCGCACACAGCAGCTGCTGCTGTTAGCCCGCAAGAACACGGCCATTATTCGCAATGCTGCGATGAAGAAGGTCTCACCTAAGTTCGCCCGGCGCGGCACGTGGGCGCGTGGTTAGCGCGCTAAGGAACCGGCAGGTCATCCCCATGCGGCAGGTCCGCGGCCGCGCGCTGTGAATCCAGCCAGTCGCGGACGTGGGCTACCGATCGGCAGTCATCGCCGTTGTAGCGCAGCAGCATGGCGCGAGCCTCGGCTTGCGTGAGCTTTTCAAAGGACTGTTCCGAGACAAAGTCAAGGTCAGTGGCCGTCGCAATGCGATACAGATCCAGCGATGCCTCGCCGTCAACATCGGCGTCGCGCCAGTGGAAGCCCGACCACGGGGCCACGACTTTAAGCCCCATGCCGACGGTGGAGAGGATTTGGCGACGGGCGACCTTCAGCATGTCCACCCAGTCCTCCGAGGCAATGAACTTGTCCACTTCTTCGCGGGTCGGCACCCGCACAATCTTTGTCGGGCCAGCTGCCTCGGAACTGGAACCAGCCGCATCGCCTGTAGCCAGCTCCGCCGAATCTGCGGGCACCACAAATTCCTGGCCGCCGAACCGGGTGGCGCTCTGACGCAGCCAATAGTTCTCACCCTCTGCCGCCCAGCAATAGGCGCGGAAGGTCTTGCCTTGTTCATGCGCCGCATTTCGACGACGCATCAGGTAATCCCAGAAAATCGCAAAGTTCCTGGCCTCTGCCGTGCCACCGAGCCCTTCTGGCCCCGGTGGCTCCCAGGTGATAAACCCGCGGTAGTCCTCCCCAGGCACCCACGTTCCCCACAGGTAGGCGCCATCGTTGGGGTACGCCTCCATATCGATATCCATCTCAATATCGCCACGCGGGGCCGATGTCTTAGCGGCTACCCGGAGCGCGTCGACGTCGGCAAGCCGCGCCCTCGCCATCCACACCTGCTCCTTGCTGACGTGCGGAGTGTTGGTACTGGCCTGCGCCAGTGCCGTGACTGTGTCGATGCCCACACTGCGCAACCGCATGGACTTATCGCCAGGTAGGAGGAGGGAAATATCGTCACTTGCGGTCAGCTCATCCAAGCAAAGGTCGTGGTGACGGCAGGTTCGGCACTCCCGGATGCGCCGTGGCGCCAGCGGCCAGGTGCCTGGCGTAAACCGTGACGGTCGCCCCTGAGTGGCAGCGACGGCATCACGCGCATCCCGCAACGCCATCCGGTACGAGGCCACGCGCGAACCTTCATCGGCAATGACAATATGCCGTGTATCCAGGTTCATCCCGGTGGCACTAATCGCCCCCACCAGACCACAGGACACGCCCAGGCGGTGCAGTATCGCCGCTGCCTGCCCAAGCTTCACAGCATCGGGTCCGTAATGCCGTAGCTTCCACTCGTCCGTGACAACCATCGCCTGACGCAGGGTCCGCCCCATCACGCCAGCACGCCCGAGCCGATCAACGCCCAGCAGTCGCACCTTCATCGCCGCCGCACGCGCCGCATTGCTTGACGACGGCTTACGCCGCCGGCCCGGTTTGCGCGCAGAAAGCAGGTGCCGTGTGACAACCAGGACCGGCATGTACGTCGGTGAGGTCGTCTGTGGTGAATCATCGACCTTGACCAGCAGATCGGGGTGGCAAATCTCGTCGATTCCCGAGTACACCCCACCGAGAATCGGACGCTCATGCATGAGCACGCCACCGGCGATGACGCTTTCTCCGCGGGCGATGGCCTCAAGGGTATCCAGGTGAGCGTCCGGCCCCGGGGCCACTGTGTACAGGCCGGGGATGGACGCGATGGACGTCGGCAAGCGGTGCTCATGGTGAGAAGCAGGTTCGACTAGCCGCCCCTCGCGGAGGTCGAGGCTCAGCCGGTAGCGGCAGCCGATGAGGTCGCTCGCGTGGAGAAGCGGGCGCGAAACGGATGAATCAGTCACAATGAGAATTAGCGTATCGCCACTCGGTAGGAAGTTTCACGTTAAGCTTGGATAGCAAGAATCGTGATGCAGCCACTGCATCTGGCAAGCGCACTCCGGCGCGGTGGGGTTTACGGGTTTTCCGCCCCACTTTTCCGGAGGGACTATCTGCGAGCAACTAGGCGAAGGAAAAAATGAGCTTCTTGGGTGACATCCGTGAGCGTCGGCGCGAAACCGCCAAGCAGGTGAAGGCTGCCAAGGCGAAGGCTAAGGAAGAGGCTCGCCACGCAGCTCGACTTAATCGCAAGGCACATAAGGCTGAGGTCAAGGCCGCTAAGCGCGACCAGAAGCACCAGCACAAGCTGGAGCTGAAGGAGGCCGCTGGCCGCGTTCGTTCTGAGGAAAAGCTCGGTAAGAAGGAACTCAAGCTGGAAAACCGTGCTCTGAAGCGCGCGGAGAAGATCCGCAAGGCGAGTGCCAAGGACGAGAAGAAGGCGCTGGCCGCCAAGCAGCGCCACCAGACCAAGATGGCCGAGAAGATCCTGCAACAGCAGCGCAGCCAGGGCTTCAACAAGGACAAGGCAAAGTCGTGGATCGGTGGCGCACGCCTGCTGGTACCGGTGCTGGTTCCGCTGGCCTACCGCGCCATCACTGCCATTCAGCGCCGTGAACACTCTTCGGCCGCGCAGAAGTTCGGTGTTTCCGCTAATGATGCCGCTCGTTACCAGGGGCACGGTGCGCCGCTGCTGGCCCGCATTGAGGCCACTCGTGGTTCACTGACAGAGCTGCGTAAGTCGGGCGTCAAGGGTACCGATGGTTTTATCAAGGACGCCAACTCGCGTCTGGATGTCATGACTGACGCCATTAACACTGCCGAGAAGATGACCCCGGAGCAGCGTCGTCGCGCACACCACTCCATTACCGCAGAGCTGGATTCTCTGGATCGCCAGATCATTTCGGAGCTGGGCGCGTAAACCTGGCCGCTTCGGGTTAAGGCCACTCGCCGAGATTCGTCGAACTAAGCGCGACTGTTGTTGAGCAGCAATAGTCGCGCTTTCGCTCTTAGTACCCCCGTATCGGGCTATTTTCTCCCTCCGATGGCGCTACGGACTGAGAACTACTGTAATGAGGGCTATGCCATCTTCAGATAAATCTCAGACTGCAGCCTCGGATCTGAACGGCGCAGTCTCGAACAGCGACGCAACAGCCCAAAAGCCATTCACCCCTTCTCGTCGTGCCGTACTGCGTGCCGGCGCTACCGGTGCTGCTGGCGCCATCGGCCTGGCGACCGCTACTAGTGCGGGGGCCAATCCTGAGTCACAGTCTCCAGCTAATGCTGGCGGTTCTGGTGGTTTTCAGGTCTTCCAACACGGTGTGGCCTCTGGCGATCCACTGCCAGACTCCGTTCTTATCTGGACTCGTGTGACCTCGCACCCAGGCGACACCGCAGGTGCAAACCAGGGCCGCCCTGTTGCACTGAAGTGGGAAGTCGCTTCTGATGAGGGCTTCGGCAACATCGTTGCCTCTGGTGCCCTGAACACCGACCCGGATGCTGACAACACCGTCAAGATCGATGTCAAGGGTCTCTCCGCTGATTCCTACTACTTCTACCGCTTTACCGTCACCGCTGGTCATCACGCGGGCCAGGTTTCCCCGATTGGCCAGACTCGCACTGCGCCGCCGGTGAACTCCTCGCCAGATCACCTGGGCATCGCGCTGACCTCCTGCGCTAACTGGGAAAGTGGCTTCTTCTCCGCTTATCGCGATATGGCGGAAAATGACCGCATCGACATCATTATGTGTGTCGGTGACTACATCTACGAGTACGAGGCCGGTGGTTACTCCGGCAAGGGCCCGGTTCGTGACCACAAGCCGGCTCACGAGATTATTTCTCTCGCTGACTACCGTCTGCGCTACGCCACCTACCGCACCGATGCGGACCTGCAGGAAGCTCACCGCGCAAAGCCGTGGATTGTGACCTGGGATGACCACGAGGTCGCCAACGATGATTGGCACAGTGGCGCTGAGAACCACGACCCGGAGACCGAAGGCGACTACGTTGCCCGCCGCGACGCCGCTATCCAGGCTTACCTGGAGTGGCTGCCGGTTCGCGCTGTCCCCTTCTCCCAGGGCGGCAAGCTCTACCGCAGCTTCCGTTTCGGCGATCTCGCCGACCTGACCATGCTGGACCTGCGCACCTACCGTGACCAGCAGCTGAAGTTCATCCGCGCTGGCGAGACCGATGATGAGAGTCGCTCCATGCTCGGCTCTGAGCAGTTCAATTACCTGCTCGGCCAGTGGCGTTCCTCGAGCGCAAAGTGGCGTGTCGTGGGCAACTCCGTCATGTTCACTCCAGTGCTGGTTCCGCCGCTGGATCCGGAGGCCACTCACGCTGTCACTGAGCTGCTGAGCTTGCCTCAGGACGGCCTGCCGTACAACTTGGATCAGTGGGATGGCTACGCTGCTGAGCGTCGTAAGCTGATCGACATCATGGGTAAGGAGGGCTACGACAACGTTGTCTTCCTCACCGGCGATATTCACTCCTCCTGGAACTGCAACGTACCGAAGGTCCCGGGCCAGTACCCGAGTGCCGGTATTGCCGCCATTGAGATTGTCTGTACTTCCGTCAGCGCCCCGAACATCGATGACATTGTGAAGCTGCCTCAGGACAACCCGATTTCCTTGGCTGCTACCGCTGGACTCAAGGCTGCGAACCCGTACGTCAACTACCTCGAGTTCGACCGCCACGGCTACACCGCTGTCTACTTCGGCCGCGAGGACGTTACCTCTGAGTACCGCCTCGTCGAGGTCAAGGAGGAACCGAACCAGCCACTTTTCGTCGCCGCTACCTACCGAGGCAAGCCTGGTGAGGGCATGACCCAGGCTTAAGCGCCTTCTCATCCTTTCGCTTTCCGACGACCACTGAGAGCGCACCCCGCATTGCGCTCTCAGTAGCGTAGTTGCTGTTCACGACGGCCCTGCACAACATGCAGGGCCGTCTTTTTATCACCCCAAGTTCTTGTGCACAATTAATCGAATTATTAACAAACCATGTATTCGATATAAGTTGCACAATCTAACTCAATTATCGTCAATAGACATTAAATTTCTTTGCACTTATACTGTGGGGGAAAGAAAACAGGGCTTGATATTAATTTGAAATTTCACCGTATTGAAGTTTCACCGTAAGCCTTCTTCATTATTACAAGTTCAGCACCAAGCTTAGGCAGGGATTCTATGGCACGCCGCGAACTAATTCAGTACATCGACGACCTCGATGGGACTCCGCTTGATTCCCCAGATCACCAAGTCGTTCGTTTCTCTTTCCGCGGTAAGAACTACATTCTCGACCTCTCTCAGGAAAATGCTGAGAAGTTCGAGCAGGTATTAGAACCGTATATTGCGAACGCTTCTATTGATCACAGCACGGTTGTAGCTCCGCGTAAGCGCTCTTCCGCTAATCCCAATGCCGCTGAGGCCCGTGATCGCAATCGCAAGATTCGCCAGTGGGCACGAGAGAATGGCATGGATGTTGCAGACCGCGGTGCGCTGCCAAAGCACATTATTGAAAAGTACGAGAGCGCTAACTAGTTCTCACCCAGGTTCGTTTGCCTTCCACTGGATGTCATCCAGCTTCACTATCTTAAAGACAGGGTCCCGCCACAGCGGGGCCCTGTTTTAAAGTTGGGGCAGGTGATTCGAGTCGCTAGGATAGCGGCTGGAATTGGCACACCGGCCTAATCCGGTTGTCTTACTTTTCTTATCCTTGACATGGAGGAGTCGGCCCGTGGTTATTTTGGAACCATTTGTTTGGCTGGTCTCGTTTGTCCTTAAGGCGTGGCACCTTTTACTGGCCTCAGTGTTTCACCTGCCATCTTCTCTGTCCTGGACGCTTTCTCTCTTCCTGCTGGTGTTTACGGTGCGTGGCGCTCTGGCGTTTCTCGCGTTCCAGCAATTTATCTCGGCGCGCAAGACGGCCAACCTACGGCCGCAGCTTTTTATACTCAAGGAGCGCTACCGCAGGAGCATCGAGCCGAACTCGCCACAATACGTAAACTTTGCCAGCAAGGAAATGCGCAAAGCCGAAGGTATTAAGACCTCCGTAATGCTGGCGCCCCTCTTCGTCCAGATTCCCGTGATTATGGGTCTTGTTCGCATGCTGAGGCACATGCTGCGGGCGTCTGAGGGGCCTGGACTGCCTGCGTCTCATAATGTCGGATTCATCTCTAAGGATGAGATTTCCGACTTTCTGAGCGCGACATTCTTGGGGCAGCCTCTACCCGCGTATCTGCGCATGGACCCGGAGCAACTACAAATCCTTGGGGGCAATCATGATTCGCTGTTAGCTTTCTGCATTATCGGCATCGTGGCAGCGGCCATTTTCACCGGTTTTAACTTGGTCATTTCCTACCGCCGGTTGCAGCGCACTCTCGACTATTCCAATAGCGTCAGTGTATTCCTCAGCAAATTCATGCGCGTAATGCTTATCTACGCACCGCTGATGATCCTCTTCGCGGGGTTCTTTGGCCCAACACCTGTGGCTCTAATTGTCTACTGGGTCACCAATAACTTCTGGACACTGACCCAAAATATTATTCTCACCCGCTATGTAGAAAAGACCTACCCACTCACGGACGATTTCCGAACTCTGCAAAACCACCAAAAGGGTGAATACGAATCGGAGCGGGAAGAAAAGAAGAAGTTAAAGCAGGCCAAGCGTCGCTTTTATATCAAATCCGCATTCGCTCCGTGGAAAATAAAGCAGTATAAGAGCGAATATGCCGCTATTGAGAAGGAATCGCGGGACCGTCGTAAAGCAAAGCAGGACGAAGAATATGCCCAGGCTTTGAAAATTGCGAAGGTTCGCTACATGGTGACCCAGATGAGGCCTGGCGCTCAGGACAATTTGCCGTCCCTGACGCAGGATATGAAGATTTCCTCGGGTATAGTTCCGCCGCTTCCCGGCCTGGCTAAAGTGCGGGCAGACATGAAACGACAAGCCGAGAAAGCACAAAAGGCGCAGAAGCGGCCGAAACCAATTCTGATTGCAAAGAACCTGGGAATGCTGCTCGGCCAGAATACGAAGAATATGGTTAAGAAAGCCACCGGCTCAAAGGAGTCGGACTGGAAACGCTTCCGGGATTAGCCCGTGAGCAAAAGGCGAGAACTAGGGCGCGTTAAAAAAGGGAATTAGGTATTTACGTGACCAAGTCACGGGCCAGGTCGCGCGCCATCTGCAGCGGGTTCAGATCCTTGGACATCTTGGCACCCGCGAGGCCGCCGTCGAGGTAGAGCAACAGCATATTTGCGTGAGCAGACGGCATACTAGATTCATTTTCAGTCAGCAGCGTGTGTAGCTGTTGCCAAACCCAGGAGCGGTGATCGGCTGCGGCCTGGCGGATGTCCTGCTCCGACTCCGTTTCCGGCCGCGGATATTCACTAGCCGCATTCTGGAAGTGTGAACCACGGAAGTCGATTGCCGGCTGCTCCGCAATACACTGATCGAAGAAAGCGAGAATCTTCTCCGCCGGGGTATCCAACGAGGCCACTCGCTGCTCCCAAGCCTCCCGCCATTTGGCATCGAGGTCTTGCAGATACGCGATGACCAGCTTGTCCTTGGATCCAAACAACGAGTACAGGCTGGCTTTGGCGACATCAGCTTCCCGCAGGATGCGGTCAATGCCGACAACGCGGATGCCTTCCGTTGTAAACAGAGCTGTCGCTGATGTCAGGAGGCGCTCCCGCGGACTGGGGCGGTTACGACGGCGAGAGGAAGCGCGGCCGCCTTTTGCGCCCTTGCCCGTTGTCGCTTCTGCCACGGCAGTACCTCTCGTCCTTCCAAAGTCACACCCCGTTATATCAGCTGCTTACTCGCAAATCTCGGCGTTCGCGTCATTGCTTTCGCAACACTGAGCAGGGCGTTCATAGTCTGTGATATTCCATTGTAGGCGTATCTGCGACTGTGCTTTTGTAAAAGAACAAACTAGTCAGTCTTTCAGCCTCTAGTCCTACTTTAGCGTGCGATGATTGCCGCCCCCAACAGATGTCACGACAATCGCAGAACGCCAACGTCACGACAACCGCACAACAAAAAGGGCATCTCAATGTTGATGAGATGCCCCGCGCTCTAGCTCACTATCCAGTAGATAGCCGCGTTACGACGCTTCGTGCATAGTCGCGCTGTTTTGCTTGGCTTACTTGCGCTTCTGAATCATGCCGACAATCCACAGCAGGATCACAGCACCAATCAGACAGGTCAGGAAGCTGAAGAACATTCCACCGCTCGCGACATCAAAGCCGACCAGGGTGAGCAGCCAACCGCCCAAGAAACCACCGACGATACCAACGACGATATTCAGGACGATGCCCATCTGCTCATCAGTGTTCATGATTTTAGAGCCAATCCAGCCGGCAAGACCACCGATGATAATCCAACCAACGAAGCCCAGAGTAGGACTAAAGGAGGCAGCAAGAAGAATCTCGTTCATGATAGATATTCCTTTCCCGAAATCGTTCTGACTCAACTATAAGTCTTTCCAAAATATCTTGCACCTACTGCAAGCACTATCAGGCCATTTCGGCCACTGGGAAACTAGCGAGATAACAGTCGGATAACCATAGGAAAGCCCTTATAGAATCTGTACTTTCTACATGAAAACGGGGTTTATGCAGACGAGAGGCCCCATTTATATAAACCGAAGCCGATCTCCGAGACATGTCGGAAACCGGCTAGGTTCTACTTATAAATATTCGGTAACGGTTTCTGTTCTCGGCGCTAAACGCACGTCCACGACCGGCACCGGCGTCTTTTTTCAGCCTCCTCGAAGGGCGCTTTAGGCGTCAGTCTCCGGGCGGACGACCATCATCGGGCAAGCAGCCGCCTGCAGGAGTGCACGCGAGGTGGAGCCGAGCAGCATGCCCTTGAAACCACCGCGGCCGTGGCTGCCGACGACCAGCAGCTGCGAGCCTTCCGAGGCATCAGCCAGAGCACGAACCGGGCGGTCGCGGGTAACGACCTTCTTGATGGCCACGTCCGGGTACTTCTTAGCGTACTTCTCCAGTCGGTGGCCGAGCAGAGCCTTCTGCTCCTCTTCCACAACCTGCCACTGGCTCTGAGCTGCAGAAAGACCGGCCAGAGAAGCCTGTACCTGCATGTCCATCCAGGTGTGAACTGCAATCAGCTCTGCACCACGGGCATCGGCCTCACGGAATGCGTACTCCGTTGCCTTTTCGGAAATATCGGAGCCATCGACGCCGACAACGACCGGGCCGTACTTGGTCTCATCGGTGACCAGGTTGTCCTCGCGGACAACAACAACCGGGCACGATGCGTGGGAAACAACAGCGGCGGAAACCGAACCCATGACCATGCCAGAGAGCCCACCCAGACCGCGAGAGCCCATAACCACCATGGTTGCCTGCTCAGACAGGTCGAGCAGCATGTCAATCGGGCTGCCCTCTTCAATCTGGTGGCTGACATCTACCGACGGTGCGAAGTCGAGGGCAATCTTCTTGGCCTCGTTAATCTTCTCCAGGGTTTCGGCCTCAAGATCGTCGTAAAGCTCCTGCGGCGGAACCATGCCCTCTGCGTAGAGGAACTGTGGCATGGAGTAGCTGCTGACCAGACGGAGTGGCTCACCGCGCTTCACTGCGGTGTTAGCGGCCCACTTGACGGCGGTCTTGGATGCCTCCGAGCCATCGACCGCGCACACAATGATGTTCTGCCTTGGCATTGATTGCCTCCTTATTATGCGATCCATAAAAATTGGCTCTCCGCGGCCCGACCGCAACGCAGCTACACCTATCGCACCTGCTTGGACGCCATTTTAATGGACAAGCTTTGCTATTTAGTCAACTCTTCCGAGCCAACCCTTTTATTACTTTCACCTCCACCCTACCCCCATTATGTTGCGACCGACAGGGCAGAATGTTGTCCACCTACGCCATTAGGGGCGATACCAACACCGCTCTGCCACAGCAGCTCCGCTTGCCCGCCAGATGAATCCGGGGCACCTGTTAAAGTCAGCCGTATGCGTCGCATGCCACTGCCCATTCGCAATGGGCTCAACCCATCCCGCATCGCCGCTCCCGGGCGTCGTGGCGATGCCCCCACCCGTGCGTGGGATCTGCTCGCAGGCGCTATCGCAGGTCAAACCTACCGCCACCCAGACGATGATGAAGCGGCTGTGGCCAAGCGTTTTGCAGATGGGCTCGTCGTTCGCGCCAACTCAGTGCCCTACAGTCCAGATGACATGGTGAAGCCCGGCGCGGAAATGTGGTTTTACCGCACCCCGGCACCGGAGCGCACAATCGCGGGGCCGATGCCGATTGTCTTTCAAGATGACAACCTTGTGGTCGTCGACAAGCCGTCGTTTTTGGCAACGATGCCGCGCGGCCGACACATTACGGAAACTGCTGTGGTTCGCCTGCGGCGGGAGCTGGGTAATCCGGAGTTGGTTCCCGCGCATCGCCTCGACAGGCTGACGTCGGGGTTGCTCATCTTTACCGCCCGGCGCGAGGTTCGCGGCGCCTACCAGGGGCTTTTCGCATCGGGGGAAGTCACTAAGCGCTACCACGCACTGACGTCGCCTACACCCATCGCTGGCGCGGCCAGCGAAGCCCTGCCCGAGACCCCACTGGAATTGCGCACACGACAGCACAAAATTGCTGGCCAGATGCAGGCTTATACTCTCGAGGGCGAGCCAAACGCCCACACCATCATCGAGCGCATTTCGCTTGTCGACGTGCCTTCGGACGCCGACGGCCTCGCTGCCGACAGGGGTCGCGTTGCGCTGTGGCAATTGAAGCCCATCACCGGACGCACTCATCAGCTGCGGCTGCACTTGAGTGAACTGGGCTTTCCCATCCTGGGTGACCAGTACTACCCGGAGATTCTGCCGCTGGAGGCCGAGAATGCCTCGGAGCCCCTGCACCTGGTCTGTGTTGAAATGAGTTTCGCTGACCCCGTGACTGGGGAACAACGAACGTTCCATTCCCGCCGCAGCGTTTTCAATCCGCTTTCGCTGCCGGATATTAATTCGCCGTTGATCAAATCTAATTAGAAGAGAGCCCCTCCCCCATGTCTGCCAAGCATGCAAAACGCCCCACCAAATCATCCGCTGAGTCTTCTTTGAAGCATTCCGCCCCACCAGCGGCGGCCTACGCTGAGGGGCTCACCAAGAAGTACGGTGTCGGCAATGCCGCTGTTACTGCACTGGACCATGTCGATATCTCTTTTGCCGCTGGTGAGTTCACCGCGATTATGGGGCCGTCCGGGTCGGGTAAGTCGACATTGATGCACTGCATGGCCGGCTTGGACTCCGCGACGTCGGGAAGCGCGTACATCGGCACGACGGAACTGTCGAAGCTGTCGGACAAGGAGATTACGGCGCTGCGGCGTGACCGCCTGGGCTTTGTGTTCCAGTCCTTCAACTTGGTGCCGACGTTGACGGCGGCGGAGAACATTACCCTGCCTATCAATATCGCTGGTCGGAAGGTGGATAAGCAGTGGTTCGAGGAAATCACTACGCGCCTCGGGCTTAAGGAACGGCTTACGCACCGTCCCTCGGAACTGTCCGGTGGCCAGCAGCAGCGTGTCGCCTGTGCGCGTGCCATTGTCAGCCGGCCGGAGATCATCTTTGGCGATGAGCCGACGGGCAACTTGGACTCGAACTCATCCCGTGAGGTGTTGACGATTCTCCGCGATGCGGTTGATGACATCGGCCAGACCGTTGTCATTGTGACGCATGATGCCACCGCCGCATCCTACGCAGACCGTGTTGTGTTCCTCGCGGATGGCCGTGTGGTTGACGAGCTTCGCAACCCCACGCCCGCCGATATTTTGGCGCGCATGGCAGATATTGAGAATCTTTAGGAAGGCAGGTCATCTCTCCCCATGGCATCATCGTCTTCCACGCTAAGCCGCGTCGCCTGGCGTAATATCACCTCGCACAAGTTGCGCCTCGTGCTCACAATTATTTCGGTCGTGCTGGGCACAGCCTTCATCACCGGCGCATTTGTGTTCACATCATCGCTGGACAAGGCCTTTAAGGGCGCAATGAGTACCGCTTATGACGGTGTCGACGTGGTGGTGACGGCCCCAGCTGACAATCCCGGTGCTCTCACCGAAGAAACCGCGCAGAAAATCGAAAGCTTCCCCGGGGTCCGAGCCCTCAACATTGGCGATCCCAACAACAGCATTACGGCCACGGGAGCCGACGGCAAGCCGATTCAAACCAATGGTTCGCCATCGATGGGTCTTCCCTACTATCCAGCGGCCGAAGCGGTGGGCAACAAGGTCACGGTTACCGAGGGGCACGCGCCGGAAACACCAGGTGAGGTGGTCGTCAACTCCACCACCGCCGAACTCGGCAACCTCCACGTCGGCACTGAAATCAAGGTGGCCACCCGTCTCGAGCGGGCGACGGTGAAGGTTGTCGGCATCGCTGATACCTCCATCGACGAAACCGGCTATCTCACAGTCTTTTTCACCCAGAATCAGTGGCGCGAGCTCTACGGCGAAGACGGACATGCGGACATGTTCACCCTCGCTGCCGATTCCACCACCGACGCCGCCGCACTCACCCGTGACGTCGCGGCTGCGTTCCCCGACCTCAAGGTAGAGGCCGGCTCTAAGCTCGCCGACGAGGCTTCCGAACGTGTCTCCTCCGCCTTAAGCTTTGTTAACTACTTCCTCATCGCTTTCGGGCTCATCGGTCTGCTGGTCGGCATCTTCATCATCTCCAATACCTTCACCATGCTGGTCACTCAGCGCATGAAGGAATTCGCTCTCCTCCGCGCCCTCGGTGCTTCACGACGACAGCTCACTGCGTCCGTCCTCTTGGAGGCATTCATTGTTGGCCTCATCGGTTCTGCACTCGGTGTAATCACGGGGTTTGGGCTGAGCCAGGGGCTATTCATGCTTCTCGATGCCATGAGTATCTCCATGCCCGGCGACGGCCTGACATTCGAACCGGTTGCGGTTATCGTGCCTCTCATTGTCGGCGTGGTAATTACCATGATTGCCGCCTGGACACCGGCGGCCCGCGCTGGCGCAGTCCCTCCCGTAGAAGCCATGCGCTCTGGGGACCAAACACCCAGCAATAGTCTCAGTGCTCGGACGTGGACCGGCGCAGTGCTGGCATCCGCTGCTATTGCAATCATTGCCTGGGCATTGCAGTGGAACGACGCGGAAACCAAGATTCGCGCCATCTTCGTTGGTGTCGGTGCGGTGATGGCCGTAGCCTCCGTCTGGCTTGTCGGTCCTGCGCTGTCCATGCCTCTGATCGGAGGACTGGGGCGCGTCGTAGGTGCGCCTTTTGGAACCGTCGGCAAGCTTGCGGCAACGAACTCTCACCGCAATCCGCGCAGAACGGGAACCACATCGTTTGCACTGACGCTCGGACTTGCGCTGGTGACTGTGATCGGCATGTTCGGCGTGTCCATGAAGGAAGCGGTCAATGAGTGGTCAGAGACCAATCTGACGGCTGACTTCGTGCTCTCACCGCCTCTGACTGCGCATTCGGCCCTGCCTCTTGGTGTCGAGGACGCGGTGAAGGATATCGGTGGCGTCGAAGACACCGCAACGTTGTCGATTGGTGCCCTACTGGTGATCCCGCCTGAAGAAGCCGCCACGATGATGACTGCCGACGGCGAACAAACTGAAGTCGGACCGGAATCTAGCAATGTGTCGGTTTTCAACTCCAACGTCGGCAAATGGTACGGCACTCGCGCCATCCAAGGATCCCTTAATCTAGCCAAGCCAGATGCGGGAATTGTCATCAGCGAATCAACGGCGAAAAAGAATGGTTGGAACGTTGACACTGAACTTGCAGTAGTTTCCAAAGGCGGCATAACACGGCTCCCTGTCACCGGCATTTTTGCTGACACAAGAGATCCAGGCCAGTCGATTTTTGTCTCCTACGAAGCCGCCCATAAATATGTCAAGAGCAGCCACCTGTTGCCCTTCCAGACCTACGTCGATGTCTCCGATTCCATCGCGGCAGACAGCGGCTCCTTGGATAAAATGAAGCAAAAGCTTAGCGACGCCGTTGCGGACTACCTCGTAGTACAAGTGATGACTGCTAAGGAGTTTGCGGGCCTGGCTAATGCCTCTATCGATGTCATGCTGGGAATCGTGTACGCACTGCTGGCACTGGCGGTCATCATTTCGATTCTGGGAATTATCAATACTGTCGCGCTCTCAGTTGTCGAGCGCCGCCAGGAGATTGGCATGCTTCGAGCCGTCGGCCTGCAGCGCTCGGGGGTTCGCCGGATGATTCGCCTGGAATCTGTGGAAATCTCCATTTTCGGCGCAGTCGTGGGTATTGTCCTCGGCTTGTTCCTTGGCTGGTCACTGCTGACCGTGCTGAAGGATGAGGGCCTGAATACTATTGCGGTACCGTGGCTGCAGGTTGTTCTCATGCTGCTTGGGTCTGCGCTTGTAGGCGTTATTGCTGCTCTCGGACCTGGTCAGAAGGCCGCGAAGACACCACCTCTGGCCGCTATCGCAGACGAATAGCCGCCGCTATATGAAAGCGCCCCGTGCAGATATAGTTTCTGCACGGGGTTCTATTTCGCCTTATTACCTAGGCCGAATCAGCTATCCGACTCACGCATTTCCGCTGGAAATTTATACGGCTGCGTTGGCTTTGCGATCCACGCGTTCACGATTCTTCAGCGCCTTATTGAGAAGCATAAAGAACCACACAAAGCCAACCGTCAGGATAATGTGGCCGAGTCCTGCAATTCCCGAGTACATCGGACCCCAGGCCTCCGGGCCTGAAACAACGTGGACGATACCGTTTGCCACCATCATGCCGATCGTCCAAACAATGCCGACATTCTGAACAATGAACCAGCGATCAAAGCCCTTGACAGCTGAAATATTGAATTGACCATCCAATGCCAGCGCAACCAAGAAAAAGATCGTGCCAAGAACAAGGAAATGCGTGTGCAGCGTATTGAGCTGCGTTTTATCGCCAAAATCCATTGCACGGGTAAATTCACGATAGAAAACGCCAGAAAATAGACCAAGACCGAGATAGACCGAAGCGGCTGTGAATAACTTACGCATACTTCGTAGCCTACTCAGATAACACTGGCTTCTAAATGGACTAAACCCAGGGGGTTAAACGAAAGTTTGATACCGCGAAACTAGAGGGCCTCAAACTAACCGCGCCAGTCGAGCCACCACACGTTTCGGCACAGCCTTAAATAGAGCCATCACCAGACCATATAGGCCGGGTGCTACCTCCGCTCGGCCGCTCTCCGCTGCACGTAACGTGCGCTCCACCAGATAACTGAGATTCTGCTCAGGCATAAGACGCAACTTCACCGACTTCGCCTGCTTCACGACGTCCCGTAGCGCCTTGGTCTTAACCTTTCCCGGGTAGCAAATAGTTACAGTTACACCATTAGGTTTCAATTCCTCTCTAAGGCAGATACCCCAGTGCCGAATAAACGCTTTCGATGCTGTGTACACCGCCAGCCCTGGAGTTGGTGCTACAGCTGAGATCGATGAAACGAAAATGATGTGGCCGTTCTTTTCGAATAAATCGTTTAGCGAGTAAACCGCTGCGACCGTACCGCGAATATTCGTCTGTATCATTTGATCAGCCTGCGAAAAATCCTGGGTTTTAACATCGCCATAATTCGCATACGCGGCATTGAGGATTAAATAAACTATCGTCGCGTGATGGCGGTCAACATGATTCCGGAGTTTATCGCCAAAATCATCATCGGACTGATCTAGACAAAGATATCGAAGACGAGGACCTTGCCTCTGCGAGAACTCAGCGTCTTCACCGGAAGAATCATCGTTGTAGCTACGAGAAACACACCAAATTTCATCTAGGTCTGGACGTAGCTGCCCAAGTCTATCGGCAAAGACGGCGCCTATGCCCCGAGATGCTCCAGTCACGATTCCCACTCGCATGAATTCCAAGATACAGCCGACTGAGTCGAGCAATTAAAACGGCGACGACGAAGCGTGCCACATAGGAATGAGCAAACGAACAAAAAATGTCGCATTAAAACGCTAGTTAATGTTGTTTACTCGTGGGCACAAAAGTGGGCCGCAGCACCCAACCCCACACAAGGGGCAAGGCAACCACGACCCACAAACAAGATTATTATGCCGGCGGCGACCTACTCTCCCACACCCTCCCGAGTGCAGTACCATCGGCGCTGGTGGACTTAGCTTCCGGGTTCGGAATGGGACCGGGCGTGACCCCACCGCTAACACCACCGACAAAAACCAGGCAACAACCCATCCCCACCACAACGGGTGGGTGGTGTCATGCCAGACACTGAATAACGGACGCGAGCAAAAACCCTGTAATTCACACTTTGTGTGTTGAAT